>NZ_JBIVMY010000034.1:0-62302 GCF_044753325.1 Pseudomonas sp. NPDC088414 | reverse complement strand
TCAGGCTGTGATAATTCAGGACTGCATGAAGAAGATGACCGAAGAACAACAGGACATCTTCTACTACATCACCGTGATGAACGAGTCGTACCAGCAGCCAGCCATGCCGGCCGGTGCCGAAGAAGGCATCAAGAAAGGCATGTACCTGCTCGAAGAAGACACCCGCGATGCAGCGCACCATGTACAGCTGATGGGCTCCGGCACCATCCTGCGTGAAGTGCGTGAAGCGGCGAAGATCCTGCGTGAAGAGTTCAACATCGGCGCTGACGTATGGAGCGTCACCAGCTTCAACGAACTGCGTCGCGACGGCCTGGCCGTAGAGCGCAGCAACCGTCTGAAGCCTGGCCAGAAGCCCAAGCAGAGCTACGTTGAAGAGTGCCTGAGCGGCCGTAAGGGGCCGGTCATTGCCTCTACCGACTACATGAAGCTGTTCGCCGAGCAGATCCGTCAGTGGGTACCGTCCAAGGAATTCAAAGTCCTGGGCACCGACGGTTTCGGCCGCAGCGACAGCCGCAAGAAACTGCGTCATTTCTTCGAAGTCGACCGTCATTTCGTGGTGTTGGCAGCCCTGGAAGCACTGGCTGACCGTGGTGATATCGAACCTAAAGTGGTGGCCGAGGCCATCGTCAAGTTCGGTATCGACCCGGAAAAACGCAACCCACTGGACTGCTGAGGAGACATTTTGTGAGCGAACTCATTCGCGTACCTGACATCGGCAGCGGTGAAGGTGAAGTAATTGAACTGTTTGTGAAGGTCGGCGACCGTATCGAAGCCGACCAGAGCATCCTGACCCTGGAATCGGACAAGGCCAGTATGGAAGTGCCGGCCCCGAAAGCCGGCGTCATCAAAAGCCTGAAAGTGAAGCTGGGCGACCGTCTGAAAGAAGGCGACGAACTGCTTGAGCTGGAAGTCGAGGGCGCCGCGCAAGCGGCTCCTGCGCCTGCCGCTGCACCGGCGGCAAAAGCTGAAGCCAAACCGGCTGCCGCGCCTGCTGCCGCTGCTCCTGCGCCAGCCGCTGCCCCTGCTGCCGCTTCGGTGCAGCAAGTGCACGTGCCGGACATCGGTTCCTCGGGCAAGGCGCAGATCATCGAGATCCAGGTCAAGGTCGGCGACACCGTCGAAGCTGATCAATCGCTGATCACCCTGGAATCCGACAAGGCCAGCATGGAAATCCCGTCGCCTGCCGCGGGCGTGGTCAAGGCCATCAGCGTCAAGCTCAACGACGAAGTCGGCACCGGCGACCTGATTCTGGATCTGGAAGTGGCAGGTGCTGCGGCCCCTGCTGCGGCCGCTCCGGCTCAGGCTGCTGCGCCAGCCGCTACCGCTGCGCCTGCTCCTGCGGCAGCCCCGACTGCTCCAGTGGCTGACAGCGTTCAGGACATCCATGTTCCGGACATCGGTTCGGCCGGCAAGGCCAAGATCATCGAAGTGTTGGTCAAGGCTGGCGACAGCGTTGAAGCCGACCAGTCGCTGATCACCCTGGAATCCGACAAGGCGAGCATGGAAATTCCATCGCCTGCCGCTGGCGTGGTGGAAAGCATTTCCATCAAGCTGGACGACGAAGTCGGCACTGGCGACCTGATCCTCAAGCTGAAAGTCAAAGGCGCAGCCCCTGCTGCTGCCCCGGCTCCAGCTGCCGCCGCTGCGCCAAGCGCTCCGGCACCAGCCGCTGCGGCTCCGGCTGCCGCTGCACCTGCTGCTGCCGCTCCGGCTGCTGCTCCGGCCAAGCCTGGTGCCAAAGTTCACGCCGGCCCGGCCGTGCGTCAACTGGCCCGTGAGTTCGGCGTCGAGCTGAGCGCTGTTGGCGCCAGCGGTCCGCACGGTCGCATCCTCAAGGAAGACGTGCAGGTTTACGTCAAGGCGATGATGCAGAAGGCCAAGGAAGCGCCGGCTGCTGGCGGCGCAACCGGTGGCGCGGGCATCCCGCCGATCCCGGTCGTGGACTTCAGCCGCTTCGGTGAAATCGAAGAAGTGCCGATGACCCGCCTGATGCAGGTCGGCGCTGCCAACCTGCACCGCAGCTGGCTGAACGTGCCGCACGTGACGCAATTCGACTCGGCGGACATCACCGAGCTGGAAGCGTTCCGCGTTGCGCAGAAAGCCGTCGCAGAGAAGGCCGGCGTCAAGCTGACCATCCTGCCGCTGCTGCTCAAGACCTGTGCGCACCTGCTCAAGGAACTGCCGGACTTCAACAGTTCGCTGGCGCCAAGCGGCAAGGCGATCATTCGCAAGAAGTACGTCAATATCGGCTTCGCGGTCGACACCCCGGATGGCCTGCTGGTCCCGGTGATCAAGAACGTCGACCAGAAGAGCCTGCTGCAACTGGCTGCAGAAGCGGCTTCGCTGGCTGAAAAAGCCCGCACCAAGAAGCTCTCTTCGGACGAGATGCAAGGCGCCTGCTTCACCATTTCCAGTCTTGGCCACATTGGCGGCACCGGCTTCACGCCGATCGTCAACGCGCCGGAAGTGGCGATCCTCGGTGTTTCCAAGGCAACCATCCAGCCAGTCTGGGACGGCAAAGCCTTCCAGCCGAAACTGATGCTGCCACTGTCGCTGTCCTACGATCACCGCGTGATCAACGGCGCTGCTGCTGCACGCTTCACCCAGCGTCTGGGCAGCCTGCTGGGCGACATCCGCACCATCCTGCTGTAAAGCGTTCGGCCCTCCGGCAACGGAGGGCCGATCGCGTTCCACGTTTTCGAGTGCCACACGCTCGTACCTCAACCCCGTCAGTTTGGCGGGGCTTTTTTTGCCCGCAGAAAAGTTACAACGCCTTTATTCCTACAACGTCGGTCTACTTAAGCCACGAGTCCAGTCCACTTTGTGCCGATATTTTTTATCCACCGACAACTAACCTTGGCGCCACAAGTTAAACGAACAACTTGTTTAAACCAACCGTCATTCAAGTAATCAATTCGAATGGATTCGAACATGTTAAAACCAACTGTCGGCCCGATTATTGGCCATGTAACAACTAATCATGCACGCATCTTCATGCGCGGCGACTCGCAAAACAATGCCACGGTATTTGCCGGCCTGCGTTATCGAAAACCGGGCAGCACACAATGGTCAAGGGGCCGTTTTGCCCGTTTGAGTGCATTACGCGATCTCTGCCACGTCTTCTCTTTGAATGAACTGGACAGTCATTGTGAGTACGAATACCAGACGGGCTGGTTCAGTCCCATGAGCCCGGTGCATACCGTCGAAAGCATCGCCGAATTGCCTTTGCAATGGCCGCGCGAGATCTACCGCTTTCGCACCCGCGTCAGCGACGCCGTGCAGCCACGCGCTTACATCATCGGCTCCTGTCGCTACCTGCGCATGACCGCCGGCATTGCTTCCCTGCCCCAAGTTGGCGACCGCATATTCGCCTCGATCAATCAGTTGATCGAAGGCGCCGAGCCGCCGATCAGCGCTACCCTGATGACCGGAGACCAGATCTATGTCGACGACCTCAACCTGATTGCCCCGGATCGCGAATACCAGGACATCCTCGATAAATATCGCGCGGCGTTCTCGCAACCGAATATTCAGCGACTGATGTCCGGCACTTCGACTTACATGATCCTCGACGATCACGAAATTGAAGACAACTGGCCGGCTAACGCCAGCAAGTCCGATCATGAGTTATATCGCAATGCAATGGCGGCGTATGAGTTGTATCAAGCCAGTCATAGTCCGGCGCATGAACTAACCGTTGATGGCGAGATTAATCATTCGAAACTGGCGCATTACTGGTATCAGTTCAGCGATGGCGATATTGAATGGTTTGTCACTGATAGCCGTACTCGGCGCAACCTGGCTGCTGATGATCGACGCATCCTGGACAGCGAGCAGGAACAGGCCTTGGTCGCCTGGCTGAGCACCAGCAAGGCACGGGTTAAATTCGTGGTCACCAGCGTGATGTTTTACCCGGATCGCAAACTGCACGGCGACGATGCGTGGAAAGCCTTCCCGGAGCAGCGCCTGCGCCTGCTGGAAACCATCCGCACCCGAGGCATCAAAAATGTCGTGTTTGTCTCGGGCGATGTGCATGGCTCGCTGACCTCGCGCCTGACGCATAGTGAAGACCCGGATTTCGAAGTCCACACCATCGTTTCCTCGCCGCTGTGCAACAGCAAGCTGTTGCCCTATGCCAAGGCGTCGACGTTCATCCTCGATCAACCGCTCGCGCGCACGGCCGCGGGCGATTATCAACATGAGTTGACCAGTGCGGTGGTCAGCGAGGACAACTTCGCACATGTGGTGGTTGAGACTGATCATATTTTGGTCAATTACCATGACCGGGATGGCAAGCAGCTGCAATCGATCAGCCTGAAATTACGTTGAAATCTTAAAAGATCGCAACCTGTGGCAGCTCCTACATCGGTATGCATCCCCTGTAGGAGCTGCCGCAGGCTGCGATCTTTTGCTCTTTTCAATCCCCCACTGGAGAAATGCCCCGAGCAGCCGACATATTCTTATAGCACTTGGCCTTCATCTCTCTTGTCAGTCGGTGCCGCAATGATGCAACCTTGCCGCAGGCAACAGTAAAGAGGGCGAGAGCCCGGCGCGTTCAGCATATTTCCAAGCGAGTTCCTTCATGAAGAGCCAACCCGATGCCGCCAGCCGTATGGCGGCCGAGGTAGTGACGCAGTTGCCTGTGCCCTCGCGGCTCGGCATGCTGCGTTTCGAGCGCTTGAATGAAGCCAGCTGGGCGATGCTGTTTCTTGACCCCAACTGCGAACGCCAGTTCGGCCAGCCGGCCGTCGAGCTCTGTGCACTGGTCGGCTCACCGTATGCCAGCCTGATGGAGCCCGAAGCGCGCTATCAGTTGCACGACGCCATCCAGCAACAACTGCGCGACGGCCCGCATTATCTGGTGCGCTACACCCTGCACACCGCCGCTGGCGTGCTGAGCATCCTCGAACTCGGCGAAGCCTACAAACAGCACAATCGGCACCTGTTGCGCGGTTATCTGCTGGCGGTCGACAACGTGTTCGACGAAGCCCCCGCGCTGCCGTCCGTCGACCTCGAAACCCAGAATTCACGCCTGCAGATTGCCCTCGAACTGAACCAGCGCGCCCAGCAGGAACAACTGCAGCACCTCGATCGGGTGCGCGCCCAGCAGGATCTGATTCTGCTGCTGGCCCGCCAGCGCTACAGCAGCCACAACTCGCTGCAGGAAGCCGCCGAACTGATCACCCGCTGCGCCTGCGATATCTATGAAATCGACTGCGCCAGCCTGTGGAACCTCGAAGGCAATCTGCTGGTGCCGATTTCCGCGTATCACCGCGCGACGCAGGAATACATCCTGCCCGAGGTGATCGACATCAGCGGCTTCCCCGACTACATGGAAGCGCTGCACGGCAGCCGCGCCATCGACGCGCACAATGCGATGCGCGACCCGCGCACCCGCGAGATGGCCGAAGCCCTGCGCCCGCGCGACGTCAACGCCATGCTCGACGCCAGTATCCGCGTCGACGGCCAGGTGGTCGGCGTGCTGTGCCTGGAGCAGACCGGCGTCACCCGCGCCTGGCAGTCCGACGAAATCGCCTTTGCCGGTGAGCTGGCCGACCAGTTCGCCCAGGTCATCAACAACCACAACCGGCGCACCGCCACCAGCGCCCTGCACCTGTTCCAGCGTGCGGTCGAGCAAAGTGCCAACGCCTTTCTGCTGGTCAATTGCGACGGCGTGGTCGAGTACGTCAACCCAAGCTTCACCGCGATTACCCAGTACTCCACCGAGGAAGTCCACGGCCAGCGTCTGTCGGAACTCCCGGCCCTGGAGAACCTCAGCGAGCTGCTGTTCGACGCGCCCTCGGCGCTGGCCAAGAGCAACAGCTGGCAGGGCGAATTCAAGAGCCGTCGGAAAAACCTCGAACCGTACTGGGGCCAGTTGTCGATCTCCAAGGTGTATGGCGACAACCGCGAGCTGACGCACTACATCGGCATCTACGAAGACATCACCCAGACCAAACTGGCGCAGCAGCGCATCGAACGTCTGGCGTACACCGACAACCTGACTAACCTCGGCAACCGCCCGGCGTTTATCCGCAATCTGGACGAACGCTTCGCCCGCGATAGCGACACCCCAATCAGCCTGCTGCTGGTGGACATCGACAACTTCAAGCGGATCAACGACAGCCTCGGTCACCAGACCGGCGACAAACTGTTGATCAGCCTGGCCCGGCGTCTGCGCAACAGTCTGAGCCCGAGCGGCAGCCTCGCGCGCTTCGCCAGTAATGAATTTGCGGTACTGCTCGACGACACCGACCTCGCCACCGGCCAACAGATCGCCAACCAACTGCTGGCAACCCTCGACAAACCGATGTTCGTCGACAACCAGTTGATCAGCGTCACCGGCTCCGTAGGCCTGGCTTGCGCGCCGCTGCACGGCCGCGATCCGCAGACTCTGATGCGCAACGCCGGGCTGGCCCTGCATAAGGCCAAGGCTAACGGCAAACATCAGGTCCAGGTGTTCACCGAAGCACTCAACGCCGAGGCCAGTTACAAGCTGTTCGTCGAGAACAACCTGCGCCGCGCCCTGACCCAGAACGAGCTGGACGTGTTCTACCAGCCCAAGCTGTGCCTGCGCAGCGGGCGCCTGCTGGGCATGGAAGCGCTGCTGCGCTGGAACCACCCGGAGCGCGGCATGATCCGCCCGGACCAGTTCATCAGCGTCGCCGAAGAAACCGGCCTGATCATCCCGATCGGCAAGTGGATTGCGCGCCAGGCCTGCCGCATGAGCAAGGCCCTGACCGCCGCTGGCCTGGGCAATCTGCAAGTGGCGATCAACCTCTCGCCGAAGCAGTTCTCCGACCCGGATCTGGTCGCGTCCATCGCCAACATCCTCAAGGAAGAAGCGCTGCCGGCCAATCTGCTCGAACTGGAGCTGACCGAAGGACTGCTGCTGGAAGCCACCGAAGACACGCACTTGCAGCTCGACCAGCTCAAGCGCCTGGGCCTGACCCTGGCCATGGACGATTTCGGTACCGGTTATTCGTCGCTCAGCTACCTGAAGAAATTCCCGATCGACATCATCAAGATCGATCGAAGCTTCATCCACGAAATCCCCGACAACCAGGACGACATGGAAATCACCTCCGCGGTGATCGCCATGGCCCACAACCTGAAACTCAAAGTCGTGGCCGAAGGCATCGAGACCGCCGAGCAACTGGCGTTCCTGCGTCGCCACCGCTGCGACGTCGGCCAGGGCTATCTGTTCGACCGGCCGATCCCCGGCGCCGAGCTGATCCAGGCGCTCAAGCGCTACCCGCGCGGGCCGCTCTGCCTCTAAAAACACCGCTGATCCCTTGTAGGAGTGAGCCTGCTCGCGATAGCGGTATTTCAGTAACAAATAAGCTGGTCGACCTACCGCTATCGCGAGCAGGCTCACTCCTACAGTGGGGGCGAGTACCCGCACATTTTGGGTAGTGATTAAACGGGCATCATTGGGCACACTGGCGGTCTGACTTTTTACATCCCATCCTGACTGAGAGGAACGATCATGGTTCTGCGCTCGGAAATTCTGGTGAACAAAAACGTGCTACCGACCAAAGATCAAGCTCTGCCCGGCCGCGAAACCGCGATGACCCTGCCTGAGAAGCACTTCGTCTTCGAAGAAACCCCATTGCTCGGCCCGTTCTTCCAGGACGTCGACTTCGCCATTTTCGGTCTGGGTTGCTTCTGGGGCGCTGAACGCCGCTTCTGGCAGCGCGAAGGTGTGGTCAGCACGGTGGTCGGCTACGCCGGCGGCTACACGCCGAACCCGACCTACGAAGAAGTCTGCTCGGGCCTGACCGGCCACGCCGAAGTGGTGCTGGTGGTGTATGACAAGGCCAAGGTCAGCTATGAAGAGCTGCTGGCGATGTTCTGGGAACTGCACAACCCTACGCAGGGCATGCGCCAGGGCAACGACATCGGCACTCAGTACCGTTCGGTGATCTACGCCACCTCGCCTGAGCAACTGGACGCGGCGCTCAAGAGCAAGGCGGTGTATCAGGCTGAACTGTCGAAGGCGGGTCTGGGCGACATCAGCACCGAGATCGAGCAGGCGCCGACCGTGTACTTCGCTGAGGCGTATCACCAGCAGTATCTGGCGAAGAACCCTGAGGGTTATTGCGGGATTGGCGGCACCGGTGTGTGCATGCCAGCGAGTCTGGCGGGTAACTGACTTAAAACTGTGGCGAGGGAGCTTGCTCCCGCTGGGGTGCGAAGCGCCCCCAAAACTGGTGAACGCGTTCTTCAGGAAGAACCGGCTCTCCGATTTTACGACTGCTGCGCAGCCGAGCGGGAGCAAGCTCCCTCGCCACAAGTTCTGCGACTCAGCTTTCAGCAATCAACCAATCCATCTGCCACCCACCCTGAGTCTGCCCAAGCTTCTTCGACAACCACGGCAGCAGTTCACGCAATTCTTCCTCCAGCCCCCACGGCGGATTGGCAATCGCCATCCCGGAGCCGTTCAAGCTGTTCGGCGTATCCAGCGGATGCACCAGCAGCTCCACGCGCAGCAACTTCGGCGCGCCGGTACCGGCCAGATCCTGATAGAACCGGCGCAACGCACGCTGATCCTTCACCGGGTACCAGATCGCCGCCACGGTTTGACGCATGCGGCCAATCGCTTCTTTCAGCGACGCCGCACACTTTTGCATCTCATCAAGCTGCTCGAACGGCGGATCGATCAACATCACCGCACGCTTCTCCTGCACCGGCAACATCGCCCGCGCCACATGCCAGCCCTCGCCCAGATGCACCTTGACCCGACGATCACCGGCCATGTTGTCCTTGAGCAGCACGCCGTCTTGCGGGTGCTTCTCGTTGAGCATCACCCGGTCCTGCGGCCGGGTCAGACGCCGCGCCAGCTCCGGCGAACCCGGGTAGTAACGCAACTGGCCATCCGGGTTCATCTCGTGCAGCACCTTCATGTAATCGGCGGTCAGCGCCGGCAGATCCGGCTGATCCCACAACCGCGCGATGCCTTCCAGGTATTCGCCGGTACGGTTGGCCTGATCGCCCTGCAGGTCATACAGACCGATACCGGCGTGCGTGTCGAGATAGGCAAACGGCTGCTCCTTGCGCGACATCAGGGCGATGAGGCGGGTCAAGGTCAGGTGTTTGAACACATCGGCGTGATTGCCGGCATGGAAGGCGTGACGATAATTCATGGCTGCTCCTGCGAAGGGCGCAAAGTTTACCTTTTACCGGGCGGCAAGTCAGGGGTTGGCGGCCGAGCGGGCCTCAACAGCAAAGATCGCAGCCGTCACGCAGCTCCTACACGGGATTGGCGTTCCCCCCTGTAGGAGCTGCCGAAGGCTGCGATCTTTTGCCCTTGCCTTGTGGCGAGGGGATTCATCCCCGATGGGCTGCGAAGCGGCCCCAGCATCTCAATCCCCCATTTCATCTGACACCGCGACAACCGGGTTGCGGCTGCTACGCAGCCGAGCGGGAGCAAGCTCCCTCGCCACAAAAACGCTCTCAGGCTTAAAGGGACAGGTTGCCGAGGCGCTTGCCGATGACATCCAGCACATCGCAGCCGTCACGCAGCGGAATGGCGCAGAGCATGGCGAAGTCGCTGAGGATGATCGAGTCGCATTCGACCGAGCCGCGCATGCACATGTTTTCCAGCACCTGCGGTAGTTTTGGGCGGTCTCCCGCAACTCTATGAGCAACATAAAGAAACATCTCCCTCAGGATAACCGTCGTCTCACGAGCGAAGGGAGTGCGAATATCCGCTCCACTGAAAACTTGTAAAGAGGGAAATTTACATGGGAAGGAAAGTGGTCGGAATCGGCGCGCCTACATCAACTGGTGGTGTGGTTCTGGAAGGAAACGTTGGAATCAACATTGATTACGCGGTGAGCACTTCATCCATCGGCCACATGGCAAGTTGTCCTGTATGCCCTCCAGGCAAAGGTCCCATCGTAGCTGTCGGCCCACGAACAATCACTTTACCGGCTGGCCTGGTTGCACTTGAGGGCGACTATGTCGCGTGTGGCTGCCCGCCAAAATCCAACACTGTTCTCTTTGCTCAATCCTCTGTCTTTGGTGGCGGGGAACATAGCGCTGCGAGCTTTTCTCCCATCGTCCCTTTGATCCCTGAACCGAAGAGCATCCAGCGCATAACGTTCTCGTATGGAGAAAACCAGACACCCGTCGATTCGATATCGCGCTTCTATTGCGACTTGAATATTCATGTGAAAACTTCCGGCTATTTACCGGGAGAGACCGTGGCTGTAACGATCAGCGGTACGACAGAAAAAAAACTGACCGGGACGGTGGGGGCAAAAGGCATAGCGATCATTCCAAACGCTTTTCAAGGTGAATTCTTCGACATGGAAGGAGAAGTCTAGTGGCTCGGCTCAATATCAGTGCCGGTGGCGTAACCTCAAACATAGTTGTCAAAAGACCAAAATTCAGCACCCTATGGACTGCCTACGCAGAGGTCGGCCTCAAAAACTCGATTGATGTTTATGCACTGGTTGGAGGTAATGTCGAAGCGGCCAGAGCAGAAAAGCCTGATGCTTACGCGAACGCTTGCGCCCTTAGAATAAGTAGAGGATTTAACTATGGCGGCTACAAAATCCCGAAAGGAACGATCATTCCCAGCAAATCCATCTATCGCCTTGCCGGCGCAGACCAACTCCCGTACATCATGAAGGTCGCAGATTTCCTTGCCTTCCTGAAACACAATTGGGGGGCTCCGGATCATGAATTGAAACTCAGTGAGGCTGACTTCATCAATGGCAAGAAAGGCGTGATTATTATGGAAATCACCGGGTGGACCGACGCGACCGGTCATGCGACCTTGTGGAACGGTAGCTCCACCGGAGACAACAGCGACTACCATCGCCCGAATAGCCACACTTATGATCGGCCAGACGTAAAACTCGAAAAAATCAATTTCTGGGAGCTAAAGGGATGAAATTCCAGCTATTCATTGCGGTAGGCATTCTTGGCGCATCTGTAAATGCCTTCTCAAGTGAAGCAGATCTAACCACCGCAAGAGTTTCATTGAAGAATTACGGCCTCGCCAACTGCATATCAAATCAATTCAAGAGTGAATCAGATATCAAATCGGATCTCGGCCTCGCTATTGGCGCTTACTCCGTAATGGGCAAGGGACAACACGCGATATTGCAGAACGAAGACACGCTTGAAGTCATCCATGATCCCTATGTGGAAACAGAGAAATACGTGGCGGATGCTTACGCCAAGACTTCTTCAACCAGCAAGCAATCTGGAAAAAATATCGTGTTCTATTCTTGCCTTGAAATTTACAACTCCCCTGCATTCGACGCCTTTATCAAGTCACAAGATCAGTATCTGCAGAACTAAATTCTTCTCAGCAGGCTAGTGATCCTTCCATCGATAGAGGCTGGAAGGATCTATTCATAATTGTGACGTTAAGGCATCGCGCTCAAGCGTTTGCCGATCACATCCAGCACATCGCAGCCGTCACGCAGCGGAATGGCGCAGAGCATGGCGAAGTCGCTGAGGATGATCGAGTCGCACTCGACCGAGCCGCGCATGCACATGTTTTCCAGCACCTGAATCACGGCGCGGATGCGGTGGTTGGCGGCGTCCATGAGGATGTCGAGGGGGACTTGGGTGTCGATGAACAGGGTGGGCATGTCGCTGCAGTTGCCGGTCAGGGCCATGAAGCGGGCGTCGGGATGGGGGATGATTTTTTCGTAGGGTGGGTCGGGTTTCAGCGCTGTCATCTATTGAACCTCTAGTAGTGAAATGAGCTTCCACCATCTCCCTCCTACAGGTTTGGGTGGCAGCCATGCGCGGGGTAGGAGAACCGAGACCAGAGAACTCGGCCACGCCGAAGCATGCCCGCGCATAACCGCCGCAAATGATCTTACGGACGCACATAGACTGCCGCAAACCGGGCGACGACGTTTATGCGCTCTTCTAGTATCAGGGCTCCTACACCCTGTCGCCGCATCTGCGGTGACAATGCAAGACTATCCCTGCTACCCAACGCCCACCAGTTCATGAAAGCCGCCGCAACTCGAAGGAAACGTCCGAAGCCTTCGCCCGGAAAACTCACTCCAGTTCTGCCAGCAAATACTCCACCAATGCCGATTGCGACGATTCTTCCGACGTTGAAATCTGAAAAAACCGCCCGACCTTGCAGCGCAGCACAGGCTCGGGAAAACCCTCGAACAATGCGGGAAGCTCCTCGCTTAGCCATTGCACCGCATTGCCTGTGCGGACTTCATCCCCCGCCGAAGCCAACACCGGTTCAGGCACTTTCCACCAAGGAAACACACACCCCGATACCTGCGCCCGCCCCCCGACATCCAAGGCCTGGCCATTGATGAGTGCACGTGAAATCACCGGCAACAGCTGCGCCGCATCCACTGCATCGGACTGCAAGATCGGCAACATAAACCGCCCATCCCAAAACCGAAAAAACACCGCTGTGCCGTCCGGCATCAGCACTTGAGTCAGGCTGCGAAAGTGCTCGACCAGCACTTCAAGGCTCGCGGAAGACACTGCCAGCCAACCCCAGTCGCGAGACTCGGTAGAGGCCACCCAATCGAGAAGCTCACTGCCCGCCGCGACAATTCCCACGAAGGGCATCACCGCGTCCCACTCGGCGTAGATCGTGTCCGCCCAGATCGGGCTCGGTGCAACCAACGGAGGCCTGGCGTCGCTGGCATTACTGAAAATCGCGAACAGTTGCTCCGCAGGTTTCAGCGGCTCACGCGCCAGCCACGCTGAAGGCGTCAGGCACTCAGGCCGCACAGACACCGTCCTTGCAACGCTCACACTCTTCGCAGAATGGCGCATCACCTTTGAAGCTCATGATTTGTGCGGCGGTGAGCATGGCCGCCGGTGCCGCTGCAAGTTTCGCCGGCAGTCCCGGCACACTCGGTGCCGCGCTCATCGCAGCCATCGGCGCGCCACCGACCTGGATGGGTACGCTGCTGAAGATCCCGCCGGGGCCGATGTTGATCCACTGCCCGCCGGCCTGAATGGTCGCGCTCGCGCCGCCGTCGATCACCACTTGCTGGCCGGCACTGAGGTGAATTTGCGCGCTGGCGCTGGTCGCCTGATTGCTCACCCGAATATGCCGGTCACCCGCAACCGTCAGGTGATCGTCCTGCTTCACTTCGGTCTGGCGCTGGCCGTGGGTGATGCGCTGCTCGTCAGCCTTCAACTCATGTTTCGCCAGGCCCGTGACGACGACGCTGCGCTGGTTGTCGACCTGCAGTTGTTGGTCATGCAGCACATGCTGGGTCCAGTTGCGCTGGGCGCGCAGGTAGATTTCTTCGGCGCCCTGTTTGTCCTCGATGCGCAATTCGTTGTAACCGCCGCCACCCGGACTGCTCTGGCTGCGGAAGATGCTGCGGGTCTTGTCTGCCGGCAGGTCCAGCGGCACTGGGGTCGCGGCATTCGGCAAACAGCCCATGACCAACGGTTTGTCGGCATCGGCGTCGATGAAACCGACCAGAACCTCCATCCCGACCCGCGGGATCAGCACGCTGCCGTAATGGTCATGGGCCCAACCCGTGGCGACACGCAGCCAGCAACTGGAATGCTCATTCAATTCGCCATCGCGATCCCAGGCCAGTTGCACCTTGACCCGACCGTACTCGTCACAGTGAATTTCCGTGTCCTGCGGCCCGGTGACGACGGCAGGTTGATAGCCGAGCATCCGTGGTTTTTCCGGGCCGAGAGCCGGGCGGAAGAACACGTCCCACGGCGTGGCAAGAAAGGTATTACGGTAACCCTGGAATGCTTCCCCATCGCTGGTGACCGATTCCTCCAGCACTTGCGGCTGTCGCCCATGGTGCTCGATGGCGGTGAGCAGCCACAGGTCATTCCAGTCCTGTCGCGGATGCTCGGTCAGTTGCAGGAAATGTCCGCAAACCAGTGCGGATACGTCGCTGACGCCCTCAGCCTGACGGTAGTCGGCGACATGTCGCTCAAGCGCGCGCTGCGCCAGGTGCTTGCCGGTCTCCCGGTCGTTGAACTGGCCGGGAAAGTGATAATCCTCGAGCACCGGACGTTGCTCGCTTTCGCTGCGGTTTTGCAGTTGCAGGCGCGGCTTTTCAAAGTTGTAGTCACGCCGGGTGACCACGCTGGTGCGGGTTTCCACCCGGACATTGAAGCGCTGGATGGCCGGCGCCGCAGACGCCATGCCGCTGCCCGGCAAGTACAGCGTTGGTTCGGCCAGGCGCGGGAACACCGTCTGATCGTCGCCGAACACCAGCACATGCCCGTCGGGACTGTGCTGAAAATGGTAATGAATGCCGACCTCGGCACACAGGCGCTGAATGAACGCCAGATCACTCTCGGCGTACTGCACGCAATATTCACGCACCGGGTAGTCACTGCCGAGGCGAAACTCGAAGGCATCGCGCAGGATAGCGTGATCCTTGAGGATGCGCGCAACGATCTGCGGCACCGTCTGATGCTGAAAAATCCGCTGATTGGTGCGGTGGCCGAGGTAAGTCAGACGCGGCACAAGGCTCAGGTGATAGCGTGTCAGACGTTTCCCGGAATCCCCCTGCCCGACCCGATAAATCTGGCCGTGGATACCGCCGCCATCGGCCTCGAAACTCAGAAACGCCTGACGGTGCAACAGGCTTTCGAGGTCCAGATCCGGTCGTTCACTGACCAGTTCCAGCTCGAAACGAAAGGGTTGGCTGATGGCTTCCTTGCCCGTGAACTCAAGGACTTTGAGATCAAATTGGGCGCCTTCGAAGGTCAACGTGAAACGCGGTTGATTGGCAGGCGCGAACATCCGGTGTGTCTCTGCAGAATGAGGGCGGGCGATTCTGCATGAGGGGCAAGGGATGTTGGGTGGGTGACAGAAAAATCAGATTTGCCCTACTTTTGCTGTCGAAAGCCCCTTCAGAAATCGACGTTTTCGACTACAGACACATCTCTGAAACTCATTGCTGAACCTGTGGGAGCTGGCTTGCCAGCGATGAGGCCGGCACATTCAACTTATTCGCTCACTGACACACCGCCATCGCTGGCAAGCCAGCTCCCACAGGGTTCTCCATGTTCTTGAGAAATCACAGACATAAAAAACGGCCCGCCTCCTTATAGGAAACGGGCCGTTTTTCTGTGAGCCGCAGCTCAGTGCGTCACTTGTTCAGGTGGAAATCTTTTTCCGCCGCTTCGAAGCGCTGCACCATGCCTTTGGTTGGCTCGCCCATTTTGCTGACGATGTAGATCGCCAGACTGGCGAAGATGAAGCCCGGGATGATTTCGTACAGACCCATCACCTCGAAATGCTTCCACACCACCACGGTGATCGCGCCGACCAGGATGCCGGCCAGTGCGCCGTTGCGGGTCATGTCTTTCCAGATCACCGAGATCAGCACCACTGGGCCGAACGCGGCACCGAAACCGGCCCAGGCGTAGGACACCAGGCCCAGTACGCGGTTTTCCGGGTTGGCGGCCATGGCGATAGCGATCAGCGCCACCAGCAATACCATCGCGCGACCGACCCACACCAGTTCCACCTGGGAAGCGGATTTGCGCAGGAAGGTTTTGTAGAAGTCTTCGGTCAGGGCGCTCGAGCACACCAGCAACTGGCAGCTCAGGGTGCTCATCACAGCGGCGAGAATCGCCGACAACAGGACACCGGCCACCCACGGGTTGAAGAGGATTTTCGCCAGCTCGATGAATACCCGCTCGTGGTTCTCGGTCACCGGACCGGCCACTTCCGGGTGCGCCGAGAAGTAGGCAATACCGAAGAAGCCCACGGCGACGGTGCCGCCCAGACACAGGATCATCCAGGTCATGGAGATGCGACGGGCGTTGGCAATCGACTTCACCGAGTCAGCAGCCATGAAGCGCGCGAGGATGTGCGGTTGACCAAAGTAACCCAGACCCCAGCCCATCAGCGAGATGATGCCGATGAAAGTGGTGCCCTTGAGCATGTCGAAGTTGCTTGGATCCTGGGCTTCGATGGCGAGGAACGTGGTGTCGACGCCACCGGTGGCCAGCAGCACGATGATCGGCGTCAGCAGCAGGGCGAAGATCATCAGTGTGGCTTGTACGGTGTCAGTCCAGCTCACCGCGAGGAAACCGCCGACAAAGGTGTAGGCAATCGTCGCCGCAGCACCGGCCCACAGCGCCGTCTCGTAGGACATGCCAAAAGTGCTTTCGAACAGACGGGCGCCAGCAACGATGCCGGAAGCGCAGTAAATGGTGAAGAACACCAGAATCACCACCGCCGAAATGATGCGCAGCAGGCCGCTCTTGTCTTCGAAACGGCTGGAGAAGTAGTCCGGCAGGGTCAGCGCATCACCGTTGTGCTCGGTCTGCACACGCAGACGGCCGGCGACGAACAGCCAGTTCAGGTAGGCGCCGACGATCAGGCCGATGGCGATCCAGCTTTCGGACAGACCGGACATGTAGATGGCACCCGGCAGGCCCATCAGCAACCAGCCGCTCATGTCGGAAGCACCGGCAGACAACGCCGTTACCACGCTGCCGAGGCTGCGGCCGCCAAGAATGTAGTCAGAAAGGTTGTTGGTGGAGCGATAGGCCATGAAGCCGATCAGCACCATTGCTGCGATGTAGATCACGAACGTGATCAGTGTTGGATTGCTTACGCTCATTAAGTTACGCCCTGGCTTTGTTTTTATGTTGCAGCGGTGATTGCTCGCGCTCAAACGACGACGTTTGGCAGACGAATCGGGATCCCGCGCATTTAGGACTGATGTTTCCCCAGGAAAGCCACCAGCCGATGCACCGGGTATTCCCGGTTGCACCTTGGGCGCGAATGCTATGCAACAAAGTAAAAAAGGTGCAACCAGTTTCTGGCGATTAAGTTGCACCTAGTCGGATATACCGATAAATACGCCGTTTTTGCTCCTTTTTAGCGCAGTCACGGCGCTCCGCTAGAAGTAAAAGCACCAAGCAAGAGCGGCACTTTCGTACCAGAAAATATTTCCTGATGAACTGCTTATTTTTCCGACAAAAAAAGGGTTGCACCCGGTTGCACCTCTTTCGGCGCGCGGCTAATCTTGCCGCCAGCTGATGCCACGCAACTGTGGCAACCATGAGGATAAAAATATGGCTACCACCACCCTTGGGGTCAAACTCGATGACCCGACCCGCGAGCGCCTGAAGGCTGCCGCGACCTCGATTGATCGCACGCCGCACTGGTTGATCAAGCAGGCAATTTTCAATTACCTGGAAAAACTCGAGGGTGGTGCAACCCTGACCGAGCTGAATGGTTTGACCGCCAAGGACAGCGATGACGCTGGCGAAGTCCATACCGATCACGCCCACCAGTGCTTCCTCGAATTTGCTGAAAGCATCCTGCCGCAATCGGTACTGCGCGCATCGATCACCGCCGCTTACCGTCGCCCCGAGCCGGAAGTGGTGCCGATGCTGATCGAGCAGGCGCGCCTGCCGGCTCCGATGGCCGAGGCCACCAACAAACTCGCCGCGACCATCGCGGAAAAACTGCGTAACCAGAAAAGTGCCGGCGGTCGTGCAGGCATTGTTCAGGGTCTGCTGCAGGAATTTTCCCTGTCGTCCCAGGAAGGCGTGGCACTGATGTGCCTGGCCGAAGCACTGCTGCGTATCCCGGACAAAGGCACTCGCGATGCGCTGATCCGCGACAAGATCAGCACCGGCAACTGGCAGCCACACCTGGGCAACAGCCCGTCGCTGTTCGTCAACGCGGCCACTTGGGGCCTGCTGCTGACCGGCAAACTGGTATCGACCCACAACGAAGCCGGCCTGACCTCGTCGCTGAGCCGCATCATCGGCAAAAGCGGCGAGCCGATGATCCGCAAGGGCGTCGACATGGCCATGCGTCTGATGGGCGAGCAGTTCGTCACCGGCGAAACCATCGCCGAAGCCTTGGCCAACGCGAGCAAATTCGAAGCCAAGGGCTTCCGCTATTCCTACGACATGCTCGGTGAAGCGGCACTCACCGAACACGACGCGCAGAAGTACCTGGCATCGTACGAACAAGCCATCCACTCCATCGGCAAAGCCTCCCACGGCCGTGGGATTTATGAAGGCCCGGGCATCTCGATCAAGCTGTCGGCCCTGCACCCGCGTTACAGCCGCGCCCAGTACGAGCGTGTGATGGACGAGCTGTACCCGCGCCTGCTGTCGCTGACCCTGCTGGCCAAGCAATACGACATCGGCCTGAACATCGACGCCGAAGAAGCCGACCGCTTGGAACTGTCGCTGGATCTGCTCGAACGCCTGTGCTTCGAGCCGCAACTGACCGGTTGGAACGGCATCGGTTTCGTCATCCAGGCCTACCAGAAGCGTTGCCCATACGTGATCGACTACGTGATCGATCTGGCCCGCCGCAGCCGTCATCGCCTGATGATCCGTCTGGTGAAAGGCGCGTACTGGGACAGCGAAATCAAGCGCGCCCAGGTCGAAGGCCTGGAAGGCTATCCGGTGTACACCCGCAAGGTGTACACCGACGTTTCCTACATCGCCTGCGCCCGCAAACTGCTGTCGGTGCCGGAAGTCATCTACCCGCAATTCGCCACGCACAACGCCCACACCCTGTCGGCGATTTATCACATTGCCGGTCAGAACTATTACCCGGGCCAGTACGAATTCCAGTGCCTGCACGGCATGGGCGAACCGCTCTACGAGCAGGTTGTAGGTAAAGTTTCCGAAGGCAAGCTGAACCGTCCGTGCCGCGTGTACGCACCGGTCGGCACCCACGAAACCCTGCTGGCGTACCTGGTACGTCGTCTGCTGGAAAACGGCGCGAACACCTCGTTCGTCAACCGCATCGCCGACCAGTCGATTTCGATTCAGGAGCTGGTGGCCGATCCGGTGGCGCAGATCGAGCAGATGGCGACCGTAGAAGGTGGTTTCGGCCTGCCGCACCCACGCATTCCGCTGCCGCGTGACCTGTACGGCGCCGAGCGCGCCAACTCCGCCGGTATCGACATGGCCAACGAACATCGTCTGGCCTCGCTGTCCTGCGCCCTGCTCGCCACTGCGCACAACAACTGGAAAGCCGCGCCGATGCTCGGTTGCGCTTCCAGCAACGAAACGCCTGCGCCAGTACTGAACCCGGCAGACCATCGTGATGTGGTCGGTCACGTTCAGGAAGCCACCGTCGAGGACGTCGACAACGCCATCCAGTGCGCCCTCAACGCTGCACCGATCTGGCAGGCCACCCCGCCGGCCGAGCGCGCGGCGATTCTGGAGCGTGCCGCTGACTTGATGGAAGGCGAGATCCAGCCGCTGATGGGTCTGCTGGCTCGCGAAGCCGGCAAGACCTTCGCCAACGCCATCGCCGAAGTCCGCGAAGCCGTCGACTTCCTGCGTTATTACGCGGTGCAGGCACGCAACGATTTCAGCAACGACGCCCACCGCCCACTGGGCCCGGTGGTGTGCATCAGCCCGTGGAACTTCCCGCTGGCAATCTTCAGCGGCCAAGTCGCTGCGGCACTGGCGGCCGGTAACCCGGTATTGGCCAAACCGGCCGAGCAAACCCCGCTGGTTGCCGCGCAAGCCGTACGTTTGCTGCTGGAAGCCGGGATTCCCGAAGGCGTGCTGCAACTGCTGCCGGGTCGCGGTGAAACCGTCGGTGCCGGTCTGGTCGGTGACGAGCGCGTCAAAGGCGTGATGTTCACCGGTTCCACCGAAGTCGCGCGTCTGCTGCAGCGCAACATCGCCGGTCGCCTCGACAGCCAGGGCCGTCCGATTCCGCTGATCGCCGAAACCGGTGGCCAGAACGCGATGATCGTCGACTCTTCGGCACTGACCGAACAAGTGGTGATCGACGTGGTGTCCTCGGCCTTCGACAGCGCCGGTCAGCGTTGCTCGGCCCTGCGCGTGCTGTGCCTGCAGGAAGATTCCGCGGACCGTGTCATCGAAATGCTCAAGGGCGCGATGGCGGAAAGCCGTCTCGGCAACCCTGAACGTCTGTCCGTGGACATTGGCCCGGTGATCGACGCCGAAGCCAAGGCCGGTATCGACAAGCACATCCAGGCCATGCGCGATAAAGGTCGCAGCGTGTACCAGGTGGCTATTGCCGACAGCGAGGAAGTCAAACGCGGCACCTTCGTCATGCCGACCCTGATCGAGCTGGAAAGCTTCGACGAACTGCAACGCGAGATCTTCGGCCCGGTGCTGCACGTGGTGCGCTACAAGCGCAAGGACATCGACCAGTTGATCGGCCAGATCAATGCCTCCGGTTATGGCCTGACCCTCGGCGTACACACCCGCATCGACGAGACCATCGCCAAGGTGATCGACAACGTCAACGCCGGTAATGTCTACGTCAACCGCAACATCGTCGGTGCCGTGGTCGGCGTGCAGCCGTTCGGCGGCGAAGGCCTGTCGGGTACTGGTCCGAAGGCCGGTGGTCCGCTGTACCTGTACCGTTTGCTGTCGACGCGTCCTACTGACGCCATCGAACAATCCTTCGCGCGCGGTGATGCGCTCGTCGCCCCCGACGTGCGTCTGCGTGATGCCATGAGCAAACCGCTGAACGCCTTCAAGGCCTGGGCCGAGAGCAACCAGTACGCCGAACTGAGCGCCCTGTGCGTGCAGTACGCCGCCCAGTCGCAAAGCGGCATCACCCGTGTGCTGGCCGGCCCGACCGGCGAGAAGAACAGCTACGCGATCCTGCCGCGTGAACACGTGCTGTGCCTGGCCGACGTCGAAGGCGATCTGCTGACCCAACTGGCGGCGGTCTTGGCTGTCGGCGGTTCGGCGGTATGGCCGGAGACCGACATCAGCAAGGCATTGTTCGCACGCCTGCCGAAGGACGTCCAGGCGCGGATCAAACGGGTCGCCGACTGGCACAAGGACGAAGTGGTGTTTGATGCGGTGCTGCATCACGGCCATTCCGACCAGTTGCGTGGCGTGTGCCAGCAGATTGCCAAGCGTGCCGGTGCGATTGTCGGGGTTCAGGGCCTGTCCCAGGGCGAGACCAACATTGCGCTGGAGCGTCTGGTGATCGAGCGGGCATTGAGCGTCAACACGGCGGCGGCGGGTGGTAATGCCAGCCTGATGACTATCGGTTAATACCGATACCCGGGCAGCCGCAATGGCTGCCCGGTACGCAAGACCCTGTGGGAGCTGGCTTGCCAGCGATAGCGATGTGTCAGCCAGCATTAATGCTAACTGATCTGCCGCCATCGCTGGCAAGCCAGCTCCCACAGTGGTTTTGGTGTTTGCAAAGTTCTTGATGGGCCCCAACATCACCGTCATCAATCATCGTATTCAACCTTTATCAGGCAGCCTAGACTCGGCCCAACCCCAAATTTCAGGTAGGCCGCCATGTCCGAGACGTTGCTCAGTTCCCGTAATCTGGCTTTCGAGCTGTACGAAGTCCTCGATGCCGAGGGCCTGACCCGGCGTGAGCGGTTTGCCGAGCACAACCGCGAGACCTTCGACGCGGCGATCGGCACTGCGCGCAGCATCGCCGAGAAATACTTCGCGCCGCACAACCGCAAGGGCGACGAGAACGAGCCGCGCTACGAGAACGGTCAGGCGATGCTGATTCCCGAAGTCAAACCGGCGGTGGAGGCGTTCCTCGAGGCCGGCTTCCTCAACGCCGCGCGCAGCTTCGAAGCCGGTGGCATGCAACTGCCGACGCTGCTGTCGCAAGCCTGCTTCGCGCACTTTCAAGCGGCGAACGCGGCGACCACTTCCTACCCGTTCCTGACCATGGGCGCGGCCAACCTGATCGGAAGCTTTGGCAGCGACGAGCAGAAACAGCGCTTCCTGCAACCGATGATCGACGGGCGCTTCTTCGGCACCATGGCCCTGACCGAACCGCACGCCGGCTCATCGCTGTCGGATATTCGTACCCGCGCTGAACCTGCGTCCGACGGCACTTATCGGCTCAAGGGCAACAAGATCTTCATTTCCGGCGGCGATCATCCGCTGTCGGAAAACATCGTGCACATGGTCCTGGCCAAGCTGCCGGACGCGCCGCCGGGGGTGAAAGGTATTTCGCTGTTCATCGTGCCGAAGTTTCTGGTCAACGCTGACGGCAGCCTCGGCCAGCGCAACGATGTGCTGCTGGCCGGCTTGTTTCACAAGATGGGCTGGCGTGGCACCACCTCCACCGCGCTGAACTTCGGCGATAACGGCGAGTGTGTCGGCTATCTGGTGGGCAAGCCGCATCATGGCTTGAGCTACATGTTCCAGATGATGAACGAGGCGCGGATCGGCGTTGGCATGGGCGCGGTGATGCTCGGTTACGCCGGTTACCTGTACTCGCTGGAATACGCCCGCGAACGCCCGCAGGGTCGAGTGCCGGACAGTAAGGATCCGAGCACCGCGCCGGTGGCGATCATTCAGCACGCCGACGTAAGACGCATGCTGCTGACGCAAAAGTCCTACGTCGAAGGGGCATTTGATCTCGGGTTGTACGCGGCACGCTTGTTCGATGACACCACCACGCTGGAAACCGAAGCCGAGCGCAAACAGGCCCACGAGCTGCTGGACTTGCTGACGCCGATCGTCAAATCCTGGCCGTCGGAGTTCTGCCTGAAGGCCAACGAACTGGCGATCCAGATTCTCGGCGGTCACGGTTACACCCGCGAATACCCGGTGGAGCAGTATTACCGCGACAACCGCCTGAACCCGATCCACGAAGGCACCCACGGTATCCAGTCGCTGGACTTGCTTGGGCGCAAACTGGCGCAGAACGGCGGCGCCGGCTTGAAGCAACTGATCCGTCTGATCGCCAACACCGCCGAGCGCGCGATCGCGTATGAATCGCTGACCGCACTGCGTGAGCCACTGGAGCAACTGGTGGCTCGCTTGCAAACAGTCACCATCGGCCTGCTGACCGATCTGGCGCAGGGCAAGGTCAATAGCAGCCTGGCGAATTCGGCGCTGTACCTGAAGGTGTTCGGGCACACGGTGATTGGCTGGCGCTGGCTGGAGCAGGCGATTCGCGCCGAGGAAGGTTTGGCCAAGGGCAATGCGGCGGATGCTGACTTCTATAAGGGCAAGTTGCAGGCAGCGCGGTACTTCCTGACGTGGGAAGTGCCGGGTTGTCATCATGAATTGGCGTTGCTGGAGGCGCGGGATGATACGTGCCTGGCGATGCGGGATGGGTGGTTCTAAAAGCAAAAGATCGCAGCCTTCGGCAGCTCCTACAGGGAACGCATTCCCATGTAGGAGCTGCCGAAGGCTGCGATCTTTTGATCTTGATCCTTTAGCTCAGCTTGAACCCACCCATCTGCCTTGCCAGATCATCCGCCAACCGCTGCAACATCTGACAATCCTCGCGACACGCCCGCACCTCGCCCGCCGTGGCCCGGGCCAGATCGGAAATTCCCTGCACGTTGCGGTTGATCTCTTCAGTCACCGCCGACTGTTCTTCCGTCGCGGTCGCAACCTGATGGTTCATGTCGCTGATGCGCTCGACCTGCCCGGTAATCGCGGTCAACGACGCGCCAGTACGCTGACTCGATTCAACCCCGGTACCGGTCGCCGCCTGCCCGGTGCGCATTGATGACACGGCATTCTCGGCGCCTTGCTTGAGGCTGCCGATCATTTGCTGAATCTCGTCGGTGGACGTCTGAGTCCTGCGCGCCAAGGTGCGCACTTCATCCGCCACCACGGCAAACCCGCGCCCCATATCTCCGGCGCGCGCCGCTTCAATCGCCGCGTTGAGCGCCAGCAAGTTGGTCTGCTCGGATACCCCGCGAATCACCGCCAGCACCGAATCGATCGACGCCACCTGATGCGCCAGCTCACCCACCGCGCCCGCCGCCACGCCGATCTCATCGGACATGCTTTCTATATGACGGATCGAGCCGCCGACCACTTCCCGTGCCTGCAGCGCTTCATCCCGCGCGGTTTGCGAGGCCAGCGCGGCGTTGCCGGCGTTCTGCGCGATTTCCTGCACGGTCAGGCCCATCTCGTGCACCGCCGTGGCGACCATGTCGGTCATTTCCTGCTGGCGCCCGGAGCGTTCGGCGGTGTTTTCCACCACTTTCGCCACTTGGCCGACCGCCGTGCGCAAGCGCTCGCTGGTGGTCAGCACTTCGCCAATCAGCCCGCGCTGGCTGTCGAGGAAACGGTTGAAGCCCCGGGCCAGATCGCCCAGCTCATCGGCGCGGCTGGAATCTAACCGATGGGTCAAATCTCCACCGCCGCTACCGATTGCTACCAGCGCGGCTGTTACCTGACGAATCGGTCGCACCAGCCCCTGGGCCAGCCAAACTACCAGCGCCAGGCACACCAGCGCCACAGCCAGACCAATGCCGCCGCTCATCCACATCGCCTTGCGGGCCTCGGCGTAGATCTGTGATTGCGGCACTTCGGCCACCAGCGTCCAGCCCAGATCGCGCAGTGGCAGGCTGAAGGCGAGGAAATCTTCGCCATCGCGCTGGAACGAGCTGTTGGTGGCGACTTTTTGACCCATGACCGCTTGCGCAGCCGACGCGCCAATCTGCTCCGTGAGGGTGCGCTTGCCGCTGAACCGCGCCTCGGGATGGACCTGGATCAAACCGTCGGAACGCACGAGATAGACCTTGCCGCGCTCGCCAAAGCTGAAATTGTGGATCAGCTCCGACAGCTCTTTCATGCTCAGGCCCAGCCCCGCGACGCCGACCACTTTGCCGGCCTGCTCGACCTTCAAGTCGATGAACAGCGCCAATTCTCCGGTGGCGCCATCGTTGTCGATATTCAGGGTGCGCGGCTGATTCCTGTCGAGGAAGGAATAGAACCAGGCGTCCGCCGGTTTGGCCCGACTGAGGGTACGGTCGAGGCCTTTTTCGGTGATGTAGTGATTGGATTCGGTGCCGATGATCAAAGCGGTGAACGCTTTATGTTCGGCGCGGATGCCTTCCAGATACTGCGCGAAGGCCGCTGTTTTGCTGCTGTCTTCACCTGAAGCCAGCCAGTCGCGGACCATGCTGTTGCTGGCAATATCCTTGGCGGCGGTCAGCGGCTGGACGAGGATGCGTTCGATGTCGTTGCGCGTCGCTTCGATGCTCGACGGCAGCGCTTGTTCGACCAGATAGCTCTGGGCGAGGCGGTTGACCACCAGGGTATAAATGCCAACCACGATCAGGATACTGACCAGCAGGGCGGTGCCCATGCTGAGAATCAGCTGCCATTGAATACTGCGTCGCCACAACTGCATGGAGCACCCCCAAAGAATAAGTGGCCGAAACAATGCAACAGCCGTGCCGATTGTATACAACCTGATCGACAATCTATTCTTTGGTTGTGCGCAACCCCATCAGCCCTGATTGATGGTCTTGGCGATGGTGTCGACCGTGGCGCTGACTTGCTCTTGGTAACGGTCGAGTTCTTGCTGATGCTGCTTCTTCATTTCGATCTGCTGCGAGCACAGGTTCATCGCAGCCAGCACCAGCAAGCGGTCACCGATCAGCGTCGGGTATTTGCGTTTGGTGTCGGCCAGGGCGGCCTTGAGCATCAGTGCGGCGTCCAGCAGGGTCTGTTCTTCCCCGGCCGGTGCCTTGATCGAATAGTCCTCCCCGAGAATGGAGATGACTTTTACCCCTGCGGTGCCGTGGTTCATGCGCTGACAGGACCTGCGTTGACGCGATCAACCAGAGCCTGGATGCGCGCTGCGGTGGCGCCGTGCTTCTCTTCCTGTTCCATCAGGCTCAGTTGCAGGCTTTCGTTTTCATCCTTGGCCTGGGCAAGTTCCGTGGACAGGGTCTGGTTGGTTTGCGCAAGGGTCTGGTTCTGTTGCACCAGATCGCTGACGAGCTGTTCCAATTGGCTGAGGGATGCTTCCAACATTTTGATCTTCCAGGCGTTTTTCAAAGGGCGCGTACGATAAAGAAAAGTCACTGCGGATGCCAGGGTTATACCGGCGCAAGGCCTTGATTTTCCTGGCGGCCGACCGTTCTCGCGAGTTTAAAAGACTGTGATCTGCCGATCTGGTTCCTGCACTTCGTCGCCCGGGGCCATATGCGACAAATACGCACAGTGCCTCAAGACTTTAGTCGTATGACCGATAAGTCATCCAACAGCAGTCTCAGCCCGCATGGATGCGGCCCTTTCTGGTATCCGCGCCATGTCCCTTCGCAATATGAATATCGCCCCCCGGGCGTTCACCGGTTTCGCCCTGATCGGCGGCCTGATGCTGATTCTCGGCGTGTTCGCCTTGAACCAGATGAGCAAAATCCGTGCAGCTGGCGAAGACATCGCCACTGCCAGCGTGCCATCGGTCAAGGCCGTTGATGAATTCACTCAACTGACGCTGCGCCTACGGGTGCTGTCGTATCGGTTGCTGATCAACCGCGAACCGGACGTGCAGCAGAAAACCATCGAGCTGTTCGAGTTGCGCAACCGGCAGATCGCCGACGCTCAGCGTGCCTATGAGCCATTGATCGATGGCCCGCAGGAGCGCGCGGCCTACGACCAGTACGTGCAGCTCCTGGCTCAGTACCGTCAACTCGAAGAGCGGATGAAAACCCTGTCGCGCAACAATCAGATCGATGAGCTGCGGCAGATGCTCAACTCGGACCTGCTGAGTAACTCGGAAGCGGTGAACACCGCCCTGGCGCGCCTGCTTGAAATCAACACCCAGCAAATCGCCGAGACGAATCAAGGTGCAGCCAACCAGTACTCGATGTCCTTCAATCTGGTCGTGACGCTTCTGCTGATCGCCACCGGCCTGACCTTCCTGTTCGCCTGGCTGCTGACCATCAGCATCACCAAGCCGATCTCCAAAGCACTGGACGCGGCGGAAACCATTGCCGAAGGCAACCTGACCCAGCCGATCCACGTCGACGGCAGCGACGAAGCCGGGCGTCTGCTGGCGGCCATGGCCAAGATGCAATCGAAGCTGCGCGACACCTTGCAGCGCATCTCCGGCTCGGCCACCCAGCTTGCGTCTGCGGCGGAAGAGCTGAACAGCGTCACCGACGAAAGCGCCCGTGGCCTGACTCAGCAGAACAACGAAATCGAACAGGCCGCCACCGCCGTCAACGAAATGACCAGCGCCGTGGAAGAAGTCGCCCGCAACGCGGTCAGCACTTCGGAAGCCTCGAAGAACGCCACCACCTCGGCGGGCGATGGCCGCGATCTGGTGCAGGAAACCGTCAGCGCCATCGAACGCATGAGCGCCGATGTGCAGAGTACCGCGAGCCTGATCGGTGATCTGGCGAATGAATCCCGCGACATCGGCAAGGTGCTGGACGTGATTCGTGGCCTGGCCGATCAGACCAACCTGCTGGCCCTGAACGCAGCGATTGAAGCGGCCCGTGCCGGTGAAGCCGGGCGTGGTTTTGCCGTGGTGGCCGATGAGGTTCGTGCCCTGGCGCATCGTACCCAGCAGTCGACCAGCGAAATCGAACGCATGATCGGCAGCATCCAGAGCGGCACCGAACACGCCGTGGATTCGATGCGCAACAGCACCGAGCGCGCCGAATCGACCCTGAACATCGCCCGCGGCGCCGGGATGTCGCTGGACACCATCAACACCGCGATCGTCGAGATCAACGAGCGCAACCTGGTGATCGCCAGCGCCGCCGAAGAGCAGGCGCAAGTGGCCCGCGAAGTGGATCGCAACCTGGTGAACATCCGCGACCTGTCGGTGCAATCGGCCACCGGCGCGAATCAGACCAGTGCGGCGAGCAACGAGCTGTCGCGGTTGGCGCTGGACCTGAACAATATGGTTGGGCGGTTTAGCCTTTAAGATCAAAAGCTACCCCCTCACCCCAGCCCTCTCCCCCAAGGGGCGAGGGGGAAAGGGAGCCGATCTTCATGCACTTCAAGACCTGAGTTCGGCTCGATATCTCAGGTCGGTGCAGCTTGAACGACCCCCCCGGTCAGTCCCTCTCCCCCCGGGAGAGGGTTAGGGTGAGGGCAGCAATCCCCAGCCGAACCAAAATTCCGAACACGCCGGCGCAAAAACCTTTTTGACAGCATCACATTTCAACAGGTTAGAATCGCTGGCACGCAGACTGCATGGTCAGTTTGTGCCCGTCTTTACGCTTCTGGAGTACTGCCTTTGAATGCGACGACCATCAACAGCCTGTTCTTGATCGGCGCGTTGCTGGTAGGTGCGAGCATTCTTGTCAGCTCACTTTCCTCCCGTCTCGGCATCCCCATTCTGGTGATCATCCTCGCGGTCGGCATGACCGCCGGGGTCGATGGCGGCGGGATCATTTTCGATAACTACCCGACGGCCTATCTGGTCGGCAACCTCGCACTGGCGGTGATCCTCCTCGACGGTGGCTTGCGTACCCGGGTTTCGAGTTTCCGTGTGGCCTTGTGGCCGGCGCTGTCGCTGGCGACGGTCGGGGTGCTGATCACCACCGGGCTGACCGGCATGGCGGCGGCGTGGCTGTTCGACCTGAACCTGATTCAGGGCCTGCTGATCGGCGCCATCGTCGGCTCCACGGACGCCGCCGCGGTGTTCTCGCTGCTCGGCGGCAAAGGCCTCAACGAACGGGTGACCGCCAGCCTGGAAATCGAATCCGGCAGCAACGACCCGATGGCGGTGTTCCTCACCGTGACCCTGATCGACATGCTCGCCAGCGGCCAGACCGGCCTGCACTGGAGCCTGCTGACTCACCTGATCCGCGAGTTCGGCATCGGCGGCGTGATCGGTCTGGGTGGCGGCTGGCTGATGCTGCAACTGGTCAACCGGATCAACCTCGCCACCGGCCTGTACCCGATTCTGGTGATCGCCGGCGGCCTGGTGGTGTTCGCTTTGACCAACGCCCTGCACGGCAGCGGCTTCCTCGCGGTGTACCTGTGCGGTCTGGTGATCGGCAACCGCCCGGTGCGCAGCCGTCACGGCATTCTGCACATGCTCGACGGCATGGCGTGGCTGGCGCAGATCGGCATGTTCCTCGTGCTGGGACTGCTGGTCACCCCGCATGATTTGCTGCCGATTGCCCTGCCCGCTCTCGGTCTGGCGCTATGGATGATTCTGTTCGCCCGGCCGCTGTCGGTGCTGGTCGGCCTGCTGCCGTTCAAGGCGTTCCATGGCCGCGAGAAAGCCTTTATTTCCTGGGTTGGCCTGCGCGGCGCGGTGCCGATCATTCTCGCGGTGTTCCCGTTGATGGCCGGGCTGCCGAATGCGCAGCTGTACTTCAACCTCGCGTTCTTCATCGTGCTGGTGTCGCTGCTGGTGCAGGGCACAAGCCTGCCGTGGGTCGCCAAACTGCTCAAGGTGACGGTGCCGCCGGAGCCTGCGCCGATCTCCCGTTCGGCGCTGGAAGTGCACATCACCAGTGAGTGGGAGCTGTTCGTCTACAAGCTCGGCGCGGAGAAATGGTGCATCGGTTCGCCCCTGCGCGAGCTGAAAATGCCCGAAGGCACCCGTATCGCCGCGCTGTTTCGTGGTCAGCAACTGCTCCATCCGTCGGGTAGTACGGTGCTGGAAGTCGATGATTTGCTGTGTGTTATCGGCCATGAACACAACTTGCCGGCGCTCGGAAAACTGTTCAGCCAGGCGCCGCAACGCGGTCTGGATCTGCGCTTCTTCGGCGACTTCGTGCTCGAAGGAAACGCCCAGCTTAAAGCGGTTGCAGCGCTTTACGGGTTGCCGGCCGAGGGCATCGATCCGGACATGACCCTGGGCGAGTTCATTGCGCACAAAGTCGGTGGCGCACCGATCGTGGGTGACCAGGTGGAATGGAACAACACCCACTGGACGGTTGCGGTCATGGACGGGAACAAGATCGGCAAAGTGGGCGTCAGATTCCCCGAAGGAAGTCGCCCGGGCCCCGGGCTCTTCCTCTAAACTGCGTCCACTCTCACTTGCTTGACCGGTCTCTATGCCTACCCTGCGCTCCTTCTTTTTTGCGGCCCTGCTGGGCCTGAGTCTTTCCGTCGGCCCGCTGTACGCCGCCGAACCGCCATCCAGCGAAGCCGTGCAGGCCAGCCTGGACAAATTGGCCGACAGCAAACTGCCGGATGCCGATAAAAAGAGCCTGCAGACGGTCCTGCAAACCACGCTCAATCAGCTCAACAGCCGGCGTGATTACGACCAGAAACTGATCGACCTCAAGCAACAACTGGCCTCTGCCCCTCGGCAGACCATCGAGAACACCCGCGAACTGGCACGCCTCAAGGCCACGGCGGTAGTACCGGTGGCGCAGCGCTTCAGCAAAGAGTCGATCCAGCAGTTGGAGCAGATCCTCACGGATCGCTCGACCCAGCAAAGCGATCTGCAAAAAGCCCTGGCCGATGCCAACAGCCTGATCATCACCGCGCAGACCCGTCCCGAGCGTGCGCAGGCGGAAATCTCCGCCAGCCAGACGCGCATCCAGCAGATCAATAACATCCTCAAGTCCGGCAAGGACAGCGGCAAGACTGTCAGTGCCGAACAGCGCGACCAGCTGAATGCGGAACTCGCCGCGCTGAACGCGTTGATCCCGCTGCGCCGTCAGGAACTGGCCGGCAACAGCCAGTTGCAGGATCTGGGCAACAGCCAGCATGACCTGCTCTCGGAGAAAGCCGACCGCCTCGACCGCGAGATCCAGGAACTGCAGACGCTGATCAACCAGAAGCGTCTGGCGCAGTCGCAGGAAACCGTCACCCAGCAATCGATCGAAGCGCAAAAGGCCGGCGGCAGCAGCCTGCTCGCCACTGAAAGCGCCGCCAACCTCAAGCTTTCCGACTACCTGCTCAAGAGCACCGACCGCCTCAACGAAGTCACCCAGCAGAACCTGCAGACCAAACAGCAACTCGACAGCCTGACCCAGAGCGACTCGGCTCTCGACGAGCAGATCAACGTGCTCAAGGGCAGCCTGCTGCTGTCGAAGATTCTCTATAAGCAGAAACAGGCGCTGCCGCGACTCAAGGTCGACCGCGATCTGGCGGACCAGATCGCCGATATTCGCCTGTATCAGTTCGAAGTCAGCCAGCAGCGCGAACTGCTGAGCAACCCGGCAACCTACGTCGACAACCTGCTTTCCACTCAACCGCCGGAGCAGGTCACCCCGCAACTGCGCAAAAGCTTGCTGGATCTGGCCAACACCCGCGCCGACCTGCTGGAGCGTCTGAATCGCGAACTGAGTGCGGTGCTCAACGAATCGATCACCCTGCAGCTCAACCAGAAGCAACTGCTGAGCACTGCACAAAGCCTGCGCGCGACCCTCGATGAGCAGATGTTCTGGATTCCCAGCAACAAGCCACTGGACGCTGAATGGATACGCAGCGTGCCGGAGCGACTCAAACGCCAGATCGACACCCTGCCGCTGGCCTCGAGCCTGAGCGAGCTGACCGATGGCCTGACCCAGCGCCCGTTGCTGTTCCTGCCACTGGCCCTGCTGATCGGCGCTCTGCTGTGGCGGCGCAAGGCGCTGTACGCGCGGTTGAACAAGGTTCACCAGGACATCGGGCACTTCAAGCGTGACAGCCAGTGGCACACGCCGCAGGCGATCCTGATCAACATTCTGCTGGCGATGCCGGTGGCGCTGGGTCTGGGCCTGTGCGGTCTGGCCCTGCAGATCGATGCCCGCGGGCAGAACGCCAACATGGGCGCGGCGTTGCTGCAAATGGGTCAGGCGTGGCTGGTGTTCTACACCGCCTACCGGATTCTCTCGCCGGGCGGCGTGGCCGAGTTGCATTTCCGCTGGGACAAGCCGCAGGTCGAGTTCCTGCAGGGCTGGATCCGTCGCCTCGGGCTGGTGGTGATGGCGCTGGTGACCGTGGTGGCCGTCGCCGAGCTGCAACCGGCGGCGCTGGCTGACGACGTGCTCGGCATGCCGGTGGTATTGACCTGCTACGCCCTGATGGCGTGGCTGCTCAGCCGTCTGCTGATCAGCAGCCCGGCGCACGAAAACACCTCGCTGTTCCGCAAGGCCGTCGGCGTGATGTTCACCCTGCTGCCGATCGCCCTGTTCGTCGCGGTGTGCTTCGGCTACTACTACACCGCGCTGAAACTCAGCGACCGGTTGATCAACACCCTGTACCTGCTGATGTTCTGGCTGGTGATCGAAGCCACCTTCGTCCGTGGCTTGGCGGTCGCCGCACGGCGTCTGGCCTACCAGCGCGCCCTGGCCAAGCGTCAGGCGGCCAAAGAGGCCGGCGACGGCGAAGCGGTGATCGAAGAGCCGACGCTGGATATCGAAAAGGTCAACGAACAGTCCCTGCGCCTGATCCGTCTGGCCCTGCTCGGCGGCTTCATCGCCGCGCTGTACTGGGTCTGGGCCGACCTGATTTCGGTGTTCTCGTACCTCGACAACATCACCCTTTACGAATACACCAGCGGCACCGGCGCCAACATGAGCATGGTGCCGATCAGCATCGGCGACATGCTCGGCGCGCTGATCATCATCGGCATCACGTTCGCCCTGGCGCGCAACCTGCCGGGTCTGCTGGAAGTGTTCGTGCTGTCGAAACTCAATCTCGCCCAGGGCAGCGCCTACGCGACCACCACGCTGCTGTCGTACGTGATCGCCGGCGTCGGTTTCGTCTCGGCCCTGTCGACCCTTGGTGTGAGCTGGGACAAGCTGCAGTGGCTGGTGGCGGCGCTGTCGGTGGGCCTCGGTTTCGGTATGCAGGAGATCTTCGCCAACTTCATCTCCGGCATCATGATCCTGTTCGAACGCCCGGTGCGGATCGGCGACACCATCACCATCGGCAACCTGTCGGGCACGGTGAGCAAGATCCGCATCCGCGCCACGACCATCACCGACTTCGACCGCAAGGACATCATTGTCCCGAACAAGACGTTCATCACCGGGCAACTGATCAACTGGTCGCTGACCGACACCATCACCCGCGTCACCTTGAAGCTGGGCGTGGATTACGGCTCCGACCTCGATCTGGTCAAGGAACTGCTGCTCAAGGCTGCCCGGGAAAACCCGCGCGTGCTCAAAGAGCCCGAGCCGCACGTGTACTTCCTCAACTTCGGCGAAAGCACCCTCGATCACGAACTGCGCATGCACGTGCGTGACCTCGGCGACCGTAACCCGGTGATCGACGAAGTGAACCGCTTCATCAACCGCGAGTTCAAGAAGCAGCACATCAACATCTCGTTCCGGCAGATGGAGGTGTACCTGAAAAACCTTCATGGCCAGGAATACAAGTTGGTGCCCATCGAGGACGAGAACAAAACCATCGTGCCGATCAGCGGTGAGCAAAAGCCGCTGCAAGAGCCGCCGCCAGCCAAACTCGACTAACCGGTCTGATCCCAGCAGAATGCTCGGACATTCTGCTGGAGCCGGCCCGTGAAAGCCCTCGACGAACTGACCTTCGACAACCGCTTCGCCCGTCTGGGTGATGCGTTTTCCGCCCATGTGCTGCCCGAGCCGATCGACAACCCGCGTCTGGTCGTCGCCAGCCCCGCCGCGCTGGCCCTGCTCGATCTCGACCCGACAACGGCTGACACTCAAGAATTTGCCGAGCTGTTCGGCGGCCACAAGTTGTGGGCCGATGCCGAGCCACGGGCGATGGTCTATTCCGGGCACCAGTTCGGCGGCTACACGCCGCAACTGGGTGATGGTCGCGGGCTGCTGCTCGGCGAGGTCTACAACAACGCCGGCGAACACTGGGACCTGCATCTGAAGGGCGCCGGGCAGACGCCGTTTTCGCGCATGGGCGATGGCCGCGCGGTGTTGCGTTCTTCGATTCGTGAGTTTCTCGCCTCCGAGGCGCTGCACGCGCTGAACATCCCGTCTTCACGTGCCGCCTGCGTGATTGGCTCCGACACTCCGGTGTGGCGCGAGAAGCAGGAGCGTGCAGCGATGGTGCTGCGTCTGGCACCGAGCCACATCCGCTTCGGCCACTTCGAATACTTCTACTACACCAAGCGTCCCGAGCAGCAGAAGCAGCTCGGCGAACATGTATTGGCGATGCACTTCCCCGAATGCCTGGAGCAGCCGGAACCGTATCTGGCGATGTTCCGCGAGATCGTCGAGCGCAATGCTGAACTGATCGCCAAGTGGCAGGCCTACGGCTTCTGCCACGGGGTGATGAACACCGACAACATGTCGATCCTCGGCATCACCTTCGACTTCGGCCCGTTCGCCTTCCTCGACGATTTCGATGCCAACTTCATCTGCAACCACTCGGATGATCAGGGCCGCTACTCGTTCAGCAATCAAGTACCGATCGGCCAGTGGAACCTCAGCGCACTGGCCCAGGCCCTGACACCGTTCATCAGCGTCGAGGCCCTGCGCGAAGCCCTCGGCTTGTACCTGCCACTGTTCCAGGCGCACTACCTGGACCTGATGCGCCGCCGCCTCGGTTTCACCACCGCCGAAGATGACGACCAGAAACTGCTCGAAGACCTGCTGCAACTGATGCAGAACAGCGGCGTCGACTACACGCTGTTCTTCCGCCATCTCGGCGAAGAGTCAGCAGAACAGGCTGTCGCCCGCTTGCGCGATGACTTCGTCGACATCAAAGGCTTCGATGCCTGGGGCGAGCGCTACGTGGCGCGGGTTGCCCGCGATGGTGACAGCGATCAGGAACAACGCCGCACACGGATGCACGCGGTCAATCCGCTGTACATCCTGCGCAACTACCTGGCGCAAAAAGCCATCGACGCCGCCGAACAAGGCGACTACTCCGAGGTGCGCCGGCTGCATGCGGTGCTAAGCAAACCGTTCGACGAGCAGCCGGGGATGGAGGGTTATGCCGAGCGGCCGCCGGAGTGGGGCAAGCATCTGGAGATCAGTTGTTCGTCTTGAAGCAGACTAGATGAACACCTCTACAGGCACCTTGAAGTAGTCGGCCAACCAGCGAACCTGCCGCAGGTTCAATTTGCGCTTGCCGTTCAGAATTTCTGAAACAACGGATTGAGTACCCACACCCGGCAGATCGCTTTGAGTCAGACCATGTTCGCGCATCATGTAGCCGAGGACCTCTTCGCCGCTCGCATCGGCCATCGGATGGTGTGTGCGATCCCACTCGGCAATCCAGTCACTGATGATGTCCAGCAGACTCGCGAGTGGATGCGAGCCATCATCACCGGTTATCTCAAGGATCTCGTCGACGGCCTGAACCAAGGCGTCGTAATCCTCTTCATTTTTCGGTTTGCGCAACAACGGAGAGACAAACTCCCAGTGCTCGGCAACTGTCTTGATCAAACTACTCATACCTTTCTCTCCTTCCATTTGCCCCGATCGTATTCGCGGTGGTCGAGCACATGCTTGATGTAGAGCCTTTGTGACCGATAACTGACAAAAGCGATTAGCCTCAGTTTGTTGCCACCAATGTCGAAAACGTGGAGATCACCCACTTTGTCGATGGCAGGAAATATCGACTTCATTGCCGCAAAGTCCTTTGGATAACTCCTGCTTGCCAGACGAAACCATTGCGCTAGCGCGCTTGCTGCCTGTGGCCACTGCTCCTTGGCCTCTCGAATGGGTTTTTCACTGAACACATGCATGCAACATCCTTATCGCATTCTGCTATGGGGAGTTAATCACAAAATAAAATTATCGCAACTTGCGATAGACCCATGCAGACCAACGGTCTGCATCGGTACGATTCAGCCTAGATCCAACATTGAAATCCGCATGATTGAAAATATGAGCAAAAGTCTCCAACTAGAGTTTATCGCCCTTCCCTGGACCTCTCTCATGACCACTCCACTGCTGATCCCCTGCCCCGCCTGCAACGGCCTCAACCGCATCCCCGCCGAACGCCTCGCCGACCAGCCAAAATGCGGGCGCTGCAAATCCGCGGTGCTGTTGAGCAAGCCGTTCGAACTCAAGCAAGGTGACTACGCCAGCCAGATCAAAGGCGATCTGCCGCTATTGGTGGATGTGTGGGCGGACTGGTGTGGGCCGTGCAAGTCTTTTGCGCCGGTGTTCGAGCAGGCGGCGGCGCAGTTGGCGGGCAAGTGCCGGCTGGCCAAGCTCGACAGCGAAGCCAATCAGCAGTTGTCGGCGCAGTTGGGGATTCGTTCGATTCCGAGTTTGATTCTGTTCAAGAACGGTCGGGAAGTGGCGCGTCAGAGCGGGGCGTTTCCGTTGCCGCAGTTGCTGGCGTGGCTGCGTAGCCAGGGCATCTGACCCAACACAAATTCAATTGTAGGCCTTCGCCTGCTCGCGATGGCGTCTTTTCAGGCAACTCAGGTGCTCGCGGACAGGATGCCATCGCGAGCAGGCGAAGGCCTACAGGGGATCTGAATAGATCAGGGGTCAGTGGTCTTCGAGCAGGTTGTGCAGTTCGACGAACTGCTGCGTCAGTTTGTGCCGTGGGTCGAGGTGGATCAGCGGGGTGCTGGCCTGGTGCGACTCGCGCATACGCACCGAGCTGGTCAGATACACCGGCAGCACCGGCAAGCCCTCGGCAATCAGCTCATCGAGGATCTGCTGCGGCAGGCTGGCCCGGGCCTGGAACTGGTTGACCACGATGCCTTCAACTTCCAGACCATCGTTGTGGTCTTCCTTCAACTCTTCGATCTCCGCCAGTAGACCGTATAGCGCCTGGCGCGAGAAGCTGTCGCAATCGAAGGGAATAAGCACACGATCGGCGGCGATCAACGCCGACACCGCATAAAAATTCAGTGCTGGCGGCGTATCCAGATAAATCCGGTCGTATTCGCCGTCCAGCTCATCGAGCAATTTGCGCAGCTTGTTGATCTTGTGTTTGGCCTCAAGCTTGGGCTGCAGGTCGGCCAGCTCAGCGGTAGCGGTGATGATGTGCAGGTTGTCGAACGGGGTTTCGTAGATGTCGGCCTGGTTTTTCTTCGAGAACGGCCCGGAAGACAGGGTCTGCTTGAAGAAGTCGGCAATGCCCATCGGAATGTCATTGCCGGTGAGCCCCGTCAGATACTGGGTGGAGTTGGCCTGGGCATCAAGGTCGACCAATAGCGTGCGATAGCCCTCGCTGGCACTCACCGCCGCCAGATTGCAGGCAATGCTGGATTTGCCCACGCCACCTTTCTGATTGAACACCACGCGCCGCATGACAAAACCTCCGTGTATCAAAGAATGACCGAGTGTAGTTGCCTGTGCGTGCGCTTCGCTACCTTCAACGACGCGGACTACAGAGTCAGGCGCAAAAATCAGCGGGCACAGCGGGCAAAAACCTCCCGAGTGCGCTGATATGCCCGACAGACAAATCCCGCACGATCTGGATAATGGCCAATTGACAGTTTTTCCACGAACCACTCAGTACATTTCGTTGCGCAAAACGTAACCAACATTTGCTACACACTCGTCGCACCGGGATAATGCGCGCCACCCGGCGCCAAGCGCCACGTCAAGTCAGCCGCGGCCTTGGCGACTCAAAGCGTCATAAAAGCCCGCAGGGGCGGGATGAGCATCCGTGATCAACTTCAACATCGCCCAATGGCGCGCGTGGGCCCCGGGGCTCGACAGCGTGGACGCGTGGCAGGCCTGGAGCCGACAACCGGTCGTGCTCCCGGACAGCGATGCCGCGCCCGATGTGTCGTTTCTGCCAGCCATGCAGCGCCGACGACTCAGCCGTCTGGCGCGGATGGCGTTCAGTGTCGGCTGGCCGCTGGCCGACGGACGGGAGAACCTGCCGCTGGTGTTTGTTTCACGACACGGCGAAACCCCGCGCACCTTCGAGATCCTCAGTGATCTGGCCAAGGACGAGCCGTTGTCGCCGACCCAGTTCAGCCTGTCGGTGCACAACGCGATCATCGGTCTGTGGTCGATCATGCGCGGCGAAACCAGCGAAATGACGGCCCTGGCGGCCGCAGGCGATGGCCTGGAACACGGCATCCTCGAAGCCGCCGCCCTGCTCGACGAAGGCGCGCCGGCGGTGTTGCTGATCATCACCGAAGAACAGCCGCCCGAGGCCTATTCGCAGTGGGTCGATGACGTGCCGTTCCCTTATGCGCTGGGTCTGCTGCTCACTCCCGGTACCGACTGGCGGCTGACCCTGAACAGCGGCCAGAAAGCTGTGTCCAAAGCGCACTGGCCGCACGCGCTGAATCTGTTGCGCACCCTGCTCGGTCAGCAAACCCATTGCCAACATGCCTGGAAAAATCGTGTATGGACCTGGCAACGCAACCCGTGACCGAGAAGAACCGCGACGCCTATTACTGGCGCTTGCTGGCCACCGCCGCCAGTTTCACCCTGTTCGGCTTGGGCGGGCTGTGCCTGCGCTTGCTGGTATTTCCGCTGCTCGGCTGTCTGCCGGGTGACGCGCTCAGGCATCGTCAGCGCGCGCGGCAGACCGTCAGTCGGCTGTTCTGGTTTTTTGTGCGGTTCATGGCCCGCACCGGCGTGCTGACTTACGACATTCAAGGGGCCGAACGCCTCGGCCGACCGGGGCAGATGATCATCGCCAACCACCCGTCGCTGATCGACGTGGTGTTCCTGATCGGCCTGGTGCGCCAGGCCAATTGCGTGGTGAAGAAAAGCCTGTGGGAAAACCCCTTCACCCGCGGCCCGCTGCGCCGTACCGAATACATCAGCAACGACGGCAGCATGGACATGCTCGATGCCGCCGCCGAGTGCCTGCAAAACGGCCAGACCCTGATCATCTTCCCCGAGGGCACGCGCACTCAACCCGGTCAGGCGCCAGCCTTTCATCGGGGGGCTGCGGCGATTGCCCTGCGTGGTGCGAAAATCCTTACGCCAGTGGTTATCAAGGTCAGCCCGACTACCCTGACCAAGGCCGAGCCCTGGTATCGCATCCCCCGCCGTCGCGTGCACTTCAGTTTCCGTGTCGGGGCCGATATAGATCCACAGACTTTCGCCACGCAAGGCCCGGCACCGCAGGCCTCGCGCAAGCTCAATGATTATTTGCACTCTTACTACATCAAGGAGCTCGCCGAAGATGAGCGATCTGCACCGTGAAATAAAACTGCTGATCATCGATGCCCTGGGCCTAGAAGACATCAGCGTCAACGACATCGGCGACGAGCAGACGCTGTTTGGCGAAGGCCTTGGCCTGGACTCCGTCGACGCATTGGAGCTGGGTCTGGCGATCCAGAAAAAATACGGCATCAAGATCGACGCCGACGCCAAAGACACCCGTAACCACTTCACCAATGTGGCGAGCCTTGCGGCGTTCGTCACGGCAAAACAGGCAGCTTGAGACCGGACCATGCAAACTCGTGACGACATTTTCAACACCCTGCGCGATGCCTTGGTCGAGCTGTTCGAACTGGATCCGGCGCGGATCAGCCTGGAGTCCAACCTGTATCAGGATCTGGAGATCGACAGCATCGACGCGGTCGACCTGATCGATCACATCAAACGCCAGACCGGCAAGAAAATCGCCGCCGAAGAATTCAAGTCGGTGCGCACCGTCGGTGACGTGGTCGAGGCGGTCTACCGTCTGGTTCAACCGGCCGCATGAGCCGATTGATCGGCCTCGGCCTGCTGCTGGCGGGCCTGCTGTACCCCTTTGCGGTGTATTTCGGCATGGAGCACTTCGCCCCGTGGCAGTTCGGACTGCTGCTGGGCGGGTTGTGGCTGGCGCGTGCGCTGACCGGCGAGCGCAAGCCCGGCAGCCTGTGGATGGCCTGCGTGGCGATCGGGTTCTGCCTGCTGCTGGCGCTGTTCGACAGTCCGCTGTTGCTGCGCTGGTATCCGGTGCTGATCAGCGGCTTCATGCTGGTGCTGTTCAGCCTGAGCCTGAAATACGGACCGCCGATGGTCGAGCGCCTGGCGCGGCTGCGCGAGCCGCAACTGCCGCCCGAAGCCATCCGCTACACCCGCCAGGTCACCGTGGCCTGGAGCGTGTTTTTCTTCTGCAACGGTTTGTGCGCCGCGCTCCTGACCCTGTGGGCGCCGCTGCATTGGTGGATGTTGTACACCGGCCTGATTTCCTATGGATTGATCGGCCTGATGTTTGCCATTGAATGGCTGATACGACAACGGGTAAGAGGCCGTAAATGAACTGGATAAAACTTGAGCAACTGTTGCTCAAGGCCCTGCCGGAGCGCGCGATCAGCGCCGCCCCGGCCCTCGACCACACGCAATTGCGTGAGCAGGCGTTGAGCGTTGCCGCCGGCCTGCAGGCTCGCGGCGTGCGGCGCATGGCGGTGCATCTGGAAGATGCCGCCGACCTCGCCATCGCCCTGCTCGGTGCCTGGCGCGCCGGTGTCAGTGTGCTGTTGCCCTCGGACCTGCAAGCGCAGACCCGCCAGCGCTGGTCGAATGAAGTCGATCTATGGCTGACCGATCACAGCGCGGATGTTCACTTGAACGATCTGCTGCAGCCTGCCCTGCCCGGCGCTGAACTGGATCTCGAGCAGTGCCACCTGAGCCTGTGCACCTCCGGCTCCAGCGGCGAGCCCAAGCGTATCGACAAGACCCTGCGCCAACTGGCCAACGAGGTCGAGGCACTGGAGCAACTGTGGGGCGCGGATCTCGGTGAAGCCTGGATCATCGGCAGCGTCGCCACCCAGCACATCTACGGGTTGCTGTTCCGGGTGCTGTGGCCGCTGTGCGCCGGACGTCCGTTCGTGCGCAGGCAACTGGCGTTTCCGGAAGACCTGCAGCGCGCCAGCCGCGAACACCCGGCCTTCGTCTGGGTCGGCAGCCCGGCACTGCTCAAACGCATGGGTGACAACCTCGACTGGCCGGCCCTGAGCGCCGTGAGCCGGGTGTTTTCTTCCGGCGGCGCATTGCCGACAGATGCCGCGCAAAGCCTGCATGATCGTTTGCAACAGTGGCCGACGGAAATCCTTGGCAGCTCGGAAACCGGCGGCATCGCCTGGCGTCACGGCGCCAGCCTGTGGCAGCCCTTCGCCGGGGTTGAGCTGAGTCAGGACCGCGACGGCGCCCTGCTGATCGCCTCCCCCTATCTGCCGGCCGGGCATGTCGAGCACACCGCCGACGCCGCGCGTATCGCTGCCGACGGACGTTTCGAACTGCTCGGGCGGCTGGACCGCATCGTCAAACTCGAAGAGAAGCGCATTTCCCTGCCGATGCTGGAGCAGGCGCTGGTCGCCCACGCCTGGGTCGCCGAAGCGCGGCTGGGCGTGGTCCAGGAAAACCGCGCAATGCTCGGGGCGCTGCTGGTGCTCAGTGAGCAAGGTCTGTTCGCCTTGCGCGAACACGGCCGCCGCAGCCTGACCGAAGCGCTGCGCAAACATCTGAGCGAGCATTGCGAAGCCTTGGCCTTGCCCCGGCGCTGGCGTCTGGTGCGGCAATTGCCGCTGAACAGTCAGGGCAAGCTGCCGCAAGCCGACATCGAAGCACTGTTGCTGGCGCCACGGCCGAAAACTCCGGAAGTGCTGGAACAGCTCGAAACCGACGGTGAGTGGAGCCTGCAATTGAGTGTTCCGCCGGACCTGGCCTATTTCAGCGGTCACTTCCCCAAGGCCCCGGTGCTGCCCGGCGTAGTGCAGGTCGAATGGGCACTGAACCTCGGCCGACAACTGCTGGATCTGCCCGGCAAATTCGCCGGTATGGAAGTGCTGAAATTCCAGCAACTGGTGCGCCCCGGCGATGAAATCCAGCTGCACCTGCGTTTCGATCCCGAGCGCAGCAAGCTGTATTTCGCTTACCGCAACGACACCGCGACCTGCTCCAGCGGGCGAATCCTGCTAGGAGCCGCCGATGCATAACCTGTGGCGAGGGAGCTTGCTCCCGCTCGAGTGCGAAGCGCTCGCCAGCAATTTTATGTCGACTGGATTTGGGGCCGCTTCGCAGCCCAGCGGGAGCAAGCTCCCTCGCCACAATGGGTGCGTGAATCATGCATAACCCTTGCGCGGTAATTCCGGTCTACAACCATGAAGCCGCGATCGGCAGCGTGGTCGACGCGCTGCTCGCCCAAGGACTGCCGTGCATTCTGGTGGATGACGCCAGCACCCCGTCCTGCGCGCGCGTGCTGGATGCGCTGGCCGAACGCGAAAGCGTGCATCTGGTGCGTCTGACCCTCAATCAGGGCAAGGGCGGCGCGGTGATGACCGGGCTGCGCGAAGCGGCGCGCCTGGGTTTCACCCATGCCCTGCAGGTTGACGCCGACGGCCAGCACGACCTGCACGACGTCGCCCGTTTCGTCGAGGAATCCCGCGCCCACCCGGACGCGATGATCTGCGGTTATCCGCTGTTCGACGAGAGCGTGCCCAAGGGCCGCTTGTACGCACGTTATCTGACCCACGTGATGGTCTGGATCAATACGCTGTCGCTGCAGATCCGCGATTCGATGTGCGGTTTTCGCGTGTATCCGCTGGCCCCGACGCTGGCGGTGATCGACTCGGCGCGGGTCGGCAAGCGCATGGATTTCGACTCGGACATCCTCGTGCGTCTGGCGTGGCGCAACCAGCCGATGCGCTGGCTGCAGACCAGCGTGCATTACCCGCTGGACGGCGTCTCGCACTTCCGTCTGTTGCATGACAACGCACTGATTTCCAGCATGCATACCCGGTTGTTCTTCGGCATGCTGCTGCGCCTGCCGGTCATCCTCTGGCGCCGGTGGCGCCCATGAGCGTCGAGACCGACAAGAAGCATTGGGCCGACCGCGAAGAACGCGGCAGCTTCCTGCTGATGAAGTTCACCGCGTTCGCCGCCAAGGTGCTTGGCCGGCGCCTGCTCAGTCCGCTGCTGTACGGCATCGTCCTGTACTTCTTCCTGTTCGGCCGCACCGCGCGCAACAGTGCCTGGCAATACCAGCAACGGCTGGCCGACTGGAGCAACCGCGGCGAATTGCGCCCGAGTTACTGGCGCGTGTTCCGTCAGTTCATGGCGTTCGCCGATTCGCTGCTCGACAAGCTCGACGTGTGGAACGGCAAGATCCGTATCGAGCAGATCGAAATCATCGACCCGGCATTGCTGCGCAATCAGTTGCGCGGCAGTCGCGGGCAACTGCTGGTCGGCGCGCACCTGGGTAACCTGGAGGTGTGCCGGGCGCTGGCGGAGATCGGCGAAAAGGTCACCATGAACGTGCTGGTGCACACCAAGCACGCCGAGCAGTTCAATCGTCTGCTGGGCGAGGCCGGGGCGACCAATCTGCGGCTGATTCAGGTCAGCGAACTGGACCCGGTGATCATGCTGCAACTGCACGAACGCCTGGAGCGCGGCGAATGGCTGGCAATTGCCGGCGACCGCGTGCCGTTGCATGGCGGGCGCAGCGTCACGGTGGACTTTCTCGGCCACCCGGCAGCGTTCCCGCAGGGGCCGTGGCTGCTGGCCGGTTTGCTCAAATGCCCGGTCAATCTGCTGATGTGCCTGAAACAGCCGGACGGCCACTATCGCCTGACCCTTGAGCCGTTCGCCGACAGCGTGACGTGGACACGCCGCGAGCGCGAGCAGGTCATTCATCAGTGGGCCACCCGTTACGCGCAGCGCCTGAGTCACTATTGCCTCGAAGCCCCGCACCAATGGTTCAACTTTTACCCTTTCTGGAAGACCGATGACGACGCCAACCCATGAGCCGGTAACCTTCGGCGAACGCCCTTTGCGCATCGAAGACGTGCTGGCCCTGGCCAACCGTCAGGCGCCCGTGCAGTTGCAGAGCGACGCCGCTTACCGCGAGCGCATCGCCAAAGGCGCGCGCTTCCTCGACTCGCTGCTGGACAAGGAAGGCGTGATCTACGGCGTGACCACCGGTTACGGCGATTCCTGCGTGGTCGCGGTGCCGCTGCATCACGTCGAGGCACTGCCGCGTCATCTCTACACCTTCCACGGCTGCGGCCTCGGCAAACTGCTCGACGCGCAAGCCACCCGCGCGGTGTTGGCGGCGCGTTTGCAGTCGCTGTGCCACGGCGTGTCCGGGGTGCGAATCGAATTGCTGGAGCGCCTGCACGCCTTCCTCGAACACGACATCCTGCCGCTGATCCCCGAAGAAGGTTCGGTGGGCGCCAGCGGCGATCTGACGCCACTGTCCTACGTCGCCGCGACCTTGTCCGGCGAGCGCGAAGTGCTGTTTCGTGGCGAGCATCGCCAGGCTGCCGACGTGCATCGCGAGCTAGGCTGGACGCCTTTGGTGCTGCGCCCGAAAGAAGCGCTGGCCTTGATGAACGGTACGGCGGTGATGACCGGCCTTGCGTGCCTGGCCTTCGCCCGCGCCGATTATCTGCTGCAACTCGCCACGCGCATCACCGCGCTCAACGTGGTCGCGCTGCAAGGCAATCCGGAACACTTCGACGAGCGTCTGTTCGCTGCCAAGCCGCATCCGGGGCAGATGCAGGTTGCCGCGTGGCTGCGCAAGGATCTGGCGATCGACGCGCCGACCGCGCCGCTGCATCGTCTGCAGGATCGCTATTCGCTGCGCTGCGCCCCGCACGTGCTCGGGGTGCTGGCCGACAGCCTGAACTGGCTGCGCTCGTTTATCGAGACCGAACTCAACAGCGCCAACGACAACCCGATCATCGACGCCGAAGCCGAACGCGTGCTGCACGGCGGGCACTTCTACGGCGGGCACATCGCGTTCGCCATGGACAGCCTGAAAAATCTGGTGGCCAACGTCGCCGACCTGCTCGACCGGCAACTCGCGCTGCTGGTGGACGAGCGCTACAACCATGGTTTGCCGAGCAACCTGTCCGGCGCCCCGGCGGATCGCGCCATGCTCAACCACGGCTTCAAGGCCGTGCAGATCGGCGCCAGCGCCTGGACCGCCGAGGCGCTGAAAAACACCATGCCGGCCAGCGTGTTCTCGCGCTCCACCGAGTGCCACAACCAGGACAAGGTGAGCATGGGCACCATCGCCGCCCGTGACGCGATCCGCGTGCTGGAGCTGACCGAACAGGTCGCCGCCGCCACGTTGCTCGCGGCCAATCAGGGCGTCTGGCTGCGTGGTCGCGATGAAGACGCACGCGCGCTGCCACCTTCGCTGGCCGCCATGCACGAAGAGCTGGCCAAGGACTTCCCGCCGGTCATCGAAGACCGTGCACTCGAAGGCGAACTGCGCCTGTGCCTGCAACGCATCGCCGAGCAACACTGGAGGCTGCATGCGTAGCGCCGGAGTGCTGCACGCCGACACGGAAATCCTCGTGCCGTTTTTTGACATCGACACTATGCACGTGGTCTGGCACGGGCATTACGTCAAATACCTGGAAGTGGCGCGCTGCGCGCTGCTGGATCAGATCGGTCATAACTACACCCAGATGTCCGAGTCAGGTTACGCGTGGCCGATCATCGACCTGCAACTGCGTTATGTGCGTGGCGCGGTGTTCGGCCAGCGCTTGAACGTGCGCGCCAGTCTGGTGGAGTGGGAGAACCGCTTGAAGATCAATTATCTGATCACCGACCTGCAGACCGGCGAACGCCTGACCCGTGCCAGCTCGGTGCAGGTAGCGGTCGAGATCAGCAGCCGCGAGATGCAACTGGCCTCACCCAAAGTGTTCACCGATGCGGTGGAAAGGATGCTGCGATGAACCTGTTCTGCAAATGCCTTGGCGCGATGGCGCTGCTCGCCGTGTCGATGCTGGCCAACGCCTTCGACCTGCAACAGCTCAGCGAACAACTGGCGAAACCGGAAGTGATCCACGGCCAGTTCATTCAGGAAAAACACCTGCGCGCCCTGCCTCAGCCATTGATCAGCAAGGGCAACTTCGTCCTGGCGAAAAATCACGGCCTGCTCTGGCTGCTCAAGACCCCGCTGCAGCAGGATTACCGCATCACCGCCAACGGCATCGCCCGTCGCGACGGCAACACGTGGCAACTGCTGCCAAACAAGAGCGCCGGTACCGAGCAGAACCGTCTGTTCCTCGCTGTGCTGCAAGGTGACAGCAGCGGTCTGCAACGGGATTTCGAACTGGCCCTGAGCGGCGACGCACAGCAGTGGAAACTCACCTTGACCCCGCGTTCAGTGCTGCTCAAGCAAGTGTTCAATCAGATCAACATCGATGGCGGTGAGCTGGTGCAGACCATCGAACTGCTGGAAACCCAGGGCGACAGCACCGTGCTGCGCATGCAGGACAGCACCTCCGGTCAACCGTTGAGCGAAGCGGAGCAACATGACTTTGCCGAGTGAGCGCAGGCTGCCGTGGCTGTTCCTGATCCTGCTGCTGGCAGTCATCGCGCTGGCCGGATGGCAGTGGCGCGACGGTGCGCCGCTGTCGGCCAACCTCATGGAACTGGTGCCCGGAACCAACCCTGACGCCCTCGAACTGCGCGCAGAACAGCGCATGCAGGAGCCGCTCAATCGGGAAATGCTGGTGCTGGTCGGCCACGCTGATCGCCAGCAAGCGGTGGCCATGGCGCAAACCCTCGGCGAGCAATGGCAGGCCAGCGGGCTGTTCGAAAAGGTCCAGTGGAACCTGCAGGCGGATCTGCCGGCGCTGCGCTCGCAATTGCTGCAAGGGCGACTGGCGATGCTCTCGGCGGACGATCGGCAACTGTTGACCGAGCATCCCGATGCGTTCATTCAGCAACGGGTGCAGGCGCTGTTCGATCCGTTCAACGGCTTCACCCTGGTGCCGAGCCAGGACGACTGGCTGGGCCTGACCGGACGCATCCAGAACAGTCAGCCGAAACACGGCGCGGTGCAACTGGACATCGGCAGCGGCGCACTGGTCGCCGATGCCGACGGCAAGAGCTGGGTGCTGCTGCGCGCGCGCACCACCGGCAATGCCTTCGACATGAACCTGCCGCTGAAAGTCGCCGATTTGCTGCAGCACAGTCGCGAGCAGGCGGCGAAAGCCGACGTGCAACTGCTGGCTGCCAGTGGTCTGCTGTACGCCGCCAACGGCCAGCAACAAGCCACCCGCGAAATGACCTGGGTCGGCGGTGGCGCCACCCTCGGTATTCTGCTGTTGCTGCTGTTGGCGTTTCGGCGCTGGCGGGTGCTGCTGGCGTTCGTGCCGGTGTTGGTGGGCATGCTGTTCGGCGCGGTGGCCTGCGTGGCGCTGTTCGGCCACATGCACGTGATGACGCTGGTGCTCGGTTCCAGCCTGATCGGTGTGGCGGTGGATTACCCGCTGCACTATCTGTCGAAGAGCTGGAGTCTCAAGCCGTGGCGCAGCTGGCCGGCGCTGCGCCTGACGCTCTCCGGGCTGACGCTGAGCCTGATCACCAGCGCCATCGGTTATCTGGCGCTGGCCTGGACGCCCTTCCCGGCGCTGACACAAATCGCGGTGTTCTCTGCCGCCGGCTTGCTCGGTGCATATCTGTCGGCGGTGTGCTTGTTGCCGGCCCTGCTGAAAAACGTGGAATTGCAGCCGGCGCAATGGCCGCTGCGCCTGGCCGAGCGTCTGGTAAAGCTGCGCGAAAACCTGCTCGAACATGTGCGCACGCCGGTGCTATTGGCGCTGGTGATCGCCTTCTGCGCCGGCGGTCTGGTGCAGCTGCAAAGCAAGAACGACATCCGCCAGTGGGTCGGTGCGCCACAACGCCTGACCGATGAAGCGCAGACCATCGCGCGCATCACCGGCTACCAGCCGACCAGCCAGTTCTTCCTCGTACGCGGCGCCAATCAGCAGCAACTGCTGGAGCGTCAGGCCGCGTTGAGCGAACGTTTGCAGCAACTGGTCAACCTCGACAAACTGCAAGGCTATCTGGCCCTCGATCAACTGCTCAGCCCGCCGAGCCAGCAACAACAGGTACGCGAAGCACTGAGCAAACTGCCGCAGTTCTGGCAGCCATTGCTCGACCTCGGCGTACCGCTCGCGGCGCTGCAGACCGAGTTGCAGCAATTGCAGAGCCTGCCCGCCGAGGACATCGACGCGGCACTCGCCGGGCCGCTGGGCGAGCCTTACCGCACGCTGTGGCTTGGCCCGACCGCTGACGGTGTGGCGGCAATGACCAGCCTGCAAGGCCTGAACAATCCGTCACTGCTGCGGGTCCAGGCCCTGGACTTGCCGGGGGTGATGCTGGTGGATCGTCTCGGCGAATTGAACAACGTATTCGCCGCGACCCAAATCAGCGCCGCCGAGCTGAAACTCGCCTCCTGCGTGTTGATTGTGCTGGTGCTGATCGTGCCGTTCGGCTTCGGTGGCGCGTTGCGTATTGTTTCGCTGCCGTTGCTGGCGGCGCTGTGCAGCCTGGCCAGTCTCGGTTGGCTCGGTCAGCCGCTGACCCTGTTCAGTCTGTTCGGCCTGCTGCTGGTGACGGCGATCAGCGTCGATTACGCGATCCTCATGCGTGAGCAGGTTGGCGGTGCGGCGGTCAGCCTGCTGGGCACCTTGCTGGCGGCGCTGACGACCTGGCTGTCGTTCGGTCTGCTGGCGGTGTCCAGTACGCCAGCGGTGAGCAACTTCGGCTTGGCGGTGAGCCTGGGGCTGGCCTTCAGTTTCATTCTGGCGCCGTGGGCCGGACGTCACGTCCACCGCGCCGCCGTCGTGGAGCCGGCAGCGTGATGGTCGTCGGCTTCTGGCTGATGGCCTTGGCGCTGTTCGCTGTGGCGACCCGTGTCGGTCGGCATTTCGGCCTGATCCCGATCGTCAGCCAGTTGCTGCTGGCCAGCTTCGGGTTGCCGCTGCTGATGTACTTCTGGATCGAACCGGGCTGGCAGCTCAGCGGTGCTCAACTGATCGCGCCGGGGTGGCTGAAAGATCTCTACAGCCTGAGTTTCGCGCTGTTGCTCGGGCACATTCTCAGCGATGTGATCGACCTGCGGCTGGACCGCCAGAGCGTGAAAATCGCCGTGCCGAGTTTTGCCGTGCCGTTCGCCTGCGGACTGGCCGCCGCCTGCTGGCTGCTGCCGGCGCAGCCGTGGCTGAACTCGCTGGCCATTGGGCTGGTGTTCGCGATCACCGCGATCCCGGTGCTGTACCTGTACCTGCGCCACATCGATTACCCGCCCGCCGCCACCCGGCGTCTGGTGCAAACCGCAATCCTCATCGACCTGACCTGCTGGACGCTGTTCGGCCTCGCTCAGGGCAGTCTGCACTTGAGCAGCCTGTTGCTGCCGCTGGGACTGGCCTGCGTGCCGCTGCTGTTGCATCTGCTGCGCGTGCGTCGACCGCTGACCTACAGCCTCGGTTTCTTTGCGCTGCTGGTGCTGGCCGAGCACTACAAACTCAACGCGCTGATTTTCGGCATCGGTTATCTGCTGTGCATGGCCTTGCTGAAAGTGCCGCTGGTGCTGCCATTGCCGGCGCGGTGGATGAGCCGTTTGCAGACATGGATCGCGATCCCGCTGATCCTCACCTTCGGCATCGTGCAGATCGACGTTCACAGCGCCCTCGCCAGCCTCGGCGCGGTGCAATGGGCGGCGCTGCTGCTGTTGCCGATTGCCAGTAAACTGCTCGGCAACTGGCTTGGGCTGGGCTGGGCCGGTGCGTCGTTCGAAGGCGCCAGCCGCTGGCGTGAAAGCGTGCTGCTGAACATTCGCGGGCTGAGTGAAATCGTTTTTCTCAACCTGCTGCTGCAACAACAGCTCATCAGCCCGGCGCTGTACTTCGCGCTGATGCTGATGGGCCTGATCGCGACGCTGTTGCCGGCCCTGATCGGCCTGCACCGCGCGCCCCTGAAAACCACCGCCACTGCGCCCGGGAGTTCACGTGCCAACCGTTGAAATGCAACGTCGTCAGGTAGTGATCATCGGTGCCGGCCCGTCCGGCGCCATCGCCGCTGCGCTGCTCACGCGCAAGGGCCACGATGTGCTGGTGCTCGAGCGCCAGCACTTCCCGAGGTTTTCCATTGGTGAAAGCCTGCTCAGCCATTGCCTGGACTTCGTCGAAGAAGCCGGCATGCTCGACGCCGTCAACGCCGCCGGCTTCCAGCGCAAGACCGGTGCTGCGTTCGCCTGGGGCGAGCGCTACAGCGCCTTCGATTTCGGCGACACCTTCACCGCAGGTAAACCCACCACGTTCCAGGTGCAGCGCGCCGATTTCGACAAGCTGCTGGCCGATCAGGCCGAATTGCAGGGTGCCGAAATCCGCTACGGCGACGCCATCGTCCGCGTCGATTTCGATCGGGCCAGACCGCAGCTCGACGTGCTGCGCGAGGATGGCAGCGAGTACCGCGTCGAAGCGGATTTCGTGCTCGACGCCAGCGGCTACGGGCGCGTGCTGTCGCGTTTGCTCGAGCTGGAAGCGCCATCGAATTTCCCGGTGCGCCAGGCAGTATTCACCCACATTGAAGATCACATCGACAACCCGGCCTTCGACCGCGAGAAGATCCTCGTCACCACCCATCCCGAACACCGCGACGTCTGGTTCTGGACGATCCCGTTCAGCAACGGTCGCTGCTCGGTGGGCGTGGTGGCTGCCGCCGAACACTTCAAGGGTCGCGACAGCGATCTGGACGCCTGCCTGCGCGGCTTCATCGGCGAAACCCCGAGCCTCGCCGGCGTGCTGAACAACGCGGTGTGGGACACCCCGGCGCGCACCCTCGGCGGTTATGCGGCCAATGTGAAAACCCTGCACGGACCGGGCTTCGCCCTGCTTGGCAACGCCGCGGAGTTTCTCGACCCGGTGTTCTCTTCCGGCGTGACCATCGCCATGCGCTCGGCGAGCATGGCCGCCGCTGTCCTGCACCGGCAGTTGCAGGGGGAAATCGTCGATTGGCAGCGCGAGTTCGCCGACCCGCTCAAGCGTGGCGTCGATACCTTCCGCTGCTACGTCGAGGGTTGGTACGCCGGCACCTTTCAGGACGTGATTTTTTATCAAGACAGTCAGGCGGAGATCCGCCGAATGATCTGCTCGATCCTCGCCGGTTACGCCTGGGATGAACGCAATCCGTTCGTCAGCGAAGCACGCCGCCGGCTGAAGATGATTTCCGAACTCTGTGCAAAGGACGCCCCATGAATTACTTGAGCGACAGCTACGTCGAGGAAACCCGCTTCGGTTTCTGGTTCCTGCGCAGCCACACCTGGCAGCACCACGTGCTGCGCGTGGCGATCAACGATTTGCGCGGATTGTTCAGCGAGTCGCTGCCGGCCCATCCGGTGGTGCTGGATGCCGGCTGCGGTCAGGGCAAATCGTTCCGCCACCTGCGCCAGACCTTCGCCCCACAGCGTCTGATCGGCGTCGATGCCGATCCGCACAGCCTTGAATTGAGCGCCGAAGAAGCGGCGCGTCAGGGTTTCGATGTGGAGCTGATCGGCAGTGACTGCGCGACGCTCAACGTGGCGGACGCCAGTGTCGATCTGCTGTTCTGCCACCAGACCTTTCATCATCTGGTCGAACAGGAAAAAGCCCTCGCCGAGTTCTACCGCGTACTGAAGCCGGGCGGTTATCTGCTGTTCGCCGAGTCCACCGAGGCTTACATTGATACCTGGGTGATTCGCTGGCTGTTCCGCCATCCGATGCATGTGCAGAAGAGCGCCGCGCAGTACCTGGAGATGATTCGCCTGCAGGGTTTCGAGTTCGACGAACGCAATGTCTCGTACCCGTATCTGTGGTGGAGCCGGTCGCAGGATTTTGGACTGCTGGAGCGGTTTGGGGTGCGCAAGCCGAAGCCGTTTGGCGAGCGTGAGGAAACGTTGGTGAATGTCGTCGCGCGCAAGCCATTGCAAGGTGATATCTGATGCACCGCTATCGACCTGCACACCTGTCCCCCTGTGGGAGCTGGCTTGCCAGCGATAGCGGTGGGTCAGTCGGACTCAATTTTGGATGTGCCAAAGCCATCGCTGGCAAGCCAGCTCCCACAGGGATTCTGGGGTGGCTGATATTGGCGCTTTGCTCTCTGCTGCTGAGTGGTTGCGCCAGCCAGGCCCCGCTGCCCGCGAGCAGTCCGACGCTGCCGTTACCGCTGCAACTGCACATCGAACGCCAACAGGCCGATCAGCGCCAGGACTGGCTGTTGGTGATCCAGCGCGAAGGCCCTGGCATCCGCTGGTCGATGATGGATCCGCTGGGCATTCCCCAGGCCCGTCAGCAACTGATCGATGGGCACTGGCAGGCCGACGGGCTGCTGCCGCCCAACCCGGAAGCCCGGGAGCTGTTTGCCGCGTTGCTGTTCGCCCTGACCCCGTCCGGCGAACTGGCGCGCAATTACCCCGCCGCGCAGCAGCAGGGCAAGCAACGCACGCTGGCGCCGCGCTGGACGATCCGTTATGCACAACCGTTGAGTTTTGAATTGAACCTGCCCCAAGGCCCGCACTATCGGGTTTCTCCCCTCGGTGAACCGACGCCATGACTGCCTACCTCAATGCCCTCGGCGTGATCTGCGCGCTGGGCCGCGACAAGCAACAGGTCGCGCACAACCTGTTTGCCGGTGACTGCTCGGGCATGCGCCGCGAGTCTGGCTGGGTGGCCGGGCGTGAGCTGCCGGTGGCGGCGGTGCACGGTGAGCTGGCGGCGATTCCGGCGGAACTGGCCGAGCAGAGCAGCCGCAACAATCAACTGCTGCTGGAAGCCGCGCTGCAGATTCGCGAGGACATCGACCGGGCGATCCAGACCTATGGCCGCGAGCGCATCGGCGTGGTGCTCGGCACCAGCACTTCGGGGATCGACGAAGCCAGTCGCGGGTTGGCGCATTACCTTCGCGAGCAGCAGTTCCCCACCGAGTACGACTATCGGCAACAGGAACTCGGCGCCCCGGCGAATTTTCTCGCCGACTGGCTGCAACTCAGCGGCCCGGCCTATGTGATTTCCACCGCCTGCACGTCCAGCGCTCGGGCGTTGATGAGCGCGCAGCGCCTGCTCGATCTGGGCCTGTGCGATGCGGTGCTGTGCGGCGGGGTCGACAGCCTGTGCAAACTGACGCTCAACGGTTTCAGCGCGCTGGAAGCGGTGTCCGACGAGCGCTGCAATCCGTTCTCGGCCAACCGCAACGGCATCAATATCGGCGAAGCGGCGGTGCTGTTCCTGATGAGCAAACAGCGCGGCGACAGCCCGGCCATCGCCCTGCTCGGCAGCGGCGCCAGCTCCGACGCGCACCACATTTCCGCCCCGGAACCGAGCGGCCGCGGCGCCCTGCAAGCGATGCAGAAAGCCTTGAGCCGCGCACAGTTGCAAGCGGCGCAAATCAGCTACCTGAACCTGCACGGCACCGCGACCCAGCACAACGATGCGATGGAAAGTCTGGCGGTCGCCACGCTGTTTCCTGAAGGCGTGGCCTGCTCGTCGACCAAGCCGATGACCGGCCACACCCTCGGCGCGGCCGGTGCGCTGGAAGCGGCGTTCTGCTGGCTGAGCCTGAGCACCGACAACCCGCAGCACGCCTTGCCGCCACACGTCTGGGACGCCCGGCCCGACCCCGACTTGCCGGCGCTGAAGTGGGTGACCGCGAGCGAACGCCTGTCGTCCATTGCACCCCGCTACCTGATGAGCAACTCGTTTGCCTTCGGCGGCAACAACGTCAGCCTGATTATCGGAGACGCCCCATGAACGACTGGCCGCTCGCCGAACTGCTGCCCCACGCTGGCGACATGATTCTGATCGACCGCATCCTCAGTTTCGACGAGGAACAGATCCACACCCGCCTCACGGTCAAGCCCGACGGCTTGTTCAACCTGCCCGACGGCAGCCTGCCGGCGTGGGTCGGTGTCGAGCTGATGGCGCAAAGCGTTGCCGCGTTCGCCGGTTGCCATGCGCGGCAGAAGGGCAATCCGGTGGAGCTGGGTTTCCTCCTCGGCACGCGCAAATTCGAGTGCAACGTCGAGGCGTTTGCGGCCGGCAGCGAACTGACCATCCACGGCATCCGCTCGCTGGAAGACGACAACGGCATGGGCGTGTTCGAATGCCACATCCACGGGCCCGGCATCGAGGCCAGCGCACGCTTGAACGTGTTCCGCCCGCCGCAGCCCAGCCAATACCTTGAACAAAACCGGGAGTCGAACGATGACTGAATCCGTACTGGTCACCGGCTCCAGCCGTGGCATCGGCCGCGCCATTGCCTTGCGTCTGGCGCAGGCGGGGCATGACATCGTCCTGCATTGCCGCAGCGGCATGGCTGAAGCCCAGGCAGTGAAAGCCGAAGTCGAAGCGCTGGGCCGTCACGCGCGCATCCTGCAATTCGACGTCGCCGACCGCGAAGCCTGCAAAACCATCCTCGAAGCCGACGTCGAAACCCACGGTGCCTATTACGGCGTGGTACTCAACGCCGGGCTGACCCGCGACGGCGCTTTTCCGGCGCTGAGCGATGACGATTGGGACGTGGTGCTGCGCACCAATCTCGATGGTTTCTACAACGTCCTGCACCCGGTGATGATGCCGATGATCCGTCGTCGCGCCGCCGGTCGGATCGTCTGCATCACCTCGGTGTCGGGTTTGATCGGCAACCGCGGCCAGGTCAACTACAGCGCCTCCAAGGCCGGGGTGATCGGTGCGGCGAAAGCGTTGGCGATTGAACTGGGCAAGCGCAAAATCACGGTTAATTGCGTCGCGCCGGGCCTGATCGACACGGCGATGCTCGACGAAAACGTGCCGGTGGAAGAGCTGATGAAAATGATCCCCGCACAACGCATGGGCACCCCGCAAGAGGTCGCTGCTGCGGTGAATTTCCTGATGTCGGCGGAAGCCTCGTACATCACCCGCCAGGTCCTGGCGGTCAACGGAGGCTTGTGCTGATGAAGCGCGTTGTCGTCACCGGCATGGCCGGCATCACCTCGCTGGGCAGCGATTGGCAGACCATCGCCGGTAACTTCGCGGCCAACCGCAGCGGCATCCGCCGGATGGACGAGTGGGACCGCTTCAGCGAACTCAACACCCGCCTGGCCGGGCCGATCGATGATTTTGTCGTACCGCCGCACTGGACCCGCAAGCAACTGCGCAGCATGGGCCGGGTGTCACGGCTGGCGGTGGGCGCGGCGGAACAGGCACTGGCCGACGCCGGCCTGCTCGGTGACGAATCGATCAAGGACGGGCGCATGGGTGTGGCGTGTGGTTCGTCCACCGGCAGCACCGACGAGATCAAGGCCTTCGGCAACATGCTGCTGAACTCGGTGGCCGAGGGGCTCAACGCCAACTCCTACGTGCGGATGATGCCGCACACCACCGCGGCCAATATCAGCATTTTCTTCGGCCTCACCGGACGCCTGATCCCGACGTCCAGCGCCTGCACCAGTGGCAGCCAAGGCATCGGCTACGCCTACGAGGCGATCAAGTTCGGACGGCTGCCGCTGATGCTCGCCGGCGGTGCCGAAGAGCTGTGCCCGACTGAAGCCATGGTGTTCGACGCGCTGTACGCCACCAGCCTGAAAAACGACGCGCCACAGACCAGCCCACGTCCGTACGACAAGGGCCGCGACGGTCTGGTGATCGGCGAAGGTGGCGGCATGCTGGTGCTCGAAGAGCTGGAGCATGCGCTGGCGCGCGGTGCGCGCATCCATGCGGAGATTGTCGGTTTCGGCAGCAACGCCGACGGCCAGCACACCACCCGCCCGGAGCAGATAACCATGCGCCGCGCCATGGAACTGGCGCTGGAAGACGCCGGGCTGGCGCCGGACGCCATCGGTTACGTCAATGGTCACGGTACCGCTACAGAACAGGGCGACATTGCCGAAACACTGGCAACCAGCAGTCTGTTCGGCGAACACATGCCGATCAGCTCGCAGAAGAGTTTCCTCGGCCACACGCTGGGGGCATGCGGCGCGCTGGAGTCGTGGTTCAGCATCGAAATGCTCAATCGCGACCTGTATGTGCACACGCTCAACCTCGACGAGGTCGATCCGCACTGCGGCAAGCTCGATTACCTGCGCGGCGAATTCCGCCAGATGCATCACGAGTACGTGATGAACAACAATTTCGCTTTTGGTGGCGTCAACACCTCGTTGATTTTCCGCCGCTGGCACTGACCGCAACACGTTTGGAGTGAAGGGAATGACTCAGTTTCACCGCATCGCCGCCCTGCTGGCCCTGGCCTTTGTGCTCGGCGGTTGCACCAGCAAACCGGTTTACAACGCCAAGGAAGAGTTCTCGCCCAGCCTCGGCTTCACCCAGCAACAGATGAGCCGCGCCATCGTCACCGCGCTCAATGATCGCCAGTGGGTGGTGCAGTCGGTGCGTCCGGGCATGATCAAGGCAGCGATTACCGTACGCGGCCGTCACCACGCCGAAGTCGACATCCCGTTCAGCCCGACCTCGTTCGAAATCGACTACCGCAGCAGCTACGGCCTCGACGCCAAGGACGGCAAGATCCACGGCAACTACAACCGCTGGGTCAACCGCCTGCGCGATAACGTACTCAAGGAGCTGTCGATCAACCCGGACATCGAGTTCGTCAACGACCTGGGCATCGTCAAGCAAGGCGCCGACGAACCGACCTACCTGAGCTTTCGCGAGGGCGTCAAACGCGCCACCGACGCCGGCCTGCTGGACGGCAGCGTGAAGTTCTACCTGGCCGGCGAAACCCTGCCAAAACAGGTGCGCAAACTCGACACCGTCAGCAGCAGCCGCAAGACCAACGGCTCGAACAAATCCGATACCGACGCCTGCTTCTGGGCCCTGCAGTCGGCCCTCGCCACCTTGCAGAACGCCGCGAAAAAAGCCGACGCCAACGCCGTGATCAACATCGCCAGCGTCGACCAGCGCGACCTGTACAAAGACACCGAGAAATTCCAGTGCCGTGCGGGCCTTGTGGTGTCGAGCGTGGCGTTGCGTGGGGATTTGGCACACGTTGATTGATTGACAGTAGAAACGACAAAGGGCGCCTTACGGCGCCCTTTCACAAACAGGTTGGCTTGTCATCGCCGTTCACCTGTCTGGCTCTGTGATGGCTGGTTGCCCAGGATCCTCAGAGTCTCACAAGCCCCTTGGGGGAACATTTTTGGGCATCGCCCAACATCTTGAGGCGGGCACGGGCAATCGTCTCTTGCACTTTGGCGATGAACCGAAGATCTCCCCCGGCTTCATCCAAGCAAACCTCAAGATAGCTCACCAAGTCCTCTTCATTTTTCAAATAATCGATAGAGTCCCAGTTCGTGAATTTTTCGATCATGTTTTTTCTTGATGATTTCTGGCGTTATGAAAATTAGCGTCCTTAGGTTATTCACACAAGGCACATCACTTCTGATGTTTTTGTAGGGAATGCACTGACCTTGTGTAGTCCAGATCGCAATCACCTTAAAATCCGCGATAACGCGAGGATAAATTTTCTCGCCACAAGGGCACTATTCGGCGCCCTGCTCATTTCAGCTCTACACTCGTCCTGACAGGCCGTCGCACCGCGCCTGCTTGAACGGCGAGCCTATCAGCCCTGCACTCGCGGTTCTCTTTCACCGTCAAGGAGATGACCATGCAAGTGAAAGCCCTGATCGCCGCCGCACTCCTCGGGCTATTGCCCGGCGCCAGCCACGCCACCAATCTGATGTACATGCCGTTCGAGACGGTGCTCTCGGACGCGATTCGCGCCGGGCGGCTGGATGGCAGTGTGAAGTTCTATCTGATCGGCAACGGGCCGCAGGGCACGCAGCAGTTGTTGCGTCGGGATGTGGTCAGTGATCTGAAGACCAACGGCTTCAACAAGAGTGATCACGATTCCTGCGAGTGGGTGCTGCAGTCGAACCTGATCAAGTTGCAGGCCGACGCCAAGCGGGTCGGGGCGAATGCGGTGGTCAATATCGTCAGTTATTACGACCAGCATGTGCGCAAGGATTTGAATACCTATGAGTGCCGGGCCGGGGTGTTTGTGACGCGGGTGGCGTTGAAGGGGGATCTGGTGCGGTTGCCCTGAGGGGCGTTGGTGTTTGAGTTGACGCCTTCGCGAGCAGGCTCGCTCCCACCTTGGAATGCGTTCCCCTGTGGGAGCGAGCCTGCTCGCGATTTGATTGCGCAGCAATCAAGCTTTTGAAGGCTCAACCTTACGCGTCAGCAGTTCGACGAACGCCTTGGCCATCGGCGATTTCTGATCCTTGCGCTGTACCAGCCACACCGCCGACACCGCCTCCGGATCGAGCAGCGGTCGATAGACCACACCGTCAATACGCATCCGCTGATACGACGCCGGCAACACCGAAACTCCCAGCCCCGCTGCGACCAGTCCGATGATGGTCATCGCCTCGCCAGCCTCCTGAGCAAAGTGCGGGCTGAACCCGGCATCGCGCGCCAGACTGAGCAGTTGCGCATACAGCCCGCTGCCGTAGCTGCGCGGAAAAAACACAAACGGCTCCAGCGCCAGCGCCGAGAGGAACAGCCCTTCCTCGCTGCCTTGCGCCAACGGATGTTTGGAGCCGAGCACCGCCACCAGCGGCTCACGCATCAGTTCGACCACACTCAGCGAATCCGGCAGGCCCAGCGGACGCATGATGCCGACTTCGATCGACTCATCCACCAGCGCGTCCGCGACCATGGTGCTGCTCATCTCCCGCAGGTTCAGGTGCACGGCCGGAAAACGCTGACGAAAAGCAAAAATCGCCTGGGGAATGGTCGAGTTGAACGGCGCCGACGAGGTGAAGCCAATCTTCAATTCGCCGAGTTCGCCGAGTTGCGCACGCCGGGCGACGTCCGCCGCTTTGTCGACCTGCGCCAGCACCAGCCGCGCCTCCTGCAGAAACAATCGGCCGGCTTCGCTCAGCTCGACCCGACGATTGGTGCGCTCGAACAACCGCGCGCCGACCTCTTGCTCCAGCGCCTGAATCTGCTGGCTCAGCGGCGGCTGGGAGATCCCCAGCACCTGTGCGGCGCGGCCGAAATGCAGTTCTTCGGCGACGGCGATGAAGTAGCGCACATGACGCAATTCCATGGATACCCCATTAGGTCGTTAAAGCTATCAAACAGGTCGAACAATATATTGGATAGAAACATTAGCCAGCTATATGATTTTTTCATTGCCTGCCTGGCCGTGCCCTCCGAGGTCTGAAGTGAAAACAGCTGTCGCCCCCCTGGCCCATGAAGTCCCGCCTGCCGCCGCAGACGATGTCGTCGCCGAGCTGCAGGAGATCTACATCGAAAAAGGCACACCGATGTTCATGCGCACGGTGCTGGCGCTGTTCAGCGGCGGCTTCGCGACCTTCGCCCTGCTGTACTGCGTGCAGCCGATGATGCCGCTGCTGTCCCACGAATATTCGATCAACGCCGCGCAGAGCAGCCTGATTCTGTCGGTGGCGACCGGCATGCTGGCCTTTGGTCTGCTGATCACCGGGCCGATCTCCGACCGCGTCGGGCGCAAACCGGTGATGGTCGCGGCACTGTTCGCCGCCGCGTTATGCACCATCGCCAGTTCGATGATGCCGAGCTGGCACGGTGTGCTGATCATGCGCGCGTTGATCGGGCTGTCGCTGAGCGGCCTGGCGGCCGTGGCGATGACGTATCTGAGCGAGGAAATCCATCCGCAGCACATCGGTCTGGCGATGGGCCTGTACATCGGCGGCAACGCGATTGGCGGGATGAGCGGACGCTTGATCACCGGGGTGCTGATCGACTTCGTCAGCTGGCACACGGCGATGCTGGTGATCGGCGGCCTGGCGCTGGTCGCGGCAGCGGTGTTCTGGAAAATCCTCCCCGAGTCGCGCAACTTCCGCTCGCGCTCGCTGCACCCACGCAGCCTGCTTGATGGCTTCACCATGCACTTTCGCGACGCCGGCCTGCCGCTGCTGTTTCTTGAAGCGTTCGTGCTGATGGGCGCGTTCGTCACCCTGTTCAACTACATCGGCTATCGCCTGCTGGCCGCGCCGTACAACCTCGACCAGGTGTTCGTCGGTTTGCTGTCGGTGGTGTACCTGTCGGGCATCTACAGCTCGGCGAAGATCGGTTCGCTGGCGGACAAACTGGGGCGGCGCAAGGTGCTATGGGCAACCATCGCGCTGATGTTCGCCGGCCTTGCGCTGACCATGTTTACGCCGCTGTTGCTGGTGATCGTCGGCATGCTGATCTTCACCTTCGGCTTCTTCGGCGCGCACTCGGTGGCGAGCAGCTGGATCGGCCGGCGGGCGCTGAAGGCCAAGGGCCAGGCGTCGTCGTTGTACCTGTTCAGCTATTACGCAGGTTCCAGCATTGCCGGGACGGCGGGTGGGGTGTTCTGGCATCTGGGCGGCTGGAACGGGATTGGCCTGTTCATTGGTGCGCTGTTGCTGGTGGCGCTGCTGGTGGCGTTGAAACTGGCGAAGTTGCCGCCGTTGCAGGGTGTCAAAGCCTGATACAAAACCCTGTAGGAGTGAGCCTGCTCGCGATAGCGGTGTGTCAGCCAACACATCGGGCGACTGACTTACCGCTATCGCGAGCAGGCTCACTCCTACAATTGATCCGAGTCCGACGTTGAATTGTGGAAACAAAAACGCCCGGCATTGGCCGGGCGTTTTCTATTGCGCGTCGATCACTCGTGGTACTGCGCCGACAACTCATGCACCGCGCGCAGGAAGGCGCCGGCGTGTTCTGGATCGACCTCAGGGGTGATGCCGTGGCCGAGGTTGAACACGTGGCCGCTGCCCTTGCCGTAGCTGGCCAGAATGCGCCCGACTTCGGTGCGGATCGCTTCCGGTTTGGCGTAGAGCACGGTCGGGTCCATGTTGCCTTGCAGCGCGACCTTGTCGCCAACACGGGCGCGGGCGTTGCCGATGTCGCAGGTCCAGTCCAGGCCCAGTGCGTCGGCGCCGGCGTCGGCGATGCTTTCCAGCCACAGGCCGCCGTTCTTGGTGAACAGGATCACCGGCACCTTGCGCCCGTCGTGCTCGCGGATCAGGCCGCTGACGATTTTCTTCATGTAGGCCAGGGAGAATTCCTGATACGCCGCCGCCGACAGGTTGCCGCCCCAGGTATCAAAGATCTGCACCGCTTGCGCGCCGGCCTGGATCTGGCCGTTGAGGTACGAGGTCACCGACTGCGCCAGCTTGTCCAGCAGCAGGTGCATGGCTTGCGGGTTGTCGTAGAGCATCGCCTTGGTCTTGCGGAAGTCTTTCGACGAGCCGCCTTCGACCATGTAGGTGGCGAGGGTCCACGGGCTGCCGGAGAAACCGATCAGCGGCACACGGCCGTTCAGCTCGCGGCGGATGGTGCTGACCGCATCCATCACGTAGCCGAGATCCTTGTGCGGATCGGGGATCGGCAGGGCTTCGATATCGGCCAGGGTGCTGACGACTTTCTTGAAGCGCGGACCTTCACCGGTCTCGAAGTACAGGCCCTGGCCCATGGCATCGGGGATGGTGAGGATGTCGGAGAACAGGATCGCCGCATCGAGTTGCGGATAGCGGTCGAGCGGTTGCAACGTGACTTCGCAAGCGAATTCCGGATTCATGCACAGGCTCATGAAATCACCGGCCTGGGCACGGCTGGCGCGGTATTCAGGCAGGTAGCGGCCGGCCTGGCGCATCATCCACACCGGGGTGACGTCAACGGGTTGCTTGAGCAGGGCGCGGAGGAAACGGTCGTTCTTCAGGGCAGTCATGTCGGCATCCGGAAAAAAAGTGCGGGCATTTTCTCAGAGCGCGACGCAAAAGGCACGGATGCAGGTCAGCCTTTTGTCTATCGGGTCAATTTATTGCGTTGGAATGCTGATTTTGCAACACCGCAAAACAACTGTAGGAGTGAGCCTGCTCGCGATAGCGGTGTTTCAGTCAATGCATCAGGTGACTGAAACACCGCTATCGCGAGCAGGCTCACTCCTACAAGGTATTGCGTTGTTTGTTTAGACGCCCAAGTAGTCGAGGATCCCTTCGGCGGCATTGCGCCCTTCGAAGATCGCCGTCACCACCAGGTCGGAACCGCGCACCATGTCGCCACCGGCGAAGATTTTCGGGTTGCTGGTCTGGTGCTTGTACTGACCCTGCTCAGGCGCGACGACGCGGCCCTGGCTGTCGGTCTGGATCTCGAACTGTTCGAACCACGGTGCCGGGCTTGGACGGAAACCGAACGCGATGACCACGGCGTCGGCCGGGATGATCTCTTCGGAGCCCGGGATCGGCTCGGGGCTGCGGCGGCCACGGGCGTCCGGTTCGCCGAGACGGGTCTCGACCACCTTCACGCCTTCGACCTTGTCCTCGCCAACGATCGCGATCGGCTGGCGGTTGTAGAGGAATTTCACGCCTTCTTCCTTGGCGTTCTTCACCTCTTTGCGCGAGCCAGGCATGTTCGCTTCGTCACGACGATAGGCGCAGGTCACCGACTTGGCGCCCTGACGAATCGAGGTGCGGTTGCAGTCCATCGCCGTGTCTCCGCCGCCGAGTACCACGACCTTCTTGCCTTTCATGTCGACGAAATCTTCCGGCGACTTTTCAAAGCCCAGGTTGCGATTGACGTTGGCGATCAGGAAGTCCAGCGCGTCATAGACGCCCGGCAGATCCTCACCGGCAAAACCGCCCTTCATGTAGGTGTAGGTGCCCATGCCCATGAATACCGCATCGTATTCGGCGAGCAGTTGCTCCATGGTCACGTCCTTGCCGACCTCGGTGTTGAGTCGGAACTCGATGCCCATGCCGGTGAAGACTTCGCGGCGATTGCTCAGCACGGTCTTCTCAAGCTTGAACTCGGGAATGCCAAAGGTCAGCAGACCGCCGATTTCCGGGTTCTTGTCGAACACCACCGGGGTCACGCCGCCACGCACCAGCACGTCGGCACAGCCCAGACCCGCCGGGCCTGCACCGATGATCGCGACGCGCTTGCCGGTCGGTTTGACCTTGGACATGTCCGGGCGCCAGCCCATGGCGAACGCGGTGTCGGTGATGTACTTCTCGACCGAACCGATGGTCACCGCGCCGAAGCCGTCGTTGAGAGTGCAGGCACCCTCGCACAGACGATCCTGCGGGCACACCCGGCCGCAGACTTCCGGCAGGGTGTTGGTCTGGA
>NZ_JBIVMY010000033.1:0-64404 GCF_044753325.1 Pseudomonas sp. NPDC088414 | reverse complement strand
GTCCGTTCAACGGCTAGATTCTTCGGCGGCGGCGCATCACTTCCACTGCAGAAAGAGGTCGGCAATTATGCAGATTGCGAAAAAATTTTCAACCTGCTTTTATGATTGTTTTGCCCAAGGAGCACCCGATGGACTATCGCCAGCTAGGCCGTACCGACCTCAACGTGAGTGCAATCTGCCTCGGCACCATGACCTGGGGCGAGCAAAACACTGAAGCTGAAGCCTTCGCCCAGATCGAGCGGGCCAAAGAGGCCGGGATCAATTTCATCGACACCGCCGAGATGTACCCGGTGCCGCCGAAAGCCGAAACCTACGCCACCACCGAGCGCTACATCGGCAATTATTTCAAAAGCCGTGGTGATCGTGCCGAGTGGATCCTCGCCAGCAAGATCGCCGGCCCCGGCAACACCATCGACTACATCCGCGACAAAAACCTGCGCCATAACCGCCAGCACATCACCGCCGCAGTGGATGCCAGTCTCGAGCGCCTGCAGACCGATTACATCGACCTGTATCAATTGCACTGGCCGGAACGCAGCACCAACTTCTTCGGCCAACTGGGCTACAAACACAAGATCGAAGCCAACCTGACGCCGCTCGAAGACACCCTCGAAGCGCTCGACGAGCAAGTGAAGGCCGGCAAGATACGCCACATCGGTCTGTCCAACGAGACGCCATGGGGCACCATGCGTTTCCTCGCTCTGGCCGAAGCCCGTGGCTGGCCGCGTGCGGTGTCGATCCAGAACCCGTACAACCTGCTCAACCGCAGCTTTGAAATCGGCCTGGCGGAAATCGCCATCCGCGAACAGTGCGGCCTGCTCGCCTACTCGCCGCTGGCGTTCGGTTTCCTGTCCGGAAAGTACGAAGGTGGCGCTCGCCCACCGAAAGGTCGCCTGAGCCTCTACAGCCGCTTCAGCCGCTATTTCAACGCGCAATCGGAAGCCGCCTGCAGCCGTTACGTGGCGCTGGCCCGTGAACACGGTCTGGACCCGGCGCAAATGGCTTTGGCGTTCGTCACCCAGCAACCGTTCGTCACCAGCAACATCATTGGCGCGACGACACTTGCGCAACTGGACAGCAACATTGCCAGTTTTGATCTGAAACTTTCCGATGAAGTGCTGGCGGGGATCGAGGCGATTCACAAGGATCATCCGAACCCGGCGCCGTAAGTAAAAAGATCGCAGCCTTCGGCAGCTCCTACAGGGTTCACACCGATCCTGGGTTGGAGCTACCGCAGGCTGCGATCTTTTCAGCCTTTCACAGCGACCGCGCAATGATCTCCTTCATGATTTCATTGGTGCCGGCATAGATCCGCTGCACCCGCGCATCCGCCCACGCCCGGGCCACCGGGTATTCCCACATAAAGCCGTAACCGCCATGCAACTGCACGCACTCGTCGAGCACTTTGCATTGCAGGTCAGTGCCCCAGTATTTGGCCATCGCCGCCGTCGGCACATCCAGCTTGCCTTGCAGATGCAGTTCCAGGCACTTGTCGACAAAGACCCGGCCGATCTGAATTTCCGTGGCCATTTCCGCCAGTTTGAAACGGGTGTTCTGGAAGTCGGCAATCGCCTTGCCGAACGCCTTGCGATCACGGGTGTAATCCAGCGTCCACTTCAGCGCAGCTTCGGCTGAGGCCAGACCACCAATCGCCACCGTGAGACGTTCCTGCGGCAATTCCTGCATCAGGTAGGCAAACCCTGCCCCGGCCTGACCCAGCAGGTTTTCCTTGGGAACGCGCACGTCCTGGAAGAATAATTCCGACGTGTCCTGGGCCTTCATTCCGACCTTCTCCAGGCGTTTGCCCTTCTCGAAACCCGGCGTATTCGCTTCCACCACAAACAGGCTGGTGCCCTTGGCGCCGGCCTTTGGGTCGGTCTTGGCGACCACGATCACCAAATCAGCGAGGAAGCCGTTGGTGATGAAGGTCTTGGAGCCGTTGATCACGTACTCATCGCCGTCCAGCACTGCGGTGGTCTTGACTCCTTGCAGGTCGGAGCCGGCACCCGGCTCGGTCATGGCAATCGCGCTGACCATCTCGCCCGAGACCAGTTTTGGCAGGTATTTGTGCTTAAGCGCTTCGCTGCCGTAATGCAGGATGTATGGCGCGACGATGTCCGAATGCAGCGAGAAACCGATACCGGTCAGCCCCAGGCGACCGACCTCTTCGATCACCACGGCGCTGTACAGAAAGTCCGCGCCCAGGCCGCCGTATTCTTCCGGCAGGTGCGAGCAAAGCATCCCCGCCTCCCCTGCCTTGTTCCACAGCTTGCGGTCGATGTGGCCTTGTTTCTCCCATTGCGCATGGAACGGCACGGCCTCTTTTTCGAGGAAGGTTCGTACGCTGTCGCGGAACAATTCGTGCTCGGAGCTGAACAAGGTTCTGGGGATCATGCGGCACCTTTCATTCTTGTTGGAGGGATATGACCTTCAGAGACTAAGCCTCACCTCCGACACAGGACACTGGACACATCCGACAAAAAATAAGACGATCCAGCCGTCTGGTGACCACTTTCCCTTATAAAAACAAAACAAAAGTTGAATTATGTCCAAGCAAGTCTCCACGCCCTTGCGGCGCGTCAGCATCCTGGCAATCGACCGGGTTTTCGCATCCACTCTCATGCAGGCCAAGGACTTTTTCCATCTGGCCAGCCTGCGTTACGGCAAACAACTGGGCCACGGCCTGACACCGGCGTTCGAAACCCGCCTGGTCAGCCCCGACGGCAAACCGGTGAACAGCTTCAGTGACGTGATGATGCCGGTGGACGGTGGCCTGGAAAACGCCGACGTCATCATCCTCCCGGCGTTCTGGGACGATTTCGAAACCCTGTGCGGCCGTTATCCACAGATCCTGCCGTGGCTGCGCGAGCAGCACGCACGCGGTGCCGTGCTCTGCGGCGAAGCCACCGGGGTGTTCTGGCTGGCCGAGGCTGGCCTGCTCAATGGCAAGGAAGCGACCACCTACTGGCGCTTCTTCAATGCCTTCGCCGAGCGCTTCCCCAAGGTGTACCTCAATCAGGACAAGCACCTGACCGACGCCGACAACCTGTATTGCGCCGGCGGCACCACTTCAGCCTGCGACCTCTATATCTACCTGATCGAACGCTTCTGCGGCGCCAACGTGGCGCAAGCCGTGGCCCGCGACATTCTGTATGAAGTGCAGCGCAGTTATTCGCCGGGACGTATCGGTTTCGGCGGGCAGAAGTTGCACCAGGACGTGATCATCCTGCAGATCCAGCACTGGCTCGAAGAGCATTTCGCCGACAAGTTCCGCTTTGAAGACGTGGCCCGCGAGCACGGCATGAGCATCCGCAACTTCATGCGCCGCTTCCAGACCGCGACTGGCGACAAGCCGCTGCACTACCTGCAACGCCTGCGCATCGAGACCGCCAAGGGCTTGCTGTCCGGCAGCCGCAAGAGCATCAAGACCATCAGTTATGAGGTCGGTTATGACGATGCGAGTTTCTTTGCGCGGCTGTTCCGCCAGCACACGGAGCTGTCGCCGAACCAGTATCGGCAGCAGTTTCAGCAGGCTGCGTAGACCTCTGAGCAAATACAAATCCTGTGGGAGCTGGCTTGCCAGCGATGGCGTCGTGTCAGGTGATATCTATTTCTCTGACAAACCGCTATCGCTGGCAAGCCAGCTCCCACAGGGATTGCAGTGCATTAGAGATTTTCTTCCACGCATAAGAAAGGGCCTGCAATCGCAGGCCCTTTTTTGTACGCCGAATCGGTTTAAGGCTTGTGCGCCCGCGACAGGAATTCGTGGGATTGCATCTCCAGCAGACGGCTGAGCGTACGCTGGAATTCGAACGTCAGGCGTCCGCCGGTGTACAGGTCTTTCAGCTCCACTTCGGCAGAAATGATCAGCTTGACGTTACGGTCGTAGAACTCGTCGACCATGTTGATGAAGCGCCGGGCGATGTCGTCGGTGGTGACGCTCATCTGCTCGACGCCGCTGAGCAGCACGGCGTGGAAGATCTTGCCCAGCTCGATGTAATCGTTCTGGCTGCGCGGGCCGTCGCACAGTTCGCGGAAGTCGAACCAGGCCACGTCGTCGCAGGTGCGCAGCGCACGGATTTCGCGGTTTTCGATGATCAGCACGTCATTCTCGACCGCTGCGGTGCATTCCGGTGTCAGTGCCTTGAAGCTCTTGCGCAGGCTTTCGTGCGCGGCTTCGTCCAGCGGGTAGTGGAACAGCTCCGCTTGTTCGAGGTGGCGCAGACGGTAGTCGACGCCGCTGTCGACGTTGACGATTTCGGTGTTTTGCTTGATCAGCGCAATGGCCGGCAGGAAGCGCGCACGTTGCAGGCCGTCCTTGTACAGGCCGTCCGGAACGATGTTCGAGGTCGCGACCAGGGTCACGCCGTTCTTGAACAGCTCTTCCATCAGCGTGCCGAGGATCATGGCATCGGTGATGTCCGAAACGAAGAATTCATCGAAGCAGATCACTCGCGACTCGGCCGCAAAGCGCTTGGCGATGATGGTCAGCGGGTTTTTCTCGCCGCCGAGGGTTTTCATCTCTTCGTGCACACGCTTCATGAAGCGGTGGAAGTGAGTGCGGGTCTTTTCCTTGAACGGCAGCGCTTCGAAGAAGGTGTCGACCAGGTAAGTCTTGCCGCGACCCACGCCGCCCCAGAAGTACAGGCCCTTGACCGGCGCCTGATCCTTCTTGCCAAACAGCTTGCCCAGCAAACCCGGCTTGTTCTGCTCGGCCGCGATCAGATCGTCGTACAGGCGCTGCAGATGACGCACGGCAGTTTCCTGCGCGGCGTCATGGAAGAAGTCCGGGCGTTTCAGATCAGCTTGGTATCGTTCTAGGGGCGTCATAATTCGTTAGCAAGGCAACAAAAACGGGCCGTCACTGTAGCGACGGCCCGTAGGAATGGCAATCAGCCCTTGGTCGGGCCGCGCCGCAGATTAGTCCTGAACCGGGGTCAGTGCAACGCGCAGAGCTTCGGCAGCCGCGTCCCGCGCAGCAGCATCGGCGAATGCCGGGCTGTCGCCAACGCACTCGCCTTCCAGCCACACGCTGAAGCTCAGGTCTTGATTGCGGATGTCCAGCGCCTGACCGGCTTGCAGTTGCTTGGTCACCTGGCCGGCGGTTTTGCCGTCGGCAAAGTTGCGCGACAGCAGCAGTTGCTCGCCATCGGCCGCCAGCAGACGGAAGCGGAAACTGCCGTCGTCTTCACGGAAGCTGACGAAGCGTGCAGCTTTCGCGGCTTTCTTCTTGGTGGTCGCCGCCACTTGCACCTGATTGACGAACGAACGCAGGCCGACCGCTTCACGCAGTTCATTGAGGAACGGCGTCGCCACCGCACGGGCCTTTTTCGCGCCGTGCTGCAGGATGTCTTCCAGATCCGCCGGGCGCTCGATCAACTGGTGATAACGCTCGCGGGACTCGCCCAATTCGTTGTCGAGCAACTGGAACAGACGATTCTTCGCCTCGCCCCAGCCCAGACCGCCGAGCAGTTCGCTGCGGAATTCGTCAGCCTGTGCCGGCGTGGCGAACGCCTGGAACAGAGTGAACAGGTGCGAGTTGTCCGGATCTTTCGCCTCACCCGGCGCCTTGGAGTCGGTGACGATCCGCGAGATCGCGTCCTTCATCTCTTTGGCGCTGGAGAACAGCGGGATGGTGTTGTCGTAGCTCTTCGACATCTTGCGCCCGTCGAGGCCTGGCAACGTCGCCACACTTTCCTCGATCAGCGCTTCGGGCATGGTGAAGAACTCTTTGCCCTGGCCGAACAGGTGGTTGAAGCGCTGACCGATGTCACGGGCCATTTCCACGTGCTGGATCTGGTCGCGGCCGACCGGCACCTTGTGCGCGTTGAACATCAGGATGTCTGCCGCCATCAGCACCGGGTAGCTGTAGAGACCCATGGTGATCCCGGCATCCGGGTCTTCACCGCTCTCGACGTTCTTGTCCACCGAGGCCTTGTAGGCATGCGCCCGATTGAGCAGGCCCTTGGCGGCGACGCAGGTCAGCAGCCAGGTCAGCTCCGGGATTTCCGGGATGTCGGACTGGCGATAGAAGGTCACACGGTCGACATCGAGGCCACCGGCCAGCCAGGTCGCGGCGATTTCCAGACGCGAGCGCTGGATGCGCAGCGGGTCATCGCATTTGATCAGGGCGTGGTAGTCGGCCAGGAAGTAGAACGAGTCGGCATTGCTGTCGCGGCTGGCGAGGATCGCCGGGCGGATGGCGCCGGCGTAGTTGCCCAGGTGCGGCGTGCCGGTGGTGGTGATGCCGGTGAGGATACGGGTACGGTTCGTCATGGGTAATCGCTTGTCAGACTGCAATCAATTCGAGAGACGCGGCAGGATCAGATCCTTGAGATCGGTCAGCTTGCCATGAAAAAAGTGTCCGCATTCTGCCACTTTCAGCAGCTCATGGGGGCGCTGGAGTTGTTCCGACCAGTCGTAGACCAACTGCGGATCGATCACTTCGTCGGTTTCTGGCTGGATCACGGTCAGCTCGCCGTGCTGTGGCAGTTGATCCTGATCACCCAGACGCATCACCGCCGGCGCGACCATGAACAGGTGCTTCGACTGCACGCCTTGGGCTTCGAGACGACCGCCGAGACTTGCTGCAACAAATCCGCCGAAGGAGAAACCGAACAGGGTCAGCGGCAGATCCGGGTGTTTTTCCCGCAGCCATGCGGCGGCGGCCTGAGCATCGTCGACTTCACCGCTGCCCATGTCGTGGGAGCCTTCGCTGGCACCGACGCCGCGATAGTTGAAGCGCAAGGTAATCAGGCCGGCGTCGCGCGCGGTGCGCTGCAGGGTCGAGACGACCTTGTTGAGCATGGTGCCGCCCTGCACCGGGTTCGGATGGCAGATCAGTGCGATGCCGACTGGCTGCTCGTTATCGAGGTACAGCGCTTCGATTTGGCCGACTGGGCCATCAATCACTACAGGGGTTTCACGCATCAGCAAGGAAGGAACTCCGTGACCTCGAATCGGGTCGACTCGTCTAGCAAATTGTCTGTGCCAATCTATTGCGAGTGAATCGCGGTATACAGCGCAGGTTCGAGCCGTTAACGTAAAGCAAAGCCGTTTATAGAGGAAGGACTCGTGGAACACTCGCTCTTAGTTTGGTTGTTACCGACTCTTGCCCTGGTTGTGGGTGTCGCCATTGGATTCCTGATCGCTCGCGTCGCACCGAATGCCGCGCCGAGCCGCACGCAGCGTCAACTGGATGATATCCAGGAGCGTTTCGACAGCTATCAAAACGAGGTGGTCACCCACTTCAACAGCACCGCGATGCTGGTCAAGAAGCTGACCCAGAGCTATCAGGAAGTGCAGGATCATCTCGCCGAGGGCGCCAACCGCCTGGCCCTGGACGAGCAGACCCGCCAACGCCTGATCGCCGCTTTGCACGCCGATGCCGCGCAGGCACCGCGCGAACGTCTGACGCCGCCGCGTGATCAGGAGCCGCCGCGTGACTACGCGCCAAAAGCCCCGAACTCGCCGGGCATGCTCGATGAGCATTATGGTTTGAAGAAGTAATCAGCTTAGCGCCCAACAAAAAGCCCCCGGACAATTCGCTTGTCCGGGGGCTTTTTTTGCCTGTCGAGCTTCTGTTGCCTGTCCCGATAACCCTGTAGGAGCTGCCGAGTGAAACGAGGCTGCGATCTTTTGATCTTGTTGTTGGAAGCTGAAGATCAAAAGATCGCAGCGTGCCGCAGCTCCTACAGGGCGCAAAAAAAATGCCCGATCACCAGGACCGGGCATTTCTTCATTCAGGCAGTCGCTTACGGATACTGCTGAACCGTACCCGGCTGTTGCTGCTGACCACCATACTGCTGGCCCGGAATCGCCTTCAGGTTGACTTCAACACGGCGGTTCTGCGCACGGCCATTGACGTCACCGTTGCTGGCAATCGGGTTATCCGGGCCGGCGCCACGGGCCGAGAGGTTGGCACCGCTGACACCTTGCGAGGTCAGGTAGGTCGCCACGCTCTGCGCACGACGCTGAGACAGGTCCATGTTGTGCTGGCGGCTGCCGGTGCTGTCGGTGTAGCCGACGATTTCGATCTGGTTCTGGTTGAACTCTTTCAACGAGTTCGCCAGGTTGTTCAGCGGCTGGTAGAAGCTTGGGGCGATGTTCGCCGAATCGGTGGCGAAGGTGATGTTGCCCGGCATGATCAGTTTGATCTGATCGCCCTGACGCTGCACTTCAACCCCGGTGTTGGCCATGCTGGCGCGCAGTTTTTTCTCTTGCTGGTCAGCGTAGTAACCGTAACCGGCGGCCGATGCACCGACCACCGCCGCGCCGATCAGGGCGCCCTTGCCACGGTTGTTGTGGTCGATGGCGGCACCCGCCAAAGCACCGGCCAAAGCACCGAGACCACCGTACTTGGCGGTCTTGCTCACACCGCCGCCGTCGGCCTGGCCCTGGTTGTCATACGGGTTGGGCGAGGCGCAGCCGGCCAACATGGCTACAGCAGTAGCAACAATAATCAAACGAGGCGTGGTGAACATGAAGAGCTCCTGATTTTCGCATTCTGTGTGGCAGCGGCCCTAGGCAATAGACCTGTGCGGGCGTTGGATCATGACAATGCCGAAAAATTCCGCCGCACACTCGTGACAAAATGTTTAGGCGCGCACGAACGGGTTTTCGCGCATTTCATCCCCAAGACGCGTGTCCGGACCATGCCCGGCAACCACGATTGCGTCTTCGTCGAGCGTGTACAGCCGCTGCTTGATCGATCGCACGATGGTCGCCTGATCGCCGCCCCACAAATCCGTGCGCCCTACGCCGCGACGAAACAACGTGTCGCCGGCAATCAACAGCTTAGCCTCGGAAAACCAAAAGCTCATGGAACCGGGTGTATGTCCCGGCGTATGCAGCGCCACGCCGCAGCCGCAAGCCAGTTCTTCATCGTCGCTCAACCAGCGATCCGGCGACGGTACCGGGGTGTAAGGCACGCCGAACATCTGGCATTGCATCTCGAGGTTGTCCCACAGGAACTGGTCTTCCTTGTGCAGGTGCAGGGTCGCGCCGGTTTTCTCTTTCATCTGCCCGGAGGCGAGGAAGTGATCGAGATGCGCGTGGGTGTGGATGATGCTGACCACTTTCAGGCCGTGAGCATCGAGGCGCGCCATGATCAGGTCAGGATTGCCGCCCGGGTCGACGACGATGGCTTTTTTAGTGAGCGGGTCGCCGATGATCGTGCAGTTGCACTGGAGCGGGCCGACGGGGAAAGTTTCGCGGATGAGCGTAGAGCTGAAAGCAGTCATGAAAAATCCTGGACGAACGGTCGTGAGGCTTATTTCAGAATTCTACTGCACATGCCGATACAGATCGCCCGGTCAGTTATTTGACGCCATCAATCCGAAAAAATGATGGCCCAATGATGTCAAATGTATTGTTTCTGGTGCAAAATCGCATTTTTTTGTAGCGGTCGCATTCAGGAAGGGCCGCAGCGCACTCAGGAAATCCCGCATGCCAACGCCCAGTTCTTTCTCTCCATCCCTCCCGTCTTCACTGACCGGCGTCGCTGTCGTCGACAGTCTCCTGTCCGGCACTTACTGGTTAGGTTCGAACTGGACCCCGGGTGGACCGACCAATCTGAGCTATAGCTTCATGGCGCCGAATACCTCGTACTTCGTCACCAACTACAGCCCTGATAACGAATACAACGCACTGTATGCCCTGACTGTGGGCCAACAAAATGCCGCGATCGCTGCGCTGGGTGCGTGGAGCGCGGTCGCCAACATCAACTTCACGCTGACCAGCGACAACCTCACAAACGTGGGTGACTTGCGCTTCGGCGCCTATCGGTTGATGGATGACAAGACCGCCGCCTGGGCCTATTTCCCTGCCAACAGCCCGGTAGCCGGCGACGTGTGGATCGGTCCGCAGACCAATGATCCCAATCCATCCAAAGGCACTTACGACTACCTGACATTCGTGCATGAAATTGGTCATGCGCTGGGTCTCAAACACCCATTCGATACCAGCAACACAAACAAGACCCTGCTCGACCCGAAACTGGACGATGTCCATCTCACGGTCATGAGCTACAACAGCAACTATTCCTATCAGCCAACGACACCTATGGTGCTCGACATCTTGGCGATCCAGAGCCTTTATGGTGCCAATACTGCCTGGCAGACCGGGGACAACGTCTACAAGTGGGCGCCGGATCAGTCAATTTTCGAAACGATCTGGGATGCCGGCGGAAACGACACGATCGATGCCAGCAACCAGCTCGCCTCCGTCAGCATCAATCTCAACGAAGGCGCTTACAGCAGCATTGGCAAAGCCTTCGTCGATTTCACGTCCCAAACCGCGATCAACGATGGGCTGGCCATCGCTTATGGCGCCAAGATAGAAAATGCCATCGGTTCGAACTTCAATGATGTGCTGATTGGCAATGCCCTGAATAACGTACTCAACGGCGCCGGCGGCATTGACACCATGGCCGGTGGTGCAGGCAACGACACGTACATCCTCGACAATGCCGCGGAGCTGGCGTTGATCTACGAGGATACCGATCCGGGTCGCGACCTGCTGACAATTACCTATGCTGCCGGGCCCCTTACCAACGTCGTCGATCTGAACCAGGCAAACCTGGTCAACGTAGAAAGCGTTCGGATCACTGGCGCCGGCGCCTTCGCCCTGCAGGGCAACGCACTGGACAACAAGCTGTTCGGCAATACCGGCAATGACTGGCTTGACGGTGGCGCCGGTGCCGACACTCTTACCGGCGGTGCCGGTGACGACACATACGTGGTCGACAACTATGGCGATGTCGTCGTCGAACTCGCTGGCGAAGGCCGCGACAAGGTCATGACCACGCTCACCTACGGTCTTGGCGCGAATATCGAAGATGGCCAATTGATGGGTAACGCCGCCCTCAACCTGAGCGGCAACGAACTCGACAACGTGCTGATCGGCAATGCCGGCAATAACATCCTCAATGGTGGCGCCGGTGTCGACACCATGATCGGCGGCGCCGGCAATGACACTTACAACCTGGATCAGGCGGCTGAGCTCGCTCTCGTGCAAGAAGGTAATGATCCGGGCCGCGATCTGCTGCTGATCAACTACGCCGCTGGCCCTTCGACCAACGTCGTCGATCTGAATCAGGCAAACCTGATCAACGTGGAAAGCGTGAGGATCAACGGTGAGGGTGCGTTCTCCCTGCTGGGCAACGCTCTCGACAACAAACTGTTCGGCAATGCCGGCAATGACTGGATCGACGGAGGTGGCGGCGTCGACACCCTCACTGGCGGTGCCGGCGATGACACCTATGTGGTGGACAACTACGGCGACATCGTTGTCGAACTTGCTGGTGAAGGTCGCGACAAAGTCATGGCCTCGATCAACTACACTCTGGGCGCCAACATTGAAGACGGGCAACTGCTGGGTGATGCCGCACTCAACCTGACCGGTAATGATCTCGATAACGTGCTGATCGGCAACACCGGCAATAACATTCTCAATGGCGGAGCCGGCGTCGACACCATGATCGGTGGCGCTGGTAACGACACCTACAACCTGGATCAGGCTGCCGAGCTGGCGCTCGTGCAAGAAGACAACGATCCGGGCCGCGATCTGTTGAATATCTACTACGACGCCATGCAAAACAGCGTGGTCGATCTGAACCAGAGCAATCTGGTGAATTTTGAAAGCGTTCGCATCAATAGCTCGGGCGCCTTTACCCTGTTGGGCAACGCACTGGACAACAAATTGTTCGGCAATGCCCAGGCCAACTATCTGGATGGCGGTGCCGGGAGCGACACCCTCACTGGTGGCGCAGGCGATGACACTTACGTGGTCGACAACATCGCAGATGTCGTCGTCGAGCTGGCGGGCGAAGGCTATGACAAGGTCAAATCCTCAATCAGCTACACGCTGGGTGCCAACCTCGAGGAAGGTCAACTGCTGGGCAGCGCCGCAATCAACTTGACCGGCAACGAGCTGAACAACGTGCTGACCGGTAACGACGGCAACAACACCCTCATCGGTGGTGCAGGCAATGACACGCTCAATGGCGGAGCCGGCATCGACACCATGATCGGTGGCAGCGGCAATGACACCTATATCCTCGATCAAGCGGAAGAACTGGCACTGATCCAGGAAGCGGACGAGACCGGTCGGGACCTGCTGGACATCCAGTACAACGCGGCCCAGAACGCCGTGGTCAATCTCTCCCAGAGTAACCTGCAATACGTCGAGAGCGTGCGCCTTACCGGTGCGGGCGCGTTTACCGTGACCGGCAATGCCCTGGACAACAAACTGTTCGGCAACGCCGATGCCAACGTTCTGGACGGCGGCGCAGGCGTCGACACCCTGACGGGGGGCGCCGGTGATGACATCTACGTGATCGACAACATCGGTGACACCATCGTCGAGCTGGCGGACGAAGGTCGAGACCAGGTCAAATCATGGATCAGCTACACCTTGGGGGCCAACCTCGAAGACGCGCAACTGCTCGGCAGTGCAGCGCTCAACCTGACGGGCAACGCACTGGATAACGTGCTGATCGGCAACGATGGCGACAACATTCTCAATGGTGGGGCCGGCATCGACACCATGATCGGTGGTGCGGGCAATGACTCCTACTTCCTTGATGATTCCTCGGAGCTGTCGCGAATCCAGGAAAATGTCGATGGCGGGCGAGACCTGCTGACAATCGAATATTCGACTGACAGAAACAGCAGCGTGATCAACCTCAACGTGTCCAATCTGCAAAATGTGGAAAGTGTGCGGGTCTTGGGTGCCGGAGCATTCTGGGTGATGGGTAACGCCCTGGACAACAAACTGTTCGGCAATGCCTACGACAACACCCTGGACGGCGGGGCCGGCAACGATGTGCTGGACGGCGGTGCCGGTGCCGACAGAATGAGCGGTGGCACTGGCGATGACATTTACATTGTCGACAACGTCAACGACACCATTCAGGAAACCCCGTGGGATGGTCACGATCTGATCAAGACCTCCGTGAGTTACACACTGTCCTACAGTGTCGAAGACGGCCTGTTGTTGGGAAGTGAAGCGCTCAATCTGACCGGCAACGATCTGGACAACGTGTTGACCGGCAACAGCGGCAACAACGTGCTGGATGGTGGCACCGGCATCGACACCATGATCGGCGGCGCGGGTAATGACACCTACATTCTGGATCAGGCTGCCGAGCTCGCCTTGATCCAGGAAGGTAATGATCCTGGCCGCGACTTGTTGAGCATTCAGTACAACGCGAAACAGAACAGTGTGGTCGATCTGAACCTGAGCAATCTGCTGAACGTGGAAAGCGTACGGATCAACGGCACTGGCGGTTTCAGTGTGCTCGGCAACGGCCAGGACAACAAATTGTTCGGCAACGCCGATGCCAACTATCTGAGTGGCGGTGCAGGCAATGACCAGCTCGATGGCGGGGCCGGCAATGACATTCTGCTCGGCGGCGGCGGCAAGGACACCCTGATCGGTGGCGCCGGCAGCGATCAGTTTGTCTTCAGCAACTTGAACGAAGTGGGAACCGGAAGCCTGAGTGACGTCATCAATGACTTCAACAGTCTGCAGGGCGACAAGATCGACCTGAGAATGTTTGACGCCAACCTGTTGCAAGACGGCATCAACGCGTTCTCCTTCATCGGTGCAGCCGATTTCACTGGCGCAGGCCAACTGCGCTTCGTCGACCACGTGCTGTCCGGTAACGTCAGCGGCAACGCCGGTGCGGACTTCGAGATCCAGCTGGTGGGTGTGAACAGCTTCAGCGCCAACGATCTGGTGGCCTGATACAACGGCTACCCGACCTGCTCGCAGGTCGGGACACCCACAAAAAGCCCCGATCATTCGGGGCTTTTTTGTGGGTGCCGATAAGCCGTAGCGTTAGGTCAAAACCCCCAGTTCCTTGGCCCGCGCCACCGCCTGCGTACGCCGCTCAACGCCCAGCTTGCTGTTGATATGGCTGGCATGGGTTTTCACCGTGTGCAGCGAAATGAACAATTGCTCGCTGATCTCCTGATTCGAACAGCCCTGGGCAATCAAACGCAGCACCGCCAGTTCGCGGCTGCTGAGTTGTTCGGCTGCGATGGACTCAATCACCGGACGAGTAGCCACCAGCGGAAAATGCGCCAACAACTGCTGCCCTGCCAACGCCGGTGAGGCGTGCAATTGGCTGCGCAACCAGTCCGGATATTCTCTGATCAGTGCGTCAAACGGCTGTATCACACCGCCAGCCGCCGCTTCCAGCGCCTGGCCCAACGCCTTGCGCGCTTCCGGTTCGCGGCCAGCGCCCAGCAACAAGGCGACCTTCTGCGCCAGCGCCATTACACACAGCAACTGTCGACCGGTTTGCTGACCGTTTTCCAGCAGCACATTCAACCGCCCTTCGGCGAGCATCGGCTGTCCCTGAATCACATCGAGCAGCGCTTGCTGCAGTTCGACATGCAATGGCAACTGTGGATGAAACTCCGGCGGCGCCGCTGCTCGCTCGCCGGTATAGGTCTGGCCCAGACGCGCCAGCCAGGCCTCGGCCAGATCGGTTCGGCCCTGCGCCAGCCACAGCTCGCATTTGACCAGGGTGATCATTGCCAGGTAGTAGATCGGCGGCACGTCCCAGATATGCATCAGGCGCTCGGCTTCAGCGAGTTCGGCAAAGGCCTTGGCAAACTCGCCTGAGCTGCCGTCCAGACGAGCGATCACGCAGTGGCCGATCAACACACTGATATCGCGACAGGCCCGCGCTTCGGCCACACCGCTCAGCAATCGAGCCCGGGCCTGCTGTGGTTGCAGGCGCATGGACAACAGAAAACCTTCGTACAACGTCAGCCGCGCACGCACCGCGTACAGACGTTGCGCCGACAACCCGCGCAGACGATCAAGGCCCTGATGCACCTCATCCAGTGCCCGCAGAATCTCGCCACGGGCCTGCAACACCCGCGCCCGGTCGTAATGCGCCAAGGCTTCGAACAACGGATTGCCAACCCGCTGCGCCAGCTCGAGGGACTCACGGTTCAAGCCCCGGGCGCGCCACAGGTCGCCATCGGCAATCGCCAGATTGGATAACGTGGACAGGCACATCAGCCGCTGCCCATAACGTTTCACCGGCAGGCTTTCCAGCGCTTCGCTGCAATAGCGCTGAGTCAATTCACGCTGACCACGCCCACGGGCGATGATCCCGCTGAGCGCCAGCCATTGTGCAAGCATCGACTTCTGCGCAGAGGCCGAAGGCGCCGGCAGAAAGCGACTTAAATGACTGGCCAGCTCCTCAGCGGCATCCAGCTGACAGGCCAGCCCCAGCGCCCAGCTATAGAGCACGATCAAGCGCGGCGTACTGATCAGCAGGCTGTCGGGCAGGTCCATCTTCCAACGCAGCAACATGCCGACGTTCTGCTCGGCGAGCAGTTGTTCCTCAGACAGGTTCTGCACCAGATTCGCCGCCACATCCAGATGGCCGGCACGCAGCGCCTGCTCGACCGCTTCATCGATAAGGCCCTGCGCATTGAACCAGCGGCAGGCACGCAGGTGCAGTGTGGCGGCGGGCACTATCGCCCGAGCGATGGGCCGGCTGCGCAGCAGATCGGAAAACAGATGGTGATAGCGATACCAGTGACCGTGCTCGTCCAGCGGCACCAGGAACACTTGATGCGCCAACAGAAACCGCAGGATTTCGCCACTGTCGTGGGCTTCACGTACCGCGTCGCACAGCTCGCTGCAAAAGCGCTCCTGAGGGGCGGTGTCGTAGAGAAATGCCTGCACCTCGGCGGGCAGGCAATCGATGACTTCTTCGAGCAGGTAGTCGCGAATCAGCCCTTCCCCGCCGTTCAGCGCTTGCGGCAATGCGGCTTCGTTGCCGGCTTCGGATGCCGCCAGCAACCAGAAACGCAGCCCGGCCACCCAACCTTCGCTGCGCTGAATCAGGTTTTCCAGCGCTTCGCCACGCAGCGACGTGCTATGCCGATCAAGCAGGGTCAGGGCTTCGTCATGGGTCAGGCGCAGATCCTGTTCATGCAGTTCCAGCAGTTGCCGCGACAGGCGCAGGCGCGCCAGATGCCAGTCCGGGCGCTGCCGACTGGTGACCATGACCAGCAAGCCATCGGGCAGATGATTGAGGAAAAACTGCAGGCAACGGTCGAGTACCGGGCCCTGGGCGAGATGGTAATCGTCGAGCACCAGCAACAGCGGCGCCGTCGGTTGCAGTTGCAGGGCCAACTCATCGAGCAAGCCGTCGAGCCACTCTTCGAAGGCAAAGGGCTGATGGCGCTGGCGCATCTTCAGCAGGCCAAGCGCGCGACTGCCCAGATCCGGAAAGTAATCCTGCAGCCCTTCCAGCAACCGCTCGAGAAAGCGCCCCGGATCGTTATCCCGTGGGCTCAATCCCAGCCACAGGCTTTGCCAGTGCGCCGGCAGGCTCTGACAGAACTCCACCGCGAGCGAACTCTTGCCGAACCCGGCAGGCGCACAGACCAGCAACAGACGTCCACCGAGCCCGGCGCTCAGGCGTTCACACAGACGCGGTCGCAAAACGTAACCGTCGGGCAGTGGCGGGCGAAAAAAACGCCCGTCCAGTGTCGCGACGGCAGCGCTTGCAGGATCCGGAAGCGGGGACAGATCAGTCATGGCCGGCTCTTGTTTGAATGGCTGTTGGCGGCGTAGCAGATGTCCGCAGCCTAGCCTTAAACGTAGCGGTTATGAAGGTTGCTGCTACAAATGGCTACAAAAAGGTCACGAGCCGTTAAGCGCAACCTTGTAGGCGCTGCCGCAGGCTGCGATCTTTCAGGATCAAAAGATCGCAGCCTGCGGCAGCTCCTGCAAAATCAAAGCAAAAAAAAGCCCCGAACCAGTCGGGGCGTTTTTTCGAGGATGCGGCCTCGGGTCAAAGCTTAGCGGATACCGTCCTGGCCCAGGTTGCCCGGCTGGAATTCGCTCTTGGTGGCAGAGAAACCGAAGTCATAGGCCTGTTTCTCTTCGTTCTTCATGCCCAGCGCCAGGTAGCGGCCCGATTGCAGGTCGTACAGGGCTTCCAGCGCGTACCACGGTACTTGCTTGTCGTAGTAGTCCTCGGCGTGCGCCTCGGCCACACGCCACAGCTGACCGCGACCGTCGTAGTGGTCGATGACCGCTGCCTGCCAGGTGTCTTCGTCGATGTAGAAGTCACGTTTGGCATAGATATGGCGCTGACCCGGTTTCAGGGTGGCGACCACGTGCCAGACACGACGCAGCTCGTAACGGGTCAGGTCCTGGTTGATATGGCCGGCCTTGATGATGTCGGCGTACTTGAGGGTCGGCGAGTCGATCTTGTAGCTGTTGGAGGCAATGTACATCTCCTTCTTGCCTTCGAGCTTCCAGTCGTAGCGATCCGGCGCACCGTTGTACATGTCGAGGTTGTCGGAGGTACGCAGACCGTCCGCCGCAGTGCCCGGACCGTCATACGATACTTGCGGTGCCTGACGCACACGACGCTGACCAGTGGCGTAAACCCAGGCCTTGCGCGGCTCCTTCACCTGGTCGAGGGTTTCGTGCACCAGCAGTACGGTACCGGCCAGACGTGCCGGCGCAGTCACTTTCTGCTTGAAGTAGAACAGGATGTTGCCCGGGTTGGCCGGGTCGTAGTCCTTCATCTTGTCGCGGAACACGAACTGGTCCTGGAAATACACCAGGCTGAACGAGCCGTTGGTTTGCGGCGTCGCCTGGGTCACCAGACGGGTCACGCTGCCACCGCGATAGCGGGTGATGTGGTTCCAGATCACCTCCAGACCGCTTTTCGGAATCGGGAACGGCACGGCGGTATCGAAGTTTTCCAGACCGTTGCCGCCCGCCACGAGATTGGTGGTGGTGGCGTTTTTCTTGATCGCGGCGAACACGTCATCCGGCACGGTCGAGCCGCGATGGGACGGGTAAACCGGAATCTTGAAGGTGTCCGGGTAGCGCTTGAACATCGCGTACTGGCCCGGTGCAAGCTTGTCCTTGTACTGCTCGACGTTCTGCGCGGTGATGGTGAACAGCGGCTTTTCACTGCCGAACGGATCGGACAGGAAGCCCTTGCTGTCGACCGTGCCGGCATTTTTCGGCAGCGGTTTCCAGGCCGGGATCGAACCGTCGGCGTTGCCGGCCATTTCGGCGCCCATCGGGGTCAGGCTTTTGCCCAGCTTGTCGGCTTCGGCGGCGGGAACGGCCGCCATGACGCTGGTCGCCAGCAGCGACAAGCCCAGAACACCCGCGTGGAACAGACTCTTTGTTATTTTCATATGTGTGTTCGTCCTGAAAAAACTGTGCTTAGAAGTTCACGCCGACGCTCAAGGCCACGAAGTCACGATCGTCCACGGTCGTGTAGTCGCCGCCAAAGAAGTTGGTGTAGGCCAGGCTCGCGGTGTAGGTGTTCTGGTATTCGGCATCGAGACCGAGGCTGATGGCCTTGCGACCTTCCTCGAAGTTGCCGCCAGGACCTGGCGAGTAACCTTTCACGTCATGCGACCAGGCCACGTTCGGCTTGAGGTTCACACCGGCGAACACGTCGCTGTAGTCCCAGATGGCCCGAGCGCGATAGCCCCATGAGGTGGCCGTGGTGAAACCGTCGTTGTTGCAGTTGCTGGAAACGTTATCGCGCGAAGCCCCTGGACCGGCACCGTTGACGGTGGAGTTGTTGAGGATCTGCGAGCAGGTATTGAGACCACCCGTGGCAGGCAGCTCACCCGGGCCGAACACCGGGTCGCGGCCGTAACGGGCTTCGGATTTGCTTTCCAGGCCACCGACGTGGGTCACACCGACCTCACCCACCAGGGTCAGACGGTTGGCGCCCATCACCTGATCGAAGAAGTGCGTCAGGGTGGTTTGCAGTTGGGTGATTTCCTTGCGGTTGTAGCCGTGCAGATCCTGGCCCGGCACGCCGTTGAGAATCGACGCGTTGGTCAACGCGCCACCCAGCGGACGTACGCCGGCGAACAGAATGTCGGTGGAGTTCAACTGCACCGGCGCATTCGGCCGGTAGCTGACTTCACCGCTCCACGCCGTACCGGTAGGCAGGGTGGTGGAGAAGCTCAGACCGTACAGGCGAATATCTTCAGGGTATTCGATGAAGTAGTTCGAGTTGCCTGCGACGACCAGTGGCCCCAGCGCCTGGAACGGCCCCGGCAAAGCTGCCACGCCGTTATAGATACGTTGTGGCGCACCGGTGGCGCTGAAGATCGGCGCACGGCTGTGGTAGTTCATGAAGTAGGCACCGAACTCGGTGGCCAGCGGGTCGAACATGTACTTGGCGGAAACGCCCCACTGGCCGCTGTCGCGGGCGTTGCGGTTCGGCGAACGGCGCACCAGCACGCCCTCTTCGTTGACATCCACGCCGGCGGCGGCCAACGGCCCGAGCGCAATGCCCGGAATGGTCGAACGCTTGTTCAGGACCCGCAGGTTGTCATCGCAACCGGTGGTGACGATGTCCGGCTGCGAGAAGAACGTGCCGCAGTTGTCGGTCACGGTCTTCTGCCAGTCGATCTGGTAGAAACCTTCGGCCGAGAGGTTTTCGGTGATGCTCTGGGACACATAGAACATGTTGACCGGAATCAGGCCTTCCTTGATTTCGGCACCCGGACGGCGGAACGCAGACACGTCGATCGGGTTGATCGAGTTGATGCCGCCACCGATGAAGGTACTTTCACCCCAGTTCACCACCTGCTTGCCCAGACGCACCGAACCCGGCTCATCGGCGATCGAGTAGTTGTGGTAAACGAAGGCGTCGAGGATCTGCCCGCCGGAGGAGCGCGCCGCGACGTCGCGGTTGTGGTTGCTGACGTCTTTGTATTCCAGGTCCTGATTCTGCAGCGCGAAGTCGTACCAGTATTTGCCCCGGACGAAGACCCCGGTGTCGCCGTATTTCAATTCGAGATCATGGATGCCCTTGAAGATCTTCGAGAACGCTTGCCCGCTCTTGAAGTTCAGGTGGCCGTTATCGGAGGTCTGGGACAGGCCCTTGCCGCCGTTGTTGACACCAATAAGGTCCTTGTTCGGCTGCTGAGTCGAGATACTCATGCCCAGGGAGAGCGAGGAGTCGAACTGACCTTCGATTTCACCGACGTTGAAACTGACGCCGAATGCGGGCCCGGCGAGCGTAGAGGCAAGACTGACGGCCAGAGGCAGTTTAGCCCGGCGCCAGAACTGGTTTACTGATGTCATCGACGCTACTCCATGTGCATTATTGTTATGGCAGTGAGTACTTTTAAAAACGCCTGGAAGACCGGGAGCCAATAGCCGCCCGACGTCACTCCAAAGTTGCATCGCCCCTGTTCGTGCGTGTGCCCCGTTCTTAAAAATCCTTGAGCGGACTATAGCCAGCAGGGGGTACTGCTTGATCCCTCTAAAGTGTGATTTGCAGCTGCCGGCCACTCTGGAACAGTCCTTTCGCCAGTCCGACACATGTCGGCACGGCAAGGATGGCTGAATTTTTCGATTTAACAAGCCAAGCGCTTGCTTGGTGGGTCTGGCGCGCCGGTTTCGGCGCGCCAGCGGACACTCAAAGTGTCGAGAGGAAGGTGCTGTTGTTGGCCTGCCATTCGGTGATGTCGAGGCGGATGCGCTTCTTGTCGAGCTTGCCGACACTGGTCTTGGGAATTTCCGTAACAAGGGCGATCTGGCTCGGAATCGCCCACTTGCTCAGGTGCCCCAGTTCCACGAACGGCTTGAGGTGTTCCTTGAGTTCGCGCGCGCCGATCGCGTGCCCTTCACGGATCACCAGCAGCGCAAACGGCCGCTCGCCCCACTGCGGATCGGCGATGCCCACCACTGCTACTTCGCGTACCGCCGCGTGGCGGCTGATCAGGTCTTCGAGATCCAGCGAGGAGATCCACTCACCGCCAGTCTTGATCACGTCCTTGATGCGGTCGCGGATGTCGATCACGCCCATGCTGTCGAGCGTTGCCACATCGCCGGTGTGCAGCCAGCCGCCGGCCCAGAGCTCGGCGCCCTTCTGCGGCTCGTTGAAATAACCTTCGGTGAGCCATGGCGCGCGCAGCACCAGTTCGCCCTGGGTTTCGCCATCGGCGGGCAGGAAGTTGCCGTCGCCATCGACGATCGCCGCTTCCACCAGCGGCCCCGGCACACCGGCCTTGATCCGGTAAGTGGTGCGTTCGTCTTCGGTGCCGGCCATCAACTCGTCGTTGAGGTGGGCGCAGGAAACCAGTGGCCCGGTTTCCGACATGCCGTACGCCGCCGTCAGCTGAATACCCCGGGCCTTGGCGGTTTCGTACAGCGTGCGGTTCAGCGCACTGCCACCGATGACGATCTTCCAGCCGCCGAAATCGGTGCCCTGCGCGCCTTTGGCGTTGAGCAGCATCTGCAGGATGGTCGGCACGCAGTGGGAGAACGTGACCTTCTCCTTGCGCCACAACTCGACGAGGAATTCAGGGTCGTAACGCCCCGGATAAACCTGTTTGAGCCCAAGCATGGTCGCCACGTACGGCAGGCCCCAGGCATGCACATGGAACATCGGGGTGATCGGCATGTACACGTCGTTGGTACCGAGCAGGCGCACGCTGTCGATGGCGCCCATGATCGTCGACACACCCATGGTGTGCAGCACCAGTTGCCGATGGGTGAAGTACACGCCTTTCGGGTTGCCGGTGGTGCCCGTGGTGTAGAAGGTGGTAGCAACCGAGTTTTCGTCGAAATCCTGGAAGTCGTAGTGCGGACTCGCGGCGGCCAGCAGTTGCTCGTACTCGCCGACCAGGTTCGGCAGCTCGGCGGTCTTCTCCGGCAGATCGGTCAGCAGCAGGGTTTTCTCCACCGTGGTCAGGTGCGGCGCAATGGCCTGATACAACCCGACGAACTCGCTGTTGACCAGCACGAAGCGGTCCTCGGCGTGGTTCATGGTGTAGAGGATCTGTTCCGGCGACAGACGCACGTTGATGGTGTGGATCACCGCGCCGATCATCGGAATGGCAAACATGCATTCGAGGTAGCGATGACTGTCCCAGTCCATCACCGCCACGGTGTCACCCGCCTTCACCCCGGCCGCCGTCAATACGTTGGCCAGCCGCGCAACCCGCTCGATCAGGGTCGGATAGCTGTAGCGCAACTGGTCTCGGTAGATGATCTCGCGGGTTTTCTCGTAACGGGCGCCGGACATCAGCAGCCGTTTGATCAGCAATGGATACTGGTAGGCCCCATCGGCCGGGGGAATGACGCGAGTCTGCAACATATGAATCCCTTTTCTGGCTGCACGGTGTTGGCGTAGAGAGCGTTACTCTAGAGCCGTTATACCCCAGTCAAATCAGCCGAAGGAATGATTTGCACAGCCGTACAAATGCTAGCTTTGCGCCAGCATTTGCCGGTATTCAGCGCGGATCAGGCGGTTTGCCCTACAGCCGCTTCGGAAGGTGTGCGTGGGAAAACCAGCGCCGCGAGGAAGGTCAACGCGCCAAAACCTGCCAGCACCAGATAAAGCCCAACAAAACCGTGGCGCGGTTCAAGGTAGGCAATCAGCGGAATCGCTGTCGCACTGGCGCCGAACGACAGACAGTAACGCAGGGCGAAGACCCGCGATTGCCACTGCGGCGCAACGAAATTGGCGACCATCGAGTCGTTCACCGTGACCTGGCCGAACACCACGAACATGAACGCCGCACCGAGCACGATCACTGTCCAGCCATCGACATACGCCATGGCGTACAACAGCGGTGCCTGACACAGCGTCAACAGCAGAAACGGCCATTTCAGACTGACCCGGTGCAATACCTGACCGATGCTCAACTGCGCCACTGCACCGAAGGCATACGCCAGGCTGACCACCACGCCGAGGGTTTGCGGCGACGCGAACAGGTCATGCAGACGCTCCTGAAACAGCTTCGGATAGGTCATGGTGGTGGCGTTGAACACCACGCCACCGGTGGCCGTCGCCAGCGCCAGCACGCCGAATACCATGAACATTGAGATCCGCTGCCCGGCTGCGCCTTTGAGCGCAGTATGCGGACGCTGCGGAATTGGCTCCTCGCGCACCTGCAAGACAAAGCCGATGCCCAGCAAAATCGCCACCATCCCCGGTAACACGAAAGCCGAACGCCAGCCGAACTGCGCCACCAGCAAACCGGTGATCAGCGCTGAAAACGCCACGCCGAGGTTGCCCCACATGCCATTGATGCCGATCTCCCGCCCGCGATTCTGCGCGTAGGTCACCAGCATCGCGGTGCCCACCGGGTGGTAGATTGCGGCGAAAATTCCGATCAGGGTCAGCCCGATCACCAGCATCGTCGGGCTGCTGCTCAGCCCGGTGAGGATCGCCGAGACGCCGATACCGAAGAAAAACACCAGCATCATCTGCCGCCGGCTCCAGTGATCGCCCAGCCAGCCGGCCGGTAGCGAACACGCGCCAAAGGCAATGAAGCCGCCCAGCGACAGGCCGATCAGCGCGGCGTAGTCGAGGCCAAAGGCTTGGGTCATGCCGAGCACGGCGGCGGGGAAAATCAGCATGAACATGTGATCGATCACATGGGCAGCGTTGACGTAGCGGATGACTTTTCGGGATTGGTTCATGGCGGCACGCTTGCGTTTGTTATGGGTGGATTGTTGTCAGCGGCTTTATGCTAAGTTGGCGAAAAAGCGCATACCTGCCAACCAGGTCATCGAATCCGACATGTTGATCAGCCACTTCGAACACGGCCCGGTAAGTGCCTATCCCCGGGACTATCTGGACGGCGCGCACCAGCCGCTGCACCTGCACCGCGAGGCGCAGTTGCTGTATGCCGTCAGAGGGATCATGCGGGTGGTCACCGATCTCGGTGCCTGGGTGATTCCGCCGAGCCGCGCGGTATGGATTCCGCCGCAAGTCGCGCACGAGATTTTCATGTCTGGCGATGTGCAGATGCGCTCGCTGTTCATCGCCCCCGAGCTTTCGCCGGCCAGCCTCCAGCAGTGTTGCGTGCTGGCAGTAACGCCGCTGTTGCGCGAGTTGATCCTGCGCGCCGTGCAGGGGCCGCCGCATGCGGACAATCCACTGATCCAGCAGTTGATGCTGGAGGAACTGGCCAGTCTGGAAAACCTGCCGCTGCACATCCCGATGCCGACCGACCGGCGCCTGCAGAACATCTGTCTGGCGTTGCTGCACACACCGGATCATCCCAATACCCTGGAAGACTGGGCGCAGCAGGTCGGCGCCAGCTCACGCACTCTGGCGCGGCTGTTCCAGCGACAACTGAAGATGAGTTTCAACGCCTGGCGCCAGCAACTGCGCCTGATGGAAGCCCTGCCGCGCCTGCTCGCCGGGGACAGCGTGCAAAGCGTGGCGCGGGACCTGGGTTACGGTAGCGCGCGGGCGTTCAGCGCGATGTTTCGCCGTTTGCTCGGGGACAACCCCCGCGACTACCTGAATAATCTGAGCAAACTCAGCCAACTCGTGTAGGAATTCCCCATCTCCCTGTGGGAGCGAGCTTGCTCGCGAAAGCAATCTTCCAGTCACCTGTGATATCGACTGATCCGACGCCTTCGCGAGCAAGCTCGCTCCCACAGTTTTGATCGGGTTTCAGCTCTTAGTGCATCTCGGTAAACGCGATTTTCACGCCGAGAGCGATCAGCACCGCGCCCATGGTGCGGTCGAACCAGTGGCCCATGCGGGCAAAACCGGCACGTACACGTTGCTGACTGAACAGCATCGCCACCAGACAGAACCAGAAAGCGGTCGCAACGGCCAGGTAAACCCCGTAACCCGCCTGCACCGCCAGTGGCGTGTGCGGGTTGATCACCACGGTGAACAGCGACAGGAAGAACAGCGTGGCTTTCGGGTTCAGGCCGTTGGTGACGAAACCAGAAGTGAAGGCGCCGCGCGCGGTGCGCACACCGGCTTCCTTGTGCAGGTCATCGGTAACGGTTTTCGCCGGCTGCGCGCGCAAGGCCTTGAAGCCGATGTACAACAGATACGCGGCGGCAGCCCATTTCAAGGCGTTGAACAGCACGATCGATTGCGAAACGATCAGGCCGATGCCCAGCAGCGAATAACCCACGTGCAGGAAAATCGCCGTGCCCACGCCCAGCGCGGTCCAGGTGCCGGCGCGACGACCATGGGTCACACTCTCGCGCACCACCACGGCAAAGTCCGGGCCGGGGCTGGCCACGGCCAGCAGGTGGATCAGGGCAACGGTCAAGAATTCGGTCCAGTACATGGGGGCTCCTCTTTAATGAGTAAAAACAATTCATCAACTGGCTCAAACCCTGTGGCGAGGGAGCTTGCTCCCGCTCGGCTGCGCAGCAGCCGTAATCTGAAACACCGGTGTGCCTGACACAGTACGGTGAATGGGTTTGGGTCTGCTTCGTAGCCCAGCGGGAGCAAGCTCCCTCGCCACAGGGTATTGCGGGCGCTGTGAGTAACCAATTGTTTCATCTGGTAGGCTCGGCAGATTACGCCTTCCGTTCCAAGCACAAAAGGTACAGTTGATGACGAACCCGCGCCGCGCCGTATTCCTCGATCACCCGTCACTGGATCTCGGCGATCTCGACCTCAGCCCGTTGCGCGCCTGCTTCAGCGACCTGCAACTGTTCGCCCAGACTGCGCCTGATCAAGTCGCCGAACGCCTGCACGGGGCCAGCGTGGCGATCACCAACAAGATCCGCATCGATGCCGCCGCGATGGCCGCCAACCCGGATCTGCAACTGATCCTGATCACCGCCACCGGCACCAACAACGTCGATCTGGACGCGGCTCGCGCCCATGGCATCACCGTGTGCAACTGTCAGGGTTACGGCACGCCGTCGGTAGCGCAGCACACGATCATGCTGCTGCTCAACCTCGCCACCCGCCTCGCGGATTATCAAAAAGCGGTCGGCGAAGGTCGCTGGCAGCAGGCCAGACAGTTCTGCCTGCTCGACTATCCGATCGTCGAACTGGAGGGCAAAACCCTTGGCATGCTTGGTCACGGTGAGCTCGGCGGCGCGGTCGCGCGTCTGGCCGAAGCGTTTGGCATGCGCGTGCTGCTCGGGCAGATTCCCGGCCGCCCGGCTCGCCCGGATCGCCTGCCATTGGACGAACTGCTGCCGCAAATCGACGCCCTGACCCTGCACTGCCCGCTCAATGAACACACCCGACACTTCATCGGTGCACGCGAACTGGCGGCGATGAAACCCAGCGCCTTCGTGGTCAACACCGCCCGTGGCGGCTTGATCGACGAACAGGCCCTGGCTGATGCCCTGCGCAACGGTCACCTCGGCGGCGCGGCCACCGATGTGCTCAGCGTGGAACCGCCGGTCAATGGCAATCCGTTGCTCGCCGCCGATATTCCCCGGCTGATCGTCACCCCGCACAACGCCTGGGGCAGCCGTGAAGCGCGGCAGCGTATCGTCGGCCAATTGACCGAAAACGCCCGGGCATTCTTCAGCGGTACAGCGCTGCGGGTCGTCAGTTGATAAACTACGGCACTTTTTTTCCAGGGAGCAGTTATGGATCCGCGCAGTGAAGTACTGCTTCGTCAGGCCGAGTTATTCCAGGGTTCGCTGTTGTTGGCCGGGTTGCCCGCCGACGATCTGCTCGGGCGCCTGCCCAATGCGTTCGGCTGGTGCTGGCATGCCGGCGATCAAGCCGCCCTCGATGCACGTTTCGAAGGTCGCAGCCATTTCGGTGTGAACGTGCCGGAGCGCGAGTTCGACAGCGCCGTGGTGTTTTTGCCCAAGTCCAAGGACCTGACCGATTACATCCTCAATGCCGTGGCCGCACGTCTGCCCGGGCGCGAGGTGTTTCTGGTCGGGGAAAAACGCAGCGGCATCGAGGGTGCATCCAAGCAGCTCAACCCGTTCGGCAAGCCGCGCAAGCTCGACAGCGCGCGCCATTGCCAGCTGTGGCAAGTCACCGTGGCCAACGCGCCTGAAGCAAAATCACTGGAAAGCCTGGCGCAGACTTATGAGCTGCCACTGGCCGAAGGCCCGTTGAAAGTCATCAGCCTGCCGGGCGTGTTCAGCCATGGCCGACTGGATCGCGGCAGCGCCCTGCTGCTGGAGCATCTGGACAAACTGCCGAGCGGTCATCTGCTGGATTTCGGCTGTGGCGCCGGAGTTTTGGGCGCGGCGGTCAAACGTCGTTATCCGCACAATCAGGTGACTTTGCTCGACGTCGATGCCTTCGCCGCCGCCAGCAGTCGCCTGACGTTAGCGGCCAACGGTCTGGACGCCGAAGTGCTGACCGGTGACGGTATCGACGCTGCACCGATGGGTTTGAACGCGATTCTGAGCAACCCGCCGTTCCACGTCGGCGTGCACACCGATTATTTCGCTACCGAGAACTTGCTGCGAAAAGCGGCAAAACATCTGAAAAACGGCGGCGAACTGCGCCTTGTTGCGAACAGCTTCCTGAAGTATCAGCCACTGATCGAAGAGCATCTGGGCGTGTGCGCGATCAAGGCCGAAGGCAATGGTTTCCGGATTTACCGGGCCAAGCGCGGCTGAAAATTTGTTCTTGCTCTATCGGTTTTGCGAAGGCAGAATCCGCTCCGTCCTAGGGGAGTAGTCTCCCACGAGCGCCAAGCTCGTCCGGCATACGTCAACATACTTGATCCTCAGATCATGGCGTATGCGACCCAAGCGTCCGCACCAGACGGATCGCAGGGTTTGACAAGACCTATGACACGCACACCTTACCCGGGGCGGGAAGGCTGTACGTGTCATAGCCGTGTCGACCCGCCCCTTAGGAAAATCCTGATGCTGGACTCGTTACTCGTTCCCACCGCAATCGTTGCCTTGGCCGAAATCGGCGACAAGACGCAACTGCTCGCGCTGATTCTCGCCGCTCGCTTTCGCAAACCCTGGCCGATCATTGCCGGTATCGTCGCTGCGACCCTGGCCAACCACGCGGCAGCCGGTGCGGTAGGCGCCTGGTTCGGCAGCTTCTTCTCCGATTCGGTGCTGCACTGGATTCTCGCCGCGAGCTTCACCGCCACTGCGCTGTGGACGCTGGTCCCGGACAAGATGGACGACGATGAAGCCAGCACCGCACGCAAGTTCGGGCCCTTCCTGACCACGCTGATCGCATTCTTCCTGGCGGAAATCGGTGACAAGACACAGATCGCCACGGTGATGCTGGCGGCACAATATCCGGAGCTGTGGCTGGTGATCATCGGGACGACGGCGGGCATGTTAATTGCCAACGTGCCGGTGGTATTGGCCGGTAACTTTGCTGCGGAGAAATTGCCACTGACCTTGATCCGTCGCCTGGCGGCTTCGGCGTTCTTCATTCTGGCGATCGTGGCGGTGTACAAGGCGATGCAGAGCAGTGGCTGGGTTTAATTCCGGCCTGAAGTAACACTGAACTGTGGCGAGGGAGCTTGCTCCCGCTCGGCGGCGCAGCCGTCGCAAACCCTGCTAATACGGGTTAACTGTTAATCCGTGATTGTAGGGTTTGGGGCCGCTTCGCAGCCCAGCGGGAGCAAGCTCCCTCGCCACAAAAGCAGGTTCGCCTTGCCTGGGTTCTGATCAGGACTTCGGCGCTTTCTCGTACAACGGCATCACCTTCGGAATCGCTGCCTGCAACGAAGCGATACGGCTGGTCGAGGCCGGGTGAGTGCTCATGAACTCCGGCGGTGCACCTTCCGAGGCCTTGCTCATCTTGTTCCACAAGGTGATCGCAGCATTCGGGTTGTAGCCGGCGCGGGCGGCCAGTTCCAGACCGATCAGGTCGGCTTCGTTTTCGTTGGCGCGGCTGTTGGGCAAGGTCATGCCGTAGTTGGCCACGGTGTCGGCCAGCGCCAGACTGTCCTGACCCAGACCGAGCAACGCACCGGCACCCTGCTTGGCCATTTCAATGCCATAGGCTTTGGACATCGCTTCACGACCGTGCTCGCGCAGGGCGTGGGCGATTTCATGGCCCATGACCGCCGCGATTTCATCGTCGGTCAGCTTCAGGCTGTCGATCAGCCCGGTGTAGAAAATGATCTTGCCGCCAGGCCCGCAGTTGGCGTTGAGCTCGTCGCTCTTGATCAGATTGACTTCCCACTGCCACTGCGCCGCATCCGGGCGGAAGTTCGGTGCCTGGGCGATCAGCCGGTTGGCAATCGCCTGAACCCGCTTGGCCTCCGGGCTGGTCTTGTCCAGCACGCCTTTGCTCGACGCCTCGCCGACGGTCTTCTGATAGGACTGGGCGTACATCTGGTCGACCTCTTGCGAGGACAGCATGCTGAACATGTACTGCTTGCGCTCCACACCGACGGCTCCGCCGCTGGTGGTGTTGACCGACTGACAACCGGCCAGCAACAGCGCTGCGCTCAGTGCACTTACAACCAATGTCTTGTTCATTCAAAAGCTCCCTGAAAACCTGCCGCGTATCCTAGGGGGTGAATTGTATCGGCGCCAGATACAACAGACGTGTTGCAGCGTCTTTCGGAAGTTTCCCACCGCTGTTGTCGTAAAAAATTCACAGCAACCGGCAAGTCTGCTGCCGCTGCGTCGCGCACCGATCCATTTGCGACATCCTCCGCCCTTTGTTCCGCTCAACGCTCATGGCGCCATGCCTGCTGCCGATACAACAGCGCAGACGTCCTCTTGCGTGCGGAGCTCCCATGAAGTTCAAGTCGATCCAGTTTTCCGTCGCCGCCCTGGCCGGCGCCATCGTCCTCAGCGTGGTCGCCGCGCTGGTGCTGTACGCGCTGTTTTCCGGTGCCCGCACTCAAGACATGGTGCAACAGCGCACTCAGGCGCAGTTCGAACAAGTCATCGAACAACGCCTGACCTCTCTGGCGCAGACCCAGGTCAGCCAGATCCAGCGCGAACTCGAAGCGCCGCTGCTGATTGCCGGCGGACTGGTGCGGGTCAACGCGCTGCTCGGCACACCGGGCGCCGACGGCCAGCCGCGCCTGAGCGTCAGCCGCGAGCAACTGATCAGCCTGATCAAGGAGAACGTCGAGCAGAACCCGAAGATTCTCGGCACCTACATCGGCTGGGAAAAAAACGCACTGGACCACAATGACGCGGCCTACGTCGGCAGCGCCGTGACCGGTATCGATCCCGCCAACGGACGCTTCCTGCCGTGGTGGTTCCGCAATACCGACGGCAGTCTGGGCGTGGACAAACTGGCCGATGTCGACGATCAGAAAACCCTGTCCACCGGGGTGCGCGCCAGTGAGTACTACCTCTGCTCCAAGGAAACGAAAAAGCCCTGCGTGATCGATCCGGCGCCGTACAAGGTCGGCGACAAGGTCGTGATGCTCGCCTCGTTCATTGAACCGATCATGCTCAACGGCGCATTCCAGGGCATCGTCGGCGCCGACCTGTCGGTGAACTTCATCCAGGACATGCTCCTCGGCGCCAACCAGAAGTTGTACAGCGGCGCCGGGCAGATGGCCCTGATCGGCGGCAACGGCCGGATCGTTGCCTACACCCAGGACCCGAGTAAATTCGGTGAGAAGGTCAGCGACATTCTCGACGCCGAGCAGATCGCCAACATGGCCAATCTCAAACGTGGCGAAGTCACCTACTCCGTCAACAAGGACAAGGGCCGCATCGAGCTGTACCTGCCGTTCGGCATCGGCCAGACCGACGCGCGCTGGACCCTGATGCTGCAACTGCCGCTGAACGCGGTGATGGCGGATCTGCAGAAACTCCAGGCCGACCTCGATGCCCAGCGCAAATCCGACACCTTCGGCATGGCCATGGTCGGCTTGATCATCGCCGCCATCGGCCTGCTGGTGATCTGGCTGGTGGGTCACGGCATCGCCCGCCCCCTGAAGCAGATGGTCGCCATGCTCGATGACATTGCCAAAGGTGAAGGCGATCTGACCCGCCGCCTGAGCAGTGATCGCAGCGATGAACTGGGCTCGATTGCCAAGGGCTTCAACACCTTCCTCGCCAAATTGCAGGCGATGATCACGCAGGTGGTGACGTCAGTGCAGAGCGTCAGCGATTCCTCCGAACACACCGCCGACATTGCGATTCGCACCAACATCGGCATTCAGAAACAGATGGCCGAGATCGATCAGGTCGCCACCGCGGTGCAGGAGATGACCGCCACCGCGCAAGACGTGGCGCGCAACGCCACTCAGGCTGCGCAAGCCGCCAGCCACGCGGATCAGGCTGCCGGCCAAGGCATGCAGATCGTACGTGATACGTCGAACTCGATTGGCGTACTGGCGGTGGAAATCGGCAAAGCAGTGGAGGTGGTGCAGACGCTGGCCAAGGACAGTGAAAACATCAATGCGATCCTCACCGCGATTCGCGGGATCGCCGAGCAGACTAACCTGCTGGCATTGAACGCGGCAATCGAAGCGGCGCGGGCCGGCGAACAGGGGCGCGGCTTTGCCGTGGTGGCGGACGAGGTGCGCAATCTGGCGCAGAAAACCCAGAAGGCCACCGAAGAAATCCAGAGCATGATCCAGCAATTGCAACAGGGCACCCGCGATGTGGTGCGGGTCATGGAAGACAGCCAGAACCGCACCGACGAAAGCGTGCAGCACGCGGCGAAAGCCGCTGAAGCGCTGGAGACGATTACTCAGGCGGTGTCGGTGATCAATGACATGAACACGCAGATTGCCAGTGCGGCGGAAGAACAGAGCGCAGTGGCGGATGACATCAACCGCAACGTGATCATTATCGGTCAGGTGGCGAATGAAGTGGCGGGCGGTGCGGATGAGTCGAGTTCGGCCAGTGCGGGTCTGACTAAATTGGCGGAGCAGCAGCGGCGGTTGATCAATCAGTTCAAGGTCTGAAAAGCGAAAAGCCCCTCACCCTAACCCTCTCCCAGAGGGAGAGGGGACTGACTGGGGGATATTGACGAAATACACCGACTTGAACGCTCAGCTTTGAATCCATAATCGACTGGTTATTTCAGGTCGATGTATGACGGGAGACAGCTCGGTCAGTCCCCTCTCCCTCTGGGAGAGGGTTAGGGTGAGGGGCTTTTGACTTAACCCGGGGTCAGACACTCCGGCCCATTGAGCTTCGGATCATTCACCAGATTCGCCAGCACCCGCTCGCGCAACGCGGCCGGCTCACTGGCGAGCAAACCCTGCAGCACATGCAACGGCGTCGCAGGATCGAGCCAGGCCGCCTGCCCCGCCTCATCGAGAATCAACGGTCGGCGCTGACTGGCCGCCGGCTGCGTGATGACCGCGGTGCTCAGCCACACTTGCTCCTGCACCGGATACGCCTCCCAGATCGCCGCAAAAAACAGCGACGAACCCTCCCCCGGCGTCAACCAGTACGGACGCTTGCGCAGGTTGCCGCGCCATTCGTAGAAACCGTTGGCCGGCAGCAGGCAGCGGCGCAGGCGCAGCGCCTCGCGAAACATCGGCTGTTCGGCCACGGTTTCGGCCCGGGCATGCGCCGGGGTTCGCGACAGATCGGTCAGCCAAGGCGGCGTCAGGCCCCAGCGGGCGCGGGCCAGCGTGCGTTGGCCGTCGGCCTCGGCACGCAGCATCAACACCGAATCATTGGGGGAAATGTTCCACTGCGCCTGCTGATCGGCGGGAAATCCGGGCAGGGCCGCAAAATCGCGGTTCCAGCGAAACAGGGCATAACGTCCACACATGGGGCAACACGACTCAAAAGTAAAACGAACGTCAGCCTAACAGACCAGTGTCCCGGGGAAGCTCTCCGGTTCATCGCCGGGCAGCGGCAGCGCGGCATTGTACGCGGTGATCAGTTCGCGGGCGTACTCGGCCTGATCGTTTTCGACCGACAGACCGAGCAGGCCGAAAATCGGCAATTCGCCCGTGCCGCCGAGCAGATCGCGGCCCACCAGGTGCGCCTCGATGCCTTCACTGGCGAGCATGCCCTTGAGCATCTCGCCTTCCATCAGGTTTTCCGGCTCGTAGATTCGCTGCATGCGCGCCCCTCACTCGTTTTCGCTGAAGACTTCCAGAAACCAATCCTCGCCATGCACCTGCAAGACAAACGTGATCGGTCGACAACACACCTGACAGTCCTCGATGTAGGTCTGATCGCCTGCGGACAAGTCCACTGTCGTCTCGACCGTCTCCCCACAATAAGGACATTCGTATTCAGCGGCTTCCAGCATCGCGGTCTCCCAGGTGACTTGTGCGTATAATCGCCGGTCTATTTGCAGGGCTATTTTTGTCTGGCTACTTTTTCAGACCGTGCCCCGCGGGTTTTCGATCAAAACCTTTACTTACCCTAGCCGTTTCCAACAAGAGAGCATGATGGGCGAATTCGATGCCATCCGACCTTACGACGACAGCGAAGTACCTGCGGTACTGGCAAGACTGCTCGGCGACAAGGCGTTTCTAGATATCCTCACCCACTTCCGCTTCCCGCGTTTTGCCGGTGCCTTCGGCTGGATGCTCAAACCACTTATAGCCCATCGGCTGCGTCGTGAGTTTGCCGACGTGACCTCCGTGGCCACTTTGCAGGACAAAGTCGAGTTCTACGTCGACCACACCATCGAGCGCGCCACTGATGGCGTGACCTACACCGGTGTCGAGCAATTCAAGTCCGGCAGCGCCTACCTGTTCATCGCCAACCACCGCGACATCGTGATGGACCCGGCCTTCGTCAACTACGCGGTGTACCACGCCGGCCTGCCGACGCCGCGCATCGCGATCGGCGACAACCTGCTGCAAAAGCCCTTCGTCAGCGATCTGATGCGCCTGAACAAGAGCTTTATCGTGCACCGCTCGATCACCGGGCGTCGCGAGAAGATGGCGGCGTATCAGTTGTTGTCGGCTTACATCAACCACTCGATCCGCAATGATTGCGCCTCGATCTGGATCGCCCAGGCCGAGGGCCGGGCGAAGGATGGCGACGACCGTACCGAGTCGGCGATCCTCAAGATGTTCCACATGAGCCGCAAGGACGAGCCGTTCGGCGAAGTGATTCAGTCGCTGAACCTGACCCCGGTGTCGATCAGTTACGAATACGACCCGTGCGACCAGGCCAAGGCCCGCGAGCTGTACATCCGCGCCACCACCGGCACCTACGCCAAGGCGCCGGGCGAGGATGACGTGAGCATTGCCAAGGGCATCACCGGCTACAAGGGTCGGGTGCACGTGAACTTCGCCGCACCGATCACCGAGCTGTTCGAAGACACCAAGCAATTGGCGGTCGAGATGGACAAGCAGATTCTCGGCGGATATCGCCTGTTCCCGGTGCATTACCTGGCGTATGCGATGTGGGCCGATGCCGATCCGCAATTGAACGTGCCGAAGGCCGCCGAGATGTTCCCGGCGGACGAACTGGCCAAGGCGCAGGAAGAATGGCAGCGCCGCCTGGACGCCTGCCCGCAGGAGCACCGTCCGTATCTGGTGCTGCAATATGCGACGCCGGTGCGTAATCAGTACCGCGTAAAAGCCGGGTTGCCGTTGTAAAACCTGTTGGCAAATCACACTGTGGCGAGGGAGCTTGCTCCCGCTGGGCTGCGCAGCGGCCCCAAGTTTTTTGTGAGCGCTACGCACTCAGCGGGAGCAAGCTCCCTCGCCACAAAATTGCGCATCAGATTCAGAAGCGCGTACTGATCCAGGAAACGATCAGCGCCAGCCCGAGGCAGGCAAAACCGAAGCGGTAGAAAAAGCGGTTCATGCGCAACGTCGCCCAATCCAGAATCGGTTCGGCGTTGGGCTGGGCCTGGCGTTGCGCGGCGATGCTGGCCATGGCGCGTTGTTCACGACGGCGGGTCGCGTGCAGCAGCCAACTGCCCGGGAAGGCCAGGGCCAGCGCCAGCAGGTTGATCAATTTGGCGGGATGGGCAGTAAACAGCGTCATCAAGTGCAGCGACATCACAGACCTCGGAACTGAATCGGTGTGGCAGACGCCCGATCGACGACTGCGGCGCGGATTCTACCGAAACCCTCCGCCACCACCCTACCCTTTGCGACAAATAACCTGACAATCGACCGATGGCTGTCCTGTGTCACGGCATCGTCATTTACATCGGCCACCATGCGCGCCTCGAAACACACATGGAACGCGACATGCTGCACGCCGAAAACCAGGATCGCCTGTACCTCATCACCCCGACCGACGAACAACAAAGCCTCGTCGGCAGCCTTGCCTTCAATGTTCAGGATCGCCACTGGCTGGTGTATTGCGCCCTCGGTGGGCATCAGCATGCGGATTTGCCGGAGACGGATTTGCTGACGGGTGTCAGCGTGCTTGATTTTTATTCCCAAGCAGCCTGAAAAGTAAAAGCTCCCTCACCCTAACCCTCTCCCGGAGGGAGAGGGGACTGACCGAGTTGTTTATTCGAGGTGCATCGACCTGAAAACTCGAGGTGAACGCCGGTTCTGAAAAGCCCCCGATCGGCTCCCTTCCCCCTCGCCCCCCTGGGGGAGAGGGCTGGGGTGAGGGGGTACGATTCCATGCCCCACAAAAAAGCCCGGGGCCATCACTGGCACCGGGCTTTTTCACGTCAGCCGCACAGCTTACTCGGCGAGGATCTGACCCACGGTCGGGTCCTTGAACAGACGGGTCAGGGCATCGCTCAACACGTCGCTGACCAGCTTGGTGTTGGTTTCCTGGTTCGGCGCCATGCCGAAACGCTGGTCCAGCGAAGCACCGTAGCGGCCACTGTAGCGACGATTGCCGCTCTGCACGTCGGAGCGGAAGGTCGCGCCGATGGTGGCTTCGGTCACGTACATGCCTTCTTTCGGCGACTGGTACTTCAGCTCGGTCAGGGTCACGGTCAGTTGCGGTGCGTTCATCCCGTTGCTGGTCGGGGTGAAGCCGAGCAGACGCACGGCGGCTTCAGCCTGAGCCTGCAACTTGGGCAGTATCTGCTCACGCTGCACGGTGATCGCGCTGGTTTCCGGGTACAGGCCGCCGCGAGTGCCGAGGGTTGGCGACGGACGACCGTCAACCACGCGCACCACCGCTTGCTGGCCATGGCCGACCGGGGCCAACTGGGTTGTCAGCTTCGGTTCCGGGCTCAGTTGTTGCGGGCTGTGGGCGCAGCCAACCAGGGTCAAACTGGTCACAGTGATCAAACCGAACAACAGGCGTTGCAACATGCTCTTTTCTCCAGAATCAGGCACAGACAGGCCGGCAGTATAGCGGTGGGCCACTGCGGGTCACCAGCACTCGACAGTGAATACTGAAATGTCTGACAAACCCTCGGGAAAGCGGTTCCTGTCACAGATTATTCACCGCCCATACACCTTGGCGTCACGGCCACCTGGCAAGCTTCAAACCAGCCCTCCAACAAGGTACTCGGCCATGCGCTATCTGATCTCGTTGTTCGCTCCACGCCCGTTGCACCGCAGCTTTGCCCTGCTCGACCGCAACGGTCATTGCCAGGCATTCAAGCAATGCAGCCTGCAACCGATGGGCGATGGCTGGGTGGAAATCGAAGAAATCCGTCTCAACTGGTTGCACCAGCCACTGCCCGCCAGCGCCCGCGTCATACCGTCGCAACCCCGCGCACGCGTGCAAGCGATGTTAAGCATCTGACCGGATGCCTAATAAAAGTCATTAAACACGAGCAACTGCCCGCATTTCTTCGATACAATCTCCCCCCGATTATAAGGACGTCTCCTGATCGGGCCCCGCAACAGCGTCAATGCGCATGCATCGACACCCAAATCGCCCACAGAGAGCCGCCCACACAGATCGAGTGAAGTTGGCGCGCTTGCCTGTTCTTCCGGCAAAAACCCCGCTTTTCGCGAATCTGCAGAGCTGTCATGACGCTCGGCCACCGCGTTGTTTTGCCCTTTGCGGGCAGGGTGCCAGGCCTGGACAGCCCTTTTTTGAGGTTCACGTCTTCAAAAGAGCGTGAAAAAAACGGGTTTTCACAACTTCACAAGAGTGTGGCGAGCAAATGAAAAGTTTTGCGTCTGAACATGCACCATTAGCGTCTGAAACAGCCCAACGACACAGGACCGGGTATACCTCGAACATCGGAGCCTGAAGCCTGTCCGCTACGGATTTGGTTGCACAAAAACGGATGTCTCGACCATAAGTCGAATTGCCAGCCGCGTGCTGAAATGAGTTCATGGAGCTCTTGAAGCCAGGCCGCATGCATCCGTCGAAGTTGCGAAAAATTGCGAAGATTCGGACATGACGAACCTGACCATGGGTATCCGGGGCGCAACTGACCTGCCCCGTCACTCCCTGGCAGCCATGCCGACAATTTGGTGCTGCAGATTTTGGAGACGCGTTAAATGGCGCATAACGAAGCAGTCGACGTAGTTCTGGTTGGGGCCGGCATCATGAGTGCCACCCTGGCAGTACTGCTCAAAGAGCTCGACCCGGCGATCAAGCTGGAAGTCGTCGAGTTGATGGATTCCGGTGCTGCGGAGAGTTCCAACCCGTGGAACAACGCCGGTACCGGCCACGCCGGCCTGTGCGAGCTGAACTACACCCCGCAGGCAGCCGACGGCAGCGTCGACATCAAGAAAGCCGTGCACATCAACACCCAGTTCGAAGTGTCCAAGCAGTTCTGGTCGTACCTGACCAAGAAAGGCACCTTCGGCTCGTGCAAATCCTTCATCAGCCCGGTGCCGCACCTGAGCTTCGTTCAGGGTGACAAAGGCGTGTCGTTCCTCAAGGAACGCTTCAACGTGCTGCACAAGCACCACGCCTTCGCCGACATGGAATACACCGAAGACAAGGCCAAGATGGCCGAGTGGATGCCGCTGATGATGCCGGGCCGCTCGCCAGACGAAGTCCTGGCCGCGACCCGCGTGATGAACGGCACCGACGTCAACTTCGGCGCCCTGACCAATCAGTTGCTCAAGCACCTGACCAGCGCACCGGACACCCAGGTCAAGTACTGCAAGCGCGTCACCGGCCTCAAGCGTAACGGCGCCGGCTGGACCGTCAGCATCAAGGACGTCAACAGCGGCGCCAGCCGTGAAGTCGACGCCAAGTTCGTTTTCCTCGGCGCCGGTGGCGCGGCCCTGCCGCTGCTGCAGGCTTCGGGCATCGAAGAAAGCAAAGGCTTCGGCGGCTTCCCGATCAGCGGCCAGTGGCTGCGTTGCGACAACCCGGAAGTGGTCAAGCACCATCAGGCCAAGGTCTACAGCCAGGCCGCGGTGGGCTCGCCGCCAATGTCGGTGCCGCACCTGGACACCCGTGTGGTCGATGGCAAGAAATCCCTGCTGTTCGGGCCATACGCCGGCTTCACCACCAAGTTCCTCAAGCACGGCTCCTTCATGGACCTGCCGCTGTCGGTTCGCGCCGGCAACATCGGACCGATGCTGGCGGTGGCGAAAAACAACATGGACCTGACCAAGTACCTGGTCAGCGAAGTGATGCAATCGATGGAGCAGCGCCTGGATTCCCTGCGCCGCTTCTACCCGGAGGCGAAAGCCGAAGACTGGCGCCTGGAAGTGGCCGGCCAACGGGTACAGATCATCAAGAAAGACCCGAAAAAGGGCGGCATCCTGCAATTCGGTACCGAACTGGTCGCTGCGAAGGACGGTTCCCTCGCCGCCCTGCTCGGCGCTTCGCCAGGCGCTTCAGTGACCGTTTCGATCATGCTGGAGCTGATCGAGAAATGCTTCCCGGCCAAGGCCAAGGGTGAGTGGGCGGCCAAACTGGCGGAGATCTTCCCGGCCCGCGAGAAAGTCCTGGAAACCGATGCTGCGCTGTATCGCAAGATCAACACGCAGAACAACATCGCTCTGGAACTGGTTGAAGAAAGCAGCGAGACCCCAAGCTTCGCTTGACCTTGCAGCATAAAAAAACGCCCCGTACTCAGTGAGTGCGGGGCGTTTTTTTATGGCCGAAATTTGAAACACTGACCTCTGTGGCGAGGGAGCTTGCTCCCGCTTGAGTGCGCAGCGCTCACAAGAGTTTGGGGCCGCTGCGCATCCCGGCGGGAGCAAGCTCCCTCGCCACAGGGATGGTGTCAGGCGCGGGCTTTTTCGATCAGTTCGATGTAGTCCGGGGCGTTGCGCTGATCGGCGATCAGCTCAACGAAGGTCTGACCGTGCTCATCCTTGCCATCCACGTCATAACCGGCGGCCACGAAGAACGTCAGGAAGCGCTCGAAATCGTCGATGCGCAGGCCACGGTAGGCCTTGACCAGTTTGTGCAGCGACGGCGAAGTGGCGTCGACCGGTTCAAAATCGAGGAACAGCTTGATCTGCTCATCGCCGATCTCGTCACCAATCACCTGTTTCTTATCTTTACGCATTGCCGACTCCAGCTCGCAGACATTACACGGGGCGGGCAGTTTACCCCTGCCCTGCCACCCGGCTCAACGCGAACGAACGGCCCCGGTGTGCAGATCGGCCCAGATGTGGCCATTGGCATAACTGAGGAACTGTACATACACGGTGTCGTTGCGCAGCAGATCGATCACCACCCGGTACTGGGCCAGCGGGTAGAACAGGGTCAGGGTTTTGCTCTTGTCGTCATAAACCGGTTTTTTCAGGCTTTTGCTTTCGCCATCGAAATTGACCAGCACCTGGGCGATGGTTGCGCCCTTGTTCAGCGACTTGCCCTTGAGGCGAATCATCAGCGGCGACGTGACCGGAATCGGCTGCTGGTTGGACTGGCGTTGCGCACCGACCACCACCGAATAATCGGTGACTTGCAGCAGTTGTTGCTGTTCGGGTTCGGCATCGCGCAGGGTCAGGTCGTCCGGCGGCAGGAATTGGCTGTGCATCGGGGCGGCGGCCAGGGGCAGGCTGAGGGTCAGCAACAGGGCGGCAAGGCTGCGGAACAGAAGGCTCATGACAGGCTCCGGGGGGCGGGGCCGAGCACTCTAGCATGGGTATCACGCAAACAAATGTAGGAGTGAGCCTGCTCGCGATAGCGGTCTGTCAGCAACGTTGATGTTGGCTGATACGACGCTATCGCGAGCAGGCTCACTCCTACAGGGGATAGTGCAGGGTTCTTACATGCCTTTAACCGCAAAGATCCCGTTGGCGTTGCGCCAGTAGCCTTTGTAGTCCATGCCGTAACCGAAGATGTAGCGGTCAATGCACGGCAGGCCGACGAAGTCTGCTTTCAGGTCAGGCCGCGCCTTGCGGTCGTGATCCTTGTCGATCAGCACGGCGGTGTGCACTTTGCGCGCGCCGGCGTGTTTGCAGAAGTCGATGATCGCGCCCAGCGTGTGACCTTCGTCGAGGATGTCGTCAATGATCAGCACGTCGCGGTCGATGAACGAGACTTCCGGCTTGGCTTTCCAGAACAGGTCGCCGCCGCTGGTTTCGTTGCGATAACGGGTCGCGTGCAAATAGGACGCTTCCAGCGGGAATTGCAGGTGAGTCAGCAGTTTTCCGGAGAAGATCAGCCCGCCGTTCATCACGCAGAACACCACCGGGTTGCTGTCGGCCAGTTGTTCGTTGATTTGTGCACCGACGCGGGCGATGGCGGCCTCGACTTCAGATTCGGTGTACAGGCAGTCAGCCTCTCGCATGATTTGACGGATATGCTCGAGATCAGCGGACATGGCGCTCTCCAGGGGGATGTTTTCGGAAAAGCGGGCAAAGGTACGCATCCCGTGAGGCCGAATCAAGCCTTAATGGACTAACGTACTCAATGTCCTATAGGACATCACCCTCGGATAGATTAATCTAGGCCGGTTTTTTTGCCCGCCGCCGGAGTTTTTCCATGCCCATCCTCGAGATCCGCCATCCGCTGATCCGCCATAAACTCGGCCTGATGCGCCGCGCCGATATCAGCACCAAGAATTTCCGTGAGCTTGCTCAGGAAGTCGGCGCCCTGTTGACCTATGAAGCTACAAAAGATTTGCCGCTCGAATCCTACGATATCGCCGGTTGGTGCGGCACGGTGTCGGTGGAGAAAATCGCCGGCAAGAAAATCACCGTCGTGCCGATCCTGCGCGCCGGTATCGGCATGCTCGAAGGCGTGCTGAGCCTGATCCCGGGTGCCAAGGTTTCCGCGGTAGGCGTTGCCCGCAACGAAGAAACCCTGCAAGCCCACACCTATCTGGAGAAACTGGTTCCCGAAATCGACGAACGGTTGGCGATGATCATCGACCCGATGCTCGCCACTGGCAGCTCCATGGTCGCGACCATCGATCTGCTGAAGAAAGCCGGTTGCAAGGACATCCGCGCGATGGTGCTGGTTGCCGCGCCGGAAGGCATTGCCGCTGTGGAACAGGCTCACCCGGACGTGACCATCTACACCGCGTCCATCGATGAGCGCCTGAACGAACACGGCTACATCATTCCTGGGCTTGGCGACGCCGGTGACAAGATCTTCGGTACCAAGCAGAAGGACGCGTGAGCATGCAGCAAGAGTTCAACGATCCGCTCTGGCGCACGGTGCTGTCCGGCGCCCAGATGCTGTTCGTGGCTTTCGGCGCTCTGGTGCTGATGCCGCTGATCACGGGCCTGGACCCGAACGTGGCACTGTTTACCGCGGGTTTAGGGACGATTCTGTTCCAGATCGTCACCGGGCGTCAGGTGCCGGTGTTTCTCGCGTCGAGCTTTGCCTTCATCACCCCGATCATTCTCGCCAAGGGCCAGTTCGGCCTCGCCGCGACCATGGGCGGCGTGATGGCGGCCGGTTTCGTCTACACCTTCCTCGGCCTCGCCGTGAAGATCAAAGGCACCGGTTTCATCGACCGTCTGCTGCCGCCGGTGGTGATTGGTCCGGTGATCATCTCCATCGGCCTGGCCATGGCGCCGATTGCCGCGAACATGGCGATGGGCAAGGCGGGTGACGGTTCCGAGCTGATCCACTACCAGACCGCGATGATGATCTCGATGCCGGCCCTGCTGACCACGTTGATCGTGGCCGTGTTCGGTAAAGGCATCTTCCGTCTGGTACCGATCATTTCCGGTGTACTGGTCGGTTTCGCCATGTCGTTCTATTTCGGCGTGGTCGATACCGCGAAAATTGCCGCTGCACCGTGGTTTGCGCTGCCGCACTTCACCGCGCCGGAGTTCAACTGGCAGGCGATCCTGTTCATCGTTCCGGTAGCGCTGGCTCCGGCCATCGAGCACATCGGCGGCGTGATCGCGGTGGGCAGCGTGACCGGTCGCGATTACCTGAAGAAACCAGGCCTGCATCGCACCCTGCTCGGTGACGGCATTGCTACCACGGCAGCCGGTCTGTTTGGCGGCCCGCCGAACACCACCTACGCCGAAGTGACCGGCGCGGTGATGCTGACCAAGAACTACAACCCGAAAATCATGACCTGGGCGGCGATCTTCGCCATCACCCTGGCGTTCATCGGCAAGTTCGGCGCGCTGCTGCAAAGCATTCCGGTGCCGGTGATGGGCGGGATTCTGTGTCTGTTGTTCGGTTCGATCGCGGCGGTGGGGATGAACACCCTGATCCGGCACAAGATCGACCTCGGCGAGGCGCGCAATCTGGTGATCGTTTCAGTGACCCTGGTGTTCGGTATCGGCGGTGTGCTGGTCGGCACCGGTACTGGTCCGGACGACTTCGGCCTCAAAGGCATCGCGCTGTGCGCGGTGGTGGCGATTGCGCTGAACCTGATCCTGCCGGGCAATGACAGCTGGAAGCACAAGAAGGCCGATGAGCCGCTGATTTGAAATCTGGCTCATTACCTGTGGCGAGGGAGCTTGCTCCCGCTTGACTGCGAAGCAGTCATAAACTCGGCGGATGCGGTTTCCTGTGAACCGCGTCCGCAGGGCTTGGGGCTGCATTGCAGCCAGCGGGAGCAAGCTCCCTCGCCACAACTGCTACAGCGCCAACGGCGCTCTCTCGCACAGGGTCGCCAACGCCTTCGCCCATTGCGGGTCGTCATTCAAGCACGGCACCAGCACCAACTCCTCGCCCCCTGCTTCGCGGAACTGTTCCTTGCCGCGATCACCGATTTCTTCCAAGGTTTCGATGCAATCGGCGACAAACGCCGGGCACATCACCAGAATCTTCTTCACCCCGCTTTGCGCCAGCTCGTCCAGCCGCGCTTCGGTGTAGGGTTCAATCCACTTCGCCCGCCCCAGACGCGACTGAAACGACACCGACCATTTACCATCGGCAATGCCCGCGCGCCTGGCGAACTCGGCGGCGGTGCGTATGCACTGGGCGCGGTAACAGGTGGCCAGGACTGCCGGCGAAGCGTTCTTGCAGCAATCCGCGTTTTTCAAACAGTGATTGCCGGTCGGATCGAGCTTGGTCAGGTGCCGCTCCGGCAAGCCATGGAAGCTCAACAGCAAGTGATCGTAGTCCTGCTGCAAATGCGGGGTAGCGCTGGCGACCAGCGCGTCGATGTACTCAGGCTGATCGTAAAACGGTTGCAGCACCGAGAGTTTTACATCGAGCTTCTTCTCGCGAATCACCCGCTTGGCTTCTTCGATCACCGTGGTCGTGGTGCTGTCGGCGAACTGTGGATAAAGCGGCGCCAGCGTGATGCGCTTGTGCCCCGCTGCGACCAGTTGCAGCAATTTGGTTTCAATCGACGGCTCGCCGTAACGCATGGCCAGTTCCACCGGGCCATGGGCCCACTGGCTGGTCATCTGTTGCTGCAGACGACGGCTGAGCACCACCAGCGGCGAGCCCTCCTCCCACCAGATCGAAGCGTAGGCATGGGCCGATTGCTCGGGGCGCTTGATCAGGATCAGCGACACTAACAGCCGCCGCACCGGCCACGGCAGGTCGATCACGTACGGGTCCATCAGAAATTGATTGAGGTAGCTGCGTACATCGGCCACCGAGGTGGAGGCCGGGGAACCCAGGTTGACCAGAAGCAAGGCGTGATCGGTCATGCATCGTCCTATTTCAAAGGCGGCCGGAGAGATCATCCAAAGCCGCGCGCAAATCCGTGAACTGGAAAGTGAAACCCGCTTCCAGCAAGCGTGCCGGCATGGCCCGTTGACCGCCCAGCAACAGCAATGACATTTCGCCAAGACCGACCTTCAGGGCCAGGGCCGGCATCGGCATGAACGCCGGGCGGTGCAATACGCTGCCCAGCGTCTTGGCAAACTCGCGATTGCGCACCGGTTTCGGTGCGCAGGCATTATAAGGACCGCTCGCCTGATCGCGGTGCAGAAGAAAATCAATCAGGGCGATTTGATCATCGATGTGAATCCACGGCATCCACTGCCGGCCATTGCCCAACGGCCCGCCTAGCCCGAGTTTGAACGGCAGCAACAGCCGCGACAAAAAGCCGCCCTCGGCCGACAGCACCAGCCCGGTGCGCACCAGCACCACACGGATGCTCTGAGCCTCGGCACGCTGCGCGGTTTCCTCCCAGGCGATGCACAACTGACTGGCAAAATCGTCGATCACTGGCGGCGACTCTTCGGTCAGCTCGCGTTCGCCGCCGTCGCCGTACCAGCCAACAGCCGAACCGGAGATCAACAACGCCGGTTTCTGCTGCCGTGTTTCCAGCCACGCCAGCAGGGTTTCGGTGAGGGTGATGCGGCTGCTCCACAGCAACGCCTTGCGCCGATGGGTCCATGGCCGATCCGCGATCGGCGCACCGGCCAGGTTGACCACCGCGTCCAGCGGCTCGTCGCCGAAGTCTTCGAGACGCGCAATCGCGCGCACCTGCGCGCCACAGATTTTCGCGACCTTTTCCGGGCGTCGACTCCACACCGTCAATTGATGGCCCTGCCCCGACCAGTGTCGGCAGAGCTGACGGCCTATCAAACCAGTACCGCCGGTCAGCAATATGTGCATGACATCTTCCTCGCGTGGCGTTTTACCCGGATCACTAGTCTATTTTTATAAGCAGGGATCTTTTCTATCGGGCAGGCTCTATTGTTTAACCATAGGCCAAGCTGTCAGAACGAGAACGCTAGAAGTTATACCAAAAAACAAAATTGTACAGGTTTCATTGACGGCGTAGTCTGTACAGAAAGGTAAACGAGGCCCCTATGACTGTACCTATCGCAATCATCGGCACCGGCATCGCCGGACTCTCCGCCGCGCAGGCGCTGACAGAGGCCGGACATACCGTCCAGCTGTTCGACAAAAGCCGCGGCAGTGGCGGGCGCATGTCGAGCAAACGCAGCGACGCCGGCTCTCTGGACATGGGCGCGCAATACTTCACCGCCCGCGACCGGCGTTTCGTCACCGAAGTGCAACGCTGGCAAAGCCTGGGCTGGGTCGCCGAGTGGACGCCGCAGCTCTACACCTTTCAGGGCGGGCAACTGAACCTGTCGCCGGACGAGCAGACCCGCTGGGTCGGCACGCCACGCATGAGCGCCATCACCCGGGGTTTGCTCGACGGTCTGGAAGTGCACTTCGCCTGCCGCATCACCGAGGTTTTTCGCGGTGAAGAACATTGGCACCTGCAGGATGCCGAAGGCTTCACCCACGGTCCCTTCAGCCATGTGGTGATTGCGACGCCAGCGCCGCAAGCCACGGCGTTGCTGGCCGCCGCACCGAAACTGGCCGGAGCGGCCGCCGGGGTGAAAATGGACCCGACCTGGGCCGTCGCCCTCGCCTTCGACACGCCCCTGGATACGCCGATCGAAGGCTGCTTCGTGCAGGACAGTCCCATCGACTGGCTGGCGCGCAACCGCAGCAAGCCGGGACGCGACACCACGTGCGACACCTGGGTGCTGCATGCCAGCAGCGCCTGGAGCCGGCAACACATCGACCTGTCCAAGGAAGCCGTCATCGAGCAACTGCACGGCGCATTCGCCGAACTGCTGCACAGCGCGATGCCCGCTCCGACCTTCAGCCTCGCCCACCGCTGGCTCTACGCCCGCCCTGCGACCGGCCACGAATGGGGCACGCTGGCCGACGCCGATTTGGGCTTGTACGCCTGCGGCGACTGGTGCCTGTCGGGGCGTGTCGAAGGGGCCTGGCTCAGTGGCCAGGAAGCTGCACGCCGTTTGCACGAACACCTGCAATGAATCGCATCAATCCGCAGAAACTGCTGCTGTCGAAGTGGACAGCAGCCCACCCGCAAAACCGCGAAAAACATTTTCTGGTGACCGAGCTGTTCCGTGATGAGGAAGGCACGGTGCTGGAGATCGAGTTGCAGGCGGTGCTGACCAAGCGCGCCGCACGCCTCGATTGGCAGACGCTGAAGAACAACGATCACTGGCTACTGGGCTGGAAATAAACACCCTGTAGGAGTGAGCCTGCTCGCGATGGCGTAGTATCAGTCAACATCAACGCGGCCGACATATCGCAATCGCGAGCAGGCTCACTCCCACAGGGGATTGGGGGAACCCGCAAAAACTTATACAAATGATTTGACTTGTACACGCATGAATCTATGCTGAGGAAAAGTTGTACAGAGATAACTGTCTGTACAGGAATAGATTCGAGGTGCGCATGTCCGACCTTTCTGCTTCCCGGCCCAAAATCGCCATCAGCGCCTGCCTGATGGGCGCTGAAGTGCGCTACAACGGCGGACACAAGGAATCACGGCTGTGCAGCCGCACCCTTGCCGAGCATTTCGAATTCGTCCCGGTGTGCCCCGAAGTCGCCATTGGCCTGGGCATCCCCCGTGAACCGATCCGCCTGGTCGGCGATCCCGATGCTCCTGAAGCTATCGGTACGGTCAATCCGCACATCAATGTCACCGAACCGCTGGCCGCCTACGGCCAGAGAATGGCCGGCGAGCTCGATGATATCTGCGGCTATATCTTCATGCAGCAGTCGCCTTCGTGCGGTCTGGAGCGGGTCAAGGTCTATCACGCCAACGGCGCGCCGGTGAACGGTGGTGGCCGTGGCATCTATGCCCAGGCGTTCTGCGCGCAGCACCCTGACCTGCCGGTGGAAGAAGCCGGGCGCCTGAACGATCCGGTGCTGCGGGAAAACTTCATCACCCGCGTGCTTGCCTACAGCGCCTGGCAACAGGTGCTCGAACAAGGCTTGAGCCGCCGCGCACTGACCGAATTCCACTCGCGCTACAAATACCTGCTGATGGCGCACAACCCGGAGCAATACAAAGCCCTGGGCAAACTGCTGGGCAACATGGGCAAGACCGATCCGGTCGACCTCGGCCCGCACTATTTCAGCGAGTTGATGAGCGCGTTGAAAAAATGCGCCACCCGCCGCACCCACAGCAATGTCCTGCAGCACATCAGCGGCTACCTCAAACAGGCAATCAGCCCTGAAGACAAACAGGAAATGCAGCATGTGATCGGCCAGTACCGCCACGGCATCGTGCCGCTGGTGGTGCCGTTGACCTTGCTCAAACACCACTTTCGCCAACACCCGGATCCCTACATTGCGCAGCAGGTTTACCTGCAGCCGCATCCGGAAAACCTCAGCCTGCGAAACGCCATTTGATGAACGACAAACTCGACACCAGCGCCCAGGAAGACCTGGGTGCCGACTTCAAGAAAGCCCTCGACGAAGGCTGGCTGCCGATCCGTGAAGTAGCGCGGCAGACCGGCGTCAACGCCATCACCCTGCGCGCCTGGGAGCGCCGATACGGGTTGATCGTGCCGCAACGCACGCCCAAGGGCCATCGCCTGTATTCCAGCGAACATGTGCAACGAATCCTGACCATCCTGACCTGGCTCAACCGCGGCGTGGCGGTCAGTCAGGTCAAGCCGCTTCTCGACACTCCGCAAGCCTTTACCGAGACGGTGGAAAACGACTGGCAGCGCCAGCGCCAGGTGTTGCTCGACGCCGTCACCCGCCTCAACGAACGCAGCCTCGACGACAGCATCAATCAGGCCATGGCGCTGTATCCGCCGCGCACCCTGTGCGAGCAATTGCTGCTGCCGCTGCTGGCCGAACTCGAGCAGCGCTGGCAAGGCCAGTTCGGTGCGCAGATGGAGCGCGGGTTCTTTTATTCGTGGTTACGCAGCAAATTCGGCGCGCGCATCTACCATAACAATCGACAGTTACACACCGCGCCGCTGCTGTTGATCAATCACTCCGACCTGCCACTGGAACCGCACCTGTGGCTATGCGCGTGGCTGATCAGCAGTGCCGACTGCCCGGTGCAAGTGTTCGACTGGCCGCTACCGGCCGGAGAACTGGCGCTGGCGGTCGATCACCTGCAAGCGCGCGGCGTGCTGCTGTATTCCAGCAAGGCGATGAATCTGGCGCAGCTGCCAAAACTGCTGAATGGCGTCAGTGTTCCCAAACTGCTGGTCGGACCAACGGTATGCATCCACCAGACCGAGTTGTCCGTAAGAACTCTTGAGATTGCTGATTTGATCCTGGCCGCAGACCCGCTCTCGGCGCATCAGGAACTGGTTCAGCGTGGGCTGATTTAATGGAAACCGCGATGCAATTGATCTGGCTGCGCAGCGACTTGCGCCAACATGACAACACCGCTCTCGCGGCCGCCGCAGCGCGCGGTCCGACGGTTGCCGTGTATCTGTTGAGCCCGCAGCAATGGCTGGAACATGACGACGCCGCGTGCAAGGTCGACTTCTGGCTGCGCAACCTGCGTGAATTGAGTGCCAGCCTCGGCGCATTGAACATCCCGTTGCTGCTGCGTACCGCCGACCATTGGGATCAGGCTCCGGCGGTGCTGCTTGAGCTTTGTCGGCAACTGAACATCGAGGCCGTGCACGTCAACGAAGAATACGGCGTTGACGAAAGCCGTCGCGATGCCGCAGTGGCCGTGGCCCTGAAGAGCAAAGGCATCGCTTTCCACAGCTATCTTGATCAACTGCTGTTCAAGCCCGGTACGGTACTGACCAAAACCGAAACCTACTTTCAGGTGTTCAGTCAGTTCCGCAAGGTCTGCTATGAACGCCTGCACCGCTCGATGCCAGCGCTGGTAAAAGCGCCCGGCAAGCAAGCGAAGCTGACTATCGGCAGCGATACGGTGCCGGCATCCGTCGAAGGTTTTGCAACACCTGGCGAGACATTGCGCGCCCTGTGGCCGGCTGGTGAACAGGAAGCCCGGCGTCGCCTTGACACCTTCGCCGACGAGCAGATCGATTACTACCAGAGCGAACGCGACTTCCCGGCCAAACCCAGCACCAGTCAACTCTCGGCCTATCTGGCCGCCGGAGTGATCTCGCCACGCCAATGCCTGCAGGCGGCCCTGCAAAGCAATCAGGGCGAGTTCGACAGCGGCAAGGTCGGCGCGGTGACTTGGATCAACGAGCTGCTGTGGCGCGAGTTCTACAAACACATTCTGGTGGGCTACCCACGGGTTTCGCGCCACCGCGCGTTTCGCCCGGAAACCGAAGCCCTGGCCTGGCGGGATGCACCGGACGATCTGGCGGCCTGGCAAGAGGCGCGCACCGGTTTGCCGATCATCGATGCAGCCGTGCGCCAACTGCTGGAAACCGGCTGGATGCACAACCGGCTGCGGATGATTGTGGCGATGTTCCTGACCAAAAACCTGCTGATCGACTGGCGTGAAGGCGAACGCTTTTTCATGCGTCACCTGATCGACGGTGATCTGGCGGCGAACAACGGTGGCTGGCAATGGAGCTCCTCGACCGGCACCGATTCGGCGCCGTACTTCCGCATTTTCAATCCGTTGAGCCAATCGGAAAAATTCGACAGCGAAGGCCTGTTCATCAAGCACTGGTTGCCTGAACTGGCCGGCCTGAACAAGAAGGAAGTGCACAACCCGGCCAGTGCCGGCGGGCTGTTCGGCGTGGCGGATTATCCGGCGCCAATCGTCAACCTGGGGGCTTCGCGCGAACGGGCGCTGGCGGCCTTCAAGAACCTGCCGTCGCGCTCGTCTATCGGAGAGGCTCATGAGTGAATTCCTGCGCCGCTTCGCCCAGCAGTTTGCCGGGTTGGATAAAGACAACTTGCAACGCCTGAGCGGGCTGTACAGCGATGACATTCACTTCACCGATCCGCTGCATGAAGTGCAGGGGCTGGCGCAACTGCGAGATTACTTCAGCGAGCTGTACGCCAACGTCAGCGAACTGCGCTTCGATTTCCACGGCTTCGACCAGATCGGTGACGGTGAAGGTTACCTGCGCTGGGTCATGAGTTATCGCCACCCGCATCTGGCTGGCGGTCGTTTGATTCGCGTCGCCGGGTGTTCGCACCTGCTCTGGCGCGACAAGGTTTATCGCCACCGGGATTACTTCGATGCCGGGGCCATGCTGTATGAACATTTACCCGTATTGGGCCGGGTGATCGCCTGGCTGAAAAGGAGAATGGGATGAGTCGTACAACTCCACGGCGTTATTGGCTGACCGGTGCCAGCAGTGGCATCGGCGCTGCTCTGGCGGAAAACATTCTGAAAAGCGGCGCGCATCTGGCTGTCAGTTCGCGTCAGGTGGCACCGCTCAAGGTGCTTTCGCAACGTTATCCGGGGCAAGTGCTGGTGGTCGCGGGCGACCTGACCGACAGTCAGACCGTGCGCGAAATCGGCCAGCAGATCGAACAGGCCTGGGGTTCGCTCGACAGCGTGATCCTCAATGCCGGCACCTGCGAGTACGTCGACGCGCGCCAGTTCGATGCCTCGATCATCGAACACGTGGTGCGCACCAACCTGCTCGCCAGCAGCTACTGCATCGAAGCCGCCCTGCCATTGCTGCGCAAAGGTACCGCGCCGCATCTGATCGGCATGGCCAGCTCCGTGACCTACCTGCCGCTGCCCCGGGCCGAGGCCTATGGCGCGTCGAAAGCCGGGCTGCGTTACCTGTTTGAATCGCTGCGCATCGATCTGGCGGACGAGGGCATCGAAGTCACCATCATCAGCCCGGGTTTTGTCGAAACCCCGCTGACCGCGAAAAACGATTTCCCGATGCCGTTAAGCTGGCCTGTGGATAAAGCGGCGCGGCACATCTTCGCCAAGCTCAAGGATCGTCCGCTGGAGATCGCCTTTCCCGCACTGTTCATGGCGGCGCTGTGGCCACTGTCCAAGCTGCCGGCGCGCCTGCAACTGGCGATCGGCAAGCGCATGGTGCGCAGCAACCCACCGCTGCGAGACCCGGTATGAAGATTGCCATTGTCGGCAGCGGGATCGCCGGCCTGACCTGCGCCCACCTGCTCAATCGCCGACACGACATCACGCTGTTCGAGGCCAGCGACTGGGTCGGCGGCCACACGCACACCGTGCAGGTGACCGTCGATGGCCGCGAATACGCGGTGGACACTGGGTTCATCGTGTTCAACGACTGGACCTATCCGAATTTCATTCGCTTGCTCGGCCAGCTCGGCGTGTCGTTCAAACCGACGCAAATGAGCTTCTCAGTCACCGACCCGGACACCGGCCTGGAATACAACGGCAACAACCTCAACAGTCTGTTCGCCCAGCGCAGCAATCTGCTGTCACCGGGATTCTGGGGCATGTTGCGCGACATTCTGCGCTTCAATAAAGAAGCCCAGCGCGACCTCGCCGAACAACGCATTGCCGCCGATACCACGCTCGACGATTACCTCAAGGCCGGCGGTTATGGCGAACGTTTCATCCTGCATTACATCGTGCCGATGGGCTCGGCGATCTGGTCGATGCCGATGGCCGAAATGCTCAATTTTCCGCTGCAATTCTTTGTCCGCTTCTTCAAGAATCATGGACTGTTGTCAGTCAGTGATCGCCCGCAATGGCAGGTGATCGAGGGCGGTTCAAGTGCCTATGTCGCGCCGCTGACGGCCGCCTTCCAGGACAAGATTCGCCTCAGTTGTCCGGTGACGCGCATCGATCGCGACGAACACGGCGTAGTTATCCACAGCGCCGCCGGCATCGAGCGTTTCGACAAAGTCGTGCTTGCCTGCCACAGCGACCAGGCCCTGCAATTGCTCGGCACGCCAAGCCAGGCGGAACGCTCGATCCTCGGCGCCCTGCCCTATGCCGATAACGAAGTCGTGCTGCATACCGATACCCGTCTGCTGCCAACCCGCAAACTGGCGTGGGCCAGCTGGAACTATCGCTTGAGCGGCGCCGGCCATACGCACGCGGCCGTGACTTACGACATGAACATCCTGCAGGGCATTCAGAGCGACACCACTTTCTGCGTCAGCCTCAATCAAAGCGCCGGCATCAGCCCGTTCAAGGTGCTTGCCCGATACACCTACGCCCACCCGCAATTCAGTCTCGCGGCCGTGGCGGCGCAGAACCGCTGGGCCGAACTCGACGGTCAGCAGCACACCCACTACTGCGGCGCCTATTGGGCCAACGGCTTTCATGAGGACGGTGTGGTCAGCGCCCTGCGCGTGGCCGCCACCTTCGGGGAAAGCTTATGAACAGCGCCCTGTACAGCGGCTGGATCGGCCATCGGCGCTTTTCGCCCAGACGCCACGAATTCCGCTACCGGATCGGTCTGCTGTACCTCGATCTGGCGGAACAGGACGCCGTGCTCGGTCTGTCGCCGCTCGCCAGTCGCAGCCGCTTTGCGCCGTTTTCGTTTCGCGAAACCGACTACCTGAAAACCTTCACCGGCAGCGGCATGCGCCTGATCGATGCGGTGCGCCAGCAAGTCGGCGTCGCCATCGGCCATCAACCGCAGGGTTCGATCTGCCTGCTGACCCAACCGCGCAGTTGGGGTCTGGCGTTCAATCCGGTGAGCGTCTTTTATTGCCACGAGGCCGACGGGCAACTGGCGGCGATTCTCTGCGAAGTCACCAACACGCCGTGGCGCGAACGTTATCACTACGTGCTGCCGGCCCGGCCCCCGACCAACCTGCAAGACTTTCACCAGCACTTCGCCGTGGCCAAGGCGTTTCATGTCTCGCCGTTTTTGCCGCGCGATCTCGAGTACCGCATGAGTTTCAGCCCGGCCGCGCAAACCCTCGGCGTGCACATGGCCGACTGGCAGGGTGAGCACAAGCTGTTCGACGCCACGCTCAATCTGCAGCGCGACCCCCTCGACCGCCACAGCCTGCACCGCTACTTGCGACGTTTTCCGTGGATGACCGCGAAAACCTGCCTGGCGATTTATTGGCAAGCCGTGCGCCTGTTGCTCAAGCGTGCCCCGATTTTTGCCCATCAGGCTGCCGACGGCAGCTTTCAGATCGCCACTGTGCCTCCCAAGGAACACCGCCATGAAATCCTCTAGCCTGTCGGTCAGTCGCCTCAGCACCAACGGTTTGACCGGTTCGCTGCTGCGTCGCGGCGTTTTGCGGCAACTCAGTCAGCTCAAACACGGGCAGTTGCTGGTGGTCGAGGATGGCGAACGCCTGATGTTCGGCACGCCGGGCAGCCACCTGCTCGGCGAAATCCATGTGCAGGACGCGGCGGTGTGGGGCATGGTCGCCGGCAACGGATCGATTGGCGCCGGCGAAGCGTTTATCCACGGTTACTGGAGTTCACCGGACCTGACGGCGGTCGTGCGCGTGTTCGTCAGCAACCTCGACGTGCTCGACGCCATGGAGCGCGGTCTGGCCCGCCTCAGCCGGCCGCTGGTGCAAGGCCTGCACTGGCTCAACCGCAACACGCGCAAAGGTTCGCAGAAAAACATCGCGGCGCACTATGACCTTGGCAATGACCTGTTCGAACAGTTTCTCGACCCGACCATGATGTATTCGGCGGCGCAGTTCCTCAGTCCCGAAGACAGCCTGGAACAGGCCCAACTGAACAAGCTGGAACGGATCTGCCAGAAGCTCGCGCTCAAACCCGAGGATCATCTGCTGGAGATCGGCACCGGTTGGGGCAGCATGGCGCTCTACGCCGCGCAGCACTACGGCTGCCGCGTCACCACCACGACGCTGTCGAAAGAGCAGTACGCGTTTACCGCCAAACGCATTGAGACACTGGGGTTGCAGGATCGGGTGACCCTGCTGCTCAAGGACTACCGCGACCTCACCGGCGAGTACGACAAACTGGTGTCGATCGAGATGATCGAAGCGGTCGGCCATCGCTTCCTGCCGACCTACTTCAAACAGTGCGCGCACCTGCTCAAGAACAATGGCCTGATGCTGTTGCAGGCAATCACTATCCGCGAACAACGTTACGAGCAGGCCAGGCGCGGCGTCGACTTCATCCAGCGCTACATCTTCCCCGGCGGCGCCCTGCCCAGCGTGCAGAAAATGCTCGAAGTGGTCAGCCGCGAGACCGACATGAACCTGCTGCACATGGAAGACTTCGGCCTGCACTACGCCCGCACCCTGCGCCTATGGCAGGAAAACTTTCGCCGCGCCCATGGCCGCTTGAGCGAGTTGGGTTACGACGATTATTTCCTCAGGCTGTGGGAGTTTTACCTGTGCTACTGCGAAGGCGGGTTCCTCGAGCGCACTATCGGCACCGCGCAACTGCTGCTGGCCAAACCGGCCGCGATGCCCGCGCCGTTGCTCGGACGCTTCGATGCTTGAGCGGCTGACCAACGCCGTGTTGTTCCAGGTCGGCTGGCTGGCTTGTGTGCTCGGCGGCAACAGTCTGTGGTTGCTGCTGGCCCTGGTGGTGCTGGTGATCCATCTGGGCTGGATCAGCAGCTGGGCGGCGGAAGGCCGTTTGATCCTCAGCGTGGTGATTGTCGGTACGGCGGTGGACAGCGTGTTGCGCGCAGCGGGAGTTTTTGATTTTCAGGATCCGGCGCCGCTGATTCCGCTGTGGCTGATGCTGCTCTGGGCCTTGCTCGCCACCACGTTGCGTCACTGCCTGCAATGGAGCGCCCGACCATGGTGGCTGGCCAGCGTGCTCGGCGCGGTGGGTGGCGCCCTATCCTATTACGGCGGTGGACGTTTGGCCGGAGTGCAATTTCCCTACGGTGAACTGCCGACCCTGATCGGCATCGGCCTGCTCTGGGCGCTGCTGTTTCCGTTGCTGCATGCGATGGCTCGGCGACTGGCGCACTGAGCGTCTGTCAGGCCTTTCACACAGCAACCGGCGGCTGCCTTACACTGCGCCCCATGAAAACCATTCCCCACCAGCAAATCACCGAGCCAGCGGTCACCTGTTCGACCTGCGCAGCGTGCTGTTGCCAGCTCGAAGTGATGCTGATCACCGACACCGGCGTGCCCGAACGCTTTATCGATACCGATGAGTGGGGAGGTGAAGTGATGCTGCGTCTGGACGACGGCTGGTGCGCGGCGCTGGATCGCGACAGCATGATGTGCACGATCTACGAGAAACGCCCGCTGATCTGTCGCGAATTCGAGATGGGTGCACCGGAGTGCATTGAAGAGCGCAAAGGGATTGCCACTGCTTACTGCTGATTAGAAGCAAAAAGATCGCAGCCTGCGGCAGCTCCTACAGGGGATTGGGTTTGCTGTAGGAGCTGCCGCAGGCTGCGATCTTTTGATTTTGCTTACAGCGGCATCGTGTAATGCAGCGCGTAGCTTTCTACACCGTCGTTGCTGCTGGCCAGGCCGGCGTTGGAATAGTGCGTTGCACGAATCCCCACTTCATGCCCGCCATTGAAGCGCAGACCAAAACCGATACGGTCTTCGAACTGGAAAGAACCGCCGATGTTGTTGCTTTCATACTTGGTGTTGGAGAACGCTGCGACACCAATGCCCGCCTCAACATACGGCTTGACCGACTGACCGGCAAACTCGTAAACGAATACCGGGGAGAACGACAGGCTGTTGTTGCTGGAAGTCTTGTCACCCTCCCAGTAAGTGTAAGCGCCGCTCCAGTAACCGGTCACGCGACCGACATCACTTTGCAGCCAGCTCTGGTCCCAATCGAAATTCATGCCCAGGCGATAGGTCATGGTCGAATCGCTGGTCGCACCCACTGCAAACTCAACGCCTGCGGCTTGTGCGGTAATATTTTGCCCCATCAGTGCGGCCGCAATCGCGGCCAAGCAGAATAGTCGCTTCACGTTGAAACTTCCTTTTCCGGAACGATCGTTTGGTTTTCTAGATAACTCATCGCTATAGAAGCTAGCGCGTGATTAGAAGTTCAGCTGTTTTTTTAGTTATTTCACACTTTTTTTACAAGCTGAATTTTTCGACGTCGCCGGCAACTTGGCCCAGCAGGGGCAGGGTCTTGCGGAAGAACGCGGGATCGCCAGTGGTCCAGAATCTGACCGGGCGGTTCGCCGCCTCGGCGAGCAGATCACGTTCGGCCAGCAACCGTTGCAGTTGCCGCGCTACCGCCGCGCCGGTGTCGATCAGGCTGATGCTGTCGGGAATCATCGTCTTGAGCAGCGGCTTGAGAAACGGATAGTGAGTGCAGCCGAGAATGATCGTGTCGCAACCGTTGGCCAGCAGCGGCTCGACGTAATGCTGAAGCAGGTTGCGCAACTCGACGCTGTGCAGATCACCGCTTTCAATCAGTTCCACCAGACCGGGGCAAGGCTGGGTGATGACGCGAACGTCAGCGGCGAAGCGGTCGAGCAACGCGGCGAACTTGGCACTCTGCAGCGTGCCGGTGGTGGCGAGTACGCCGACCACGCCGCTGCGGGTCGCGGCAGCAGCCGGTTTGACCGCCGGTTCCATGCCGACAATCGGCCATTCGGGGAAATCCCGGCGCAGATCGGCAACAGCGGCCACCGTCGCCGTGTTGCAGGCGATCACCAGCGCCTTGGCGCCCTGCTCGCGGAAAAATCCGGCCATCACGTTGCAGCGCTGGCGGATGAACTCCGGGGTTTTCTCGCCGTAGGGAATGTGCCCGCAATCGGCGAAGTACAGCAGCGACTCATGGGGCAGCAAACGCTGGATTTCAGCCAGTACCGACAAACCGCCGACACCGGAATCGAACACCGCGATCGGCGCCTCACGCATGCTGCGAACCACAGACGCTGCAACCCGGATCGCGCTTGACCCGCAGTTCACGAAAGCGCGAACCCAGGGCATCGATCAACAGCAAACGCCCCACCAGCGGCTCACCAAAACCGACCAGCACCTTCAACGCTTCAAGCGCCTGCAGGCTGCCGACCAGCCCCACGAGCGGCCCGACCACACCGGCCTCGCTGCACGTCAGTTCGGCCTCGCTGCCATGCCCGTACAGGCAGTGGTAGCACGGACTTTCCGGGCGGCGCGGGTCGAATACCGACAACTGCCCTTCCAGACGAATCGCCGCGCCGCTGACCAATGGCTTGCGCGCGGCCACGCACGCGGCGTTGACTGCTTCGCGGGTGGAGAAATTGTCGGAACAGTCGAGCACCAGATCCACCGCAGCCACCGCGGCGGCCAGGGAATCCTCGTCCAGCGCCTGACGATGAGGCACCAGTTGAATCTCGGGATTGATCGCGCCCAGACGCTTGAGCGCCGAGTCGACCTTGCTCATGCCGACGCTGTCGGTGTCATGAATGATCTGGCGCTGCAGGTTGGTCAGGTCAACCGTATCGAAATCCGCCAGATGCAACTCACCGACACCCGCCGCCGCCAGATACAGCGCGACGGGCGCACCGAGACCGCCGAGGCCGACGATCAGCACGCGGCTGTCTTTCAGCTTCAATTGCCCATCGATATCGATGTGTTGCAGCAGAATCTGCCGGCTATAGCGCAGCAATTCCTGATCATTCAGCACGGCAGGCGCCCCAGGCTGATCCGTTGATGACCGCCCAGATCGGTGCGGCTGTGAACTTCTTCGAAACCGCGAGTGAGCAGCAGATCACGCACGGCCTCGGCTTGATCATAGCCGTGTTCGAGCATCAGCCAGCCGCCGGCTTCCAGATGATCCGGGGCCTGGGCGACGATCAGCCGCAGATCGTCAAGCCCATCGACACCGGCCACCAGCGCACTGGCCGGTTCGAAGCGCACGTCACCCTCGACCAGATGCGGGTCGGCGGCGGCGATATACGGCGGGTTGCTGATGATCAGATTGAAGCGCTGCCCTTCAAGGGCGCTGAACCAGTGGCTGCTCAACACCGTTGCGTTATTAAGGTTCAAGCGCTGGCGGTTGCGTTCAGCCAGGGCCACGGCTTCCAGCACGCGATCCACTGCCGTGACTTTCCACGCCGGACGCTCGCTGGCCAGGGCCAACGCAATTGCGCCGCTGCCGGTGCCCAGATCGAGCACTTTGGCCGGCATTGCCGCCAACAGCTCCAGCGCGGCCTCGACCAGCAACTCGGTGTCCGGGCGCGGGATCAGCGTGTGCGGCGCCACTTCCAGATCGAGCTTCCAGAACCCCTGCTGACCGAGAATATAGGCCACCGGCTCACCGCCGCGACGCCGTTGCAGGTACTCGGTAAAAATCAGCACCGCTTCGCTGGGTACGATGCGCTCGGGCCAGGTGTGCAGGAAGCTGCGCGGTTTGCCCAGTGCCGCAGCCAGGAGCAATTCGGCATCCAGACGCGCGGTGGGCGAGTCCGGCAGTTCGGCGGCGCGCAACAGACTGGCAATGATGGTCATTTATTCACCTATCGCTGCAAGCTGGTCGGCCTGGTATTCGGCCAGCAAAGGCTCGATCACCGCTTCAACGCCACCGGCGAGGATTTCATCGAGGGAGTACAGGGTCAGGTTGACGCGATGGTCAGTGACCCGGCCCTGGGCAAAGTTGTACGTGCGAATGCGCTCGGAACGGTCACCGGAACCGACCAGCAATTTACGCTCGCTGGCGATGGCATTCGCTGCCGCTGCGGTTTGCTGATCGTTGAGCTTGGCCGACAGCCAGGCCATCGCCCGGGCACGGTTCTTGTGCTGGGAACGTTCTTCCTGACACTCGACGACGGTGCCGGTCGGTATGTGCGTGATGCGGATCGCCGAGTCGGTGGTGTTGACGTGCTGACCACCGGCCCCGGAGGAACGGTAAGTGTCGACACGCAGATCCGCCGGGTTGATCTCGATGGCTTCGCGCTCGTCCGGCTCGGGCAACACCGCCACGGTGCAGGCCGAGGTGTGGATACGGCCCTGGGATTCGGTGGCCGGTACGCGCTGTACGCGGTGCGCGCCGGACTCGAATTTCAGCTTGCCGTAAACGTTGTCGCCTTCAATGCGCGCGATGACTTCTTTATAGCCACCGTGCTCGCCTTCGTTTTCCGAAAGGATCTCCACACGCCAGCCACGTCGTTCGGCGTAACGCGAGTACATGCGAAACAGATCGCCGGAGAAGATCGCCGCCTCGTCGCCACCGGTACCGGCGCGAATTTCGAGAAAGACGTTACGCCCGTCATTGGGATCCTTGGGCAGCAACATGCGCTGCAAATCATCTTCCAGCCTGATCAGCAATTCCTTGGCTTCGCGGACTTCTTCCACGGCCATTTCACGCATGTCCGGGTCGCTGTCCTTGAGCAGGGCCTGAGCGCCTTCAAGATCGCTTTGTACGCTGAGCAGCTTTTTATAGCCCTGTACCACCGGCTCGAGTTCGGCGTATTCCTTGGAGTAGGCGCGGAATTTGGCCTGATCGGCAATGACTTCGCCGTCGCCGAGCAGCGCGGTCAGTTCCTCGAAACGGTCCTGGAGGGTGTCCAGCTTATTGAGCAGTGACGCTTTCATTGCGGTTTTTTATCCGAAAAACTATCCGGTGAGCCCTCGAGGGCAAAGAGTTCCTGGGCCATGGCCAGCGCATCGAGGCGGCCTTCGGCAGAAAGCTTTTTCAATTGCACGCTGGGCGCATGCAACAGTTTATTGGTCAGGCCACGGGCCAGCTGCCCGAGCACGTCTTCGGCGTTGCCGCCGTTGGCCAGCAGGCGCAGGGCTTTTTGCAACTCCTCGTCGCGCAGGCGTTCGCTTTGTTGCCGATAGGCCTTGAGCACATCGACCGCCGCCAGCTCGCGCAGGCGCACCATGAAATCGTCGGCGCCGACCGAGACCATCTCTTCCGCCGCCTGGGCTGCGCCCTGACGACTCTTGAGGTTCTCGGCGACCACTTCGTGCAGATCGTCGACGCTGTACAGATAAACGTCGTCGAGCTCGCCGACTTCCGGCTCGATGTCGCGCGGTACGGCGATGTCGACCATGAAGATCGGCTTGTGCTTGCGCTGCTTCAGCGCGCTTTCCACCGCGCCCTTGCCGAGGATCGGCAGCTGGCTGGCGGTCGAACTGATCACGATGTCGCTGCGCACAAGTTCCGCCGGAATGTCCGAGAGCAGCACCGCATGCGCACCGAACTGCTCGGCCAGCAGACTGGCACGTTCCAGCGTACGGTTGGCAACTACGATGCGCTTGACCCCCAGCTCATGCAAATGGCGGGCGACCAGAGTGATGGTCTCGCCGGCACCGATCAGCAGGGCCTGGCTACGTTGCAGGTCGCTGAAAATCTGTTTGGCCAGACTGACCGCGGCAAACGCCACGGACACCGGGTTTTCGCCGATGGCGGTGTCGGTACGCACTTGCTTGGCGGCATTGAATGTCGCTTGAAACAGCCGCCCCAGCAGCGGGCCGATGGTCCCGGCCTCACGCGCCACGGCGTAGGCCGATTTCATCTGGCCGAGAATCTGCGGTTCGCCCAGCACCAGCGAGTCGAGTCCGGAGGCGACGCGCATCATGTGACGAACTGCCGCATCATCTTCATGCACATAAGCACTCGCGCGCAGCTCATCGAGGCTTAAATGGTGATAATCGGCCAGCCAGCGCAGCACCAGATCAGCGGAAACCTGATCCTGTTCTATATAAAGCTCACTGCGATTGCAGGTGGAGAGGATCGCAGCTTCGCGGCTGTCGGTGAGTCGGCAGAGCTGCTGCAAGGCCTCAACCAGCTGCTCAGGGGTAAAGGCCACGCGCTCGCGGACGTCTACTGAAGCAGTCTTGTGGTTAATACCGAGTGCAAGGAAGGCCATTCAAGGTCGCTGATGGTGACGTGAAGCCGGCAATTGTCCTACTTCGTCAGATTCAGAACAACTATTGGATATCTATCGCCCTTATTGTATCCACATCGTGCTGCGATCCATTCTCGTTCATGTACACACAACCCTTGTAGGAGCTGCCGCAGGCTGCGATCTTTTGATTTTGCTTCGGATTCAAAAAAACAGGATCAAAAGATCGCAGCCTGCGGCAGCTCCTACAGGGGAGCAGCGTAAATTGCCTGAGCGGTTATGTTTGACCGAAGGCTTGTGTCATGATGATCCGACCGCAGGTTAGTCGTCCTTCTCTTATATGAATAGATCTTCCGCGTTGCTCCTTGCTTTTGTCTTCCTCAGCGGCTGCCAGGCCATGGCACCCGTTTCGCCGGACGGTACCCCGCCGGTCGAAGACACCGCGTCCACGCCTGAAAAACCCAAGGTTTACAGCTCGTTCAGCGAGGAAACCGTTTTCAGCCTGCTGAGCGCCGAACTCGCCGGCCAGCGCAATCGTTTCGACATTGCCCTGGATAACTACGTGACCCAGGCGATCAACACCCAGGATCCGGGCGTTTCCGAGCGCGCGTTCCGCATCGCCGAATACCTCGGTGCCGACCAGCCTGCGCTGGACACCGCACTGATCTGGGCAAAAAACGCCCCTGACGACCTCGAAGCGCAACGCGCCGCCGCCGTACAACTGGCCCGCGCCGGGCGTTACGACGACTCCATGGTCTATATGGAGAAAGTCCTGCAAGGCAAGGGTGACACCCATTTCGACTTCCTCGCCCTGTCGGCGGCCGATACCGATCAGGAAACCCGCAACGGCCTGATGAAAAGTTTCGACCGTCTGCTGCAGCGCCACCCGAAGAACAGCCAGCTGATTTTCGGCAAGGCCCTGCTGCTGCAACAGGACGGCGACAATAAGGCCGCCCTGACCCTGCTCGAAGACAACCCGCCGGAAGAAGGCGAGATTGCTCCGATCCTGCTGCGCGCGCGTCTGCTGCAAACCCTGAATCGTGGCGACGAAGCCCTGCCGCTGTTGCAGAAAAGCATCAAGAAATACCCGGACGACAAGCGTCTGCGCCTGACTTATGCGCGCACGCTGGTCGAACAGGACCGCATGGACGACGCCAAGGTCGAGTTCTCCACCCTGGTTCAGCAATATCCGGAAGACGACGAACTGCGTTATTCGCTGGCATTGGTGTGCCTGGAAGCCAAGGCCTGGGACGAGGCCAAGGGTTATCTGGAAGACCTGATCGCTCGTGAAAGCCATGTCGACTCGGCGCACCTGAACCTCGGCCGCATCGCTGAAGAGCGCAACGACCCGCAGGGCGCGCTGATCGAATACGCCCAGGTCGGCCCGGGCAACGATTATCTGCCGGCGCAACTGCGTCAGGCCGATATTCTGATGAACAACGGCAAGACCGCCGAAGCCCAGAGCAAACTGGCGGCCGAGCGCGATGCCCAGCCGGATTACGCGATCCAGCTGTACCTGATCGAATCCGAAACCCTGTCGGCCAACAAGCAGGACGACAAGGCCTGGAAAACGCTGGATAAAGCCTTGCAGCAATACCCGGACGATCTGAATCTGCTCTACACCCGGGCCATGCTTGCGGAAAAACGCAATGATCTGGCACAGATGGAAAAAGACCTGCGCCTGATCATCAAGCGCGACCCGGACAACGCCATGGCGCTCAATGCGCTGGGCTACACCCTGTCCGATCGCACCACCCGCTACGCTGAAGCCAAGGCGCTGATCGAACAGGCGCACCAGATCAACCCGGAAGACCCGGCGGTACTCGACAGCCTCGGCTGGGTGAATTTCCGCATGGGCAATCTGGACGACGCCGAGAAATATCTGCGTCAGGCGCTTGAGCGTTTCCCGGACCACGAAGTCGCCGCGCACCTGGGCGAAGTTCTGTGGGTCAAGGGCAACCAGCGCGAAGCCAAACAGGTCTGGGGCAAGTACCTCAAAGATCAGCCCGACAGCACCATCCTGCGCAGCACCATCAAGCGCCTGACCGGATCCGAGACTCTTTAACTCATGTTTTTGCGCCACGTTATTGTTTTCAGCTTCATCGCCCTGCTCGCCGGTTGCGCGGGTTTCGGCGCTCGCGAATCGGTCGAGGGCCACGGCAGTCCGGCTCAGTGGGCCGCGAACAAACAACAGCTGGCCGGCCTCGACGGCTGGCAGATCGACGGCAAGATCGGCATTCGCGCACCGAAAGATTCCGGCAGCGGCACGCTGTTCTGGCTGCAACGCCAGGACTACTACGACATTCGCCTGTCCGGCCCGCTGGGTCGTGGCGCGGCACGTCTGACCGGGCGCCCGGGCAAGGTCTCGCTGGAAGTCGCCAATCAGGGTCGCTATGACTCCGAGTCGCCGGAAGCGCTGCTCGAAGAGCAACTCGGCTGGAAATTGCCGGTATCGAATCTGGCCTGGTGGGTCCGTGGCCTGCCGGCACCCAGCAGCAAGAGCCGCCTGACCCTGGATAACGACAGTCGCCTGGCCAATCTGGAACAGGACGGCTGGAAGGTCGAGTACCTCAGCTACGCCGAGCAAAACGGTTACTGGCTGCCCGAGCGAATCAAGCTGCACGGCACCGATCTGGACGTGACGCTGGTGATCAAGACCTGGCAACCGCGTAAATTGGGGCAATAAAGCATGACCGCTCCACGTTTGACGCTGCCCTCGCCGGCCAAGCTCAACCTGATGCTGCACATTCTCGGTCGCCGGGCAGACGGCTATCACGAACTGCAGACGTTGTTTCAGTTTGTCGATTACGGCGACGAAATCACCTTCGCCGTGCGCGATGACGGCGTGATTCAGTTGCACACCGAATTCGCCGGCGTGCCCCACGACAGCAACCTGATCGTGCGCGCAGCGAAAATGCTGCAGCAACAGTCCGGCTGCACACTCGGTATCGACATCTGGATCGACAAGGTGCTGCCCATGGGCGGCGGCATCGGTGGCGGCAGCTCCAACGCGGCGACCACCCTGCTCGGCCTCAATCACTTGTGGCAACTGGGCTGGGATGAAGATCGCCTCGCCGCGCTGGGGCTGGCGCTTGGCGCTGACGTGCCGGTTTTCGTCCGTGGCCATGCGGCATTTGCCGAAGGCGTGGGCGAGAAACTGACCCCGGTCGACCCCGAAGAACCGTGGTATCTGGTGCTCGTGCCGCAAGTCTCTGTTAGTACGGCAGAAATTTTTTCCGATCCTTTGTTGACACGTAACACGCCGCCCATTAAAGTGCGCCCCGTTCCCGAGGGAAACAGTCGAAATGACTGCTTGCCGGTGGTTGCAAGGCGTTATCCAGCGGTACGTAACGCATTGGATTTGTTAGGTAAATTTACCGAAGCAAAACTCACCGGAACTGGAAGTTGTGTGTTTGGGGGCTTCCCAAGCAAAGCTGAAGCTGATAAAGTCTCGGCCCTTCTGACAGAGACCCTTACAGGGTTTGTAGCAAAAGGAAGCAACATTTCGATGTTGCATCGCAAGCTGCAAAGTCTGCTCTAAAAGGAATCAAGTGCCAGGCACTTGAAGCAACAGATACAGGGGCGTCGCCAAGCGGTAAGGCAGCAGGTTTTGATCCTGCCATGCGTTGGTTCGAATCCAGCCGCCCCTGCCATTTTCTATACTCATCCAGGTTACCCTCAGCCTCTAGGTACTGCGCGTGTCCAAGATGATGGTCTTTACGGGGAATGCTAACCCCGATCTGGCTCGGCGTGTTGTACGTCAGCTGCATATCCCTCTCGGTGACATCTCTGTCGGCAAGTTCTCCGACGGCGAAATTACTGCCGAGATCAATGAAAACGTTCGCGGTAAAGACGTTTTCATTATTCAGCCGACTTGCGCTCCGACCAACGATAACCTGATGGAACTGGTAGTGATGGCTGATGCCTTCCGCCGCTCCTCGGCTACTCGTATTACTGCTGTTATTCCTTATTTTGGTTATGCCCGTCAGGATCGCCGTCCGCGTTCCGCACGTGTGGCTATCAGCGCGAAAGTCGTTGCTGACATGCTTACCGTAGTCGGCATCGACCGTGTTCTCACGGTTGATCTGCATGCTGACCAGATTCAGGGCTTCTTCGATATTCCGGTAGATAACATCTACGGCTCCCCGGTTCTGGTGGATGACATTGAAGATCAGCGCTTCGAAAACCTGATGATCGTGTCCCCGGACATCGGTGGCGTCGTGCGTGCACGGGC
>NZ_JBIVMY010000032.1:0-67231 GCF_044753325.1 Pseudomonas sp. NPDC088414 | reverse complement strand
TGGAACGTTTACTCGAAGATACACAACTTCTGCGTGCAGGAGCTGGGTGGTTTCTATCTCGACATCATCAAGGATCGCCAGTACACCACCGGCGCCGACAGCAAGGCCCGTCGCTCGTGCCAGACCGCGCTGTTCCACATCTCCGAAGCGCTGGTGCGCTGGATCGCGCCGATCCTCGCGTTCACCGCTGACGAGCTGTGGCAGTACCTGCCGGGCGAGCGCAACGAGTCGGTGATGCTCAACACCTGGTACGAAGGCCTGACCGAGCTGCCGGAAGGCTTCGAGCTGGGTCGCGCCTACTGGGATCGCATCATGGAAGTGAAGGTGGCGGTCAACAAAGAGATGGAAATCCAGCGTGCGGCCAAAGCCGTCGGTGGCAACCTGCAAGCCGAAGTGACGCTGTTCGCCGAAGAGGCGCTGAGCGCCGACCTGGCCAAGCTGAGCAATGAGCTGCGCTTTGTCCTGATCACCTCGACTGCCAGCGTGGCGCCTTTTGTTCAGGCCCCTGCGGACGCGGTAGCCACCGAAGTCAGCGGCCTGAAACTGAAGATCGTCAAATCGGCCTTCCCGAAATGCGCGCGTTGCTGGCATTGCCGCGAAGACGTCGGCGTAAACCCGGAGCATCCGGAAATCTGCGGTCGTTGCGTCGACAACATCAGCGGCGCCGGCGAGGTTCGTCACTATGCCTAACGCCGTTGGCCGTTTCGGACGGTTGAGCTGGCTCTGGTTGAGTTTGCTGGTTCTGGTCATTGACCAGGCCAGCAAGTTCTACTTCGAAGGCAAGCTCGAAATGTTCCAGCAGATCGTGATCATTCCTGATTACTTCAGCTGGACCCTGGCCTACAACACCGGTGCGGCGTTCAGCTTCCTGGCTGACAGCTCCGGCTGGCAGCGCTGGCTGTTCGCGCTGATCGCGATCGTGGTCAGTGCGGTGCTGGTGGTCTGGCTCAAGCGTCTGGGCCGCAACGATACCTGGCTGGCTGTCGCTTTGGCGCTGGTGCTGGGCGGCGCGCTGGGCAATCTGTATGACCGCATTGCCCTGGGCCATGTGATCGACTTCATTCTGGTGCACTGGCAAAACCGCTGGTACTTCCCGGCGTTCAACTTCGCCGACAGCGCCATCACCGTCGGTGCGGTGATGCTGGCATTGGACATGTTCAAAAGTAAGAAAACCGGAGAAGCCGTTCATGACTGAACAGGTATTGGCTGAGCAACGCATCGGCCAGAACACGGAAGTCACTTTGCACTTTGCATTGCGCCTGGAGAACGGCGACACGGTCGACAGCACGTTCGACAAGGCTCCGGCGACCTTCAAGGTCGGCGACGGCAACCTGCTGCCGGGTTTCGAAGCGGCATTGTTCGGCTTCAAGGCCGGCGACAAGCGTACGCTGACCGTCGAACCGGAAAACGCCTTCGGCCAGCCGAACCCGCAAAACGTCCAGATCATCCCGCGTTCGCAGTTCGTCGACATGGAGTTGTCGCCAGGTTTGCTGGTGATCTTCAATGATGCGGCCAATACTGAGCTGCCGGGTGTGGTGAAAGAGTTCGATGACGCGCAAGTGACCATCGACTTCAACCACCCGCTGGCCGGCAAGACGCTGACCTTTGATGTCGAGATCATCAACGTCAAAGCGATCTGAATAACACTGCAAAACCACTGTGGGAGCGGGCTTTTGTGGTGAGGGGATTTATCCCCGATGGGGTGCGAAGCGCCCCCAAATCTGATCACCGCGATTCAGAACCGGAAAGCGTTGACTGTTTTGACGATTGCTTCGCAATCGATCGGGGATAAATCCCCTCGCCACAACAGGCTCGCTCCCACAATGTTTTCAACCGTTTTCGCTATTTCTTGCGCGCAAGACACGAGGCACAGCATGCAAATCAAACTCGCCAACCCCCGTGGCTTCTGCGCCGGCGTGGACCGGGCGATCGAAATCGTCAACCGCGCCCTGGAAGTCTTCGGGCCGCCGATCTACGTGCGTCATGAAGTGGTGCACAACAAGTTCGTGGTCGAAGACCTGCGCAGCCGTGGCGCGATCTTCGTCGAGGAGCTGGATCAGGTGCCGGACGACGTCATCGTGATCTTCAGTGCTCACGGCGTTTCTCAAGCCGTACGCAGCGAAGCCGCCGGCCGTGGCCTGAAAGTGTTCGACGCCACTTGCCCGCTGGTCACCAAGGTGCACATCGAAGTCGCCAAATACAGCCGCGACGGCCGTGAGTGCATCCTGATCGGCCACGCCGGTCACCCGGAAGTCGAAGGCACCATGGGCCAGTACGATGCCAGCAATGGCGGCGCGATCTACCTCGTCGAAGACGAAAAAGACGTGGCCGAACTGCAAGTGCGGAACCCGGAAAAACTGGCGTTCGTGACCCAGACCACCCTGTCGATGGACGACACCAGTCGCGTGATCGATGCCCTGCGCACACGTTTCCCGGCCATCGGTGGCCCGCGCAAGGACGACATCTGCTACGCCACGCAGAACCGTCAGGACGCGGTCAAGCAACTGGCCGACGAATGCGACGTGGTATTGGTGGTGGGCAGCCCGAACAGCTCCAACTCCAACCGTCTGCGTGAACTGGCTGAACGCATGGCCACGCCGGCCTACCTGATCGACGGCGCCGAAGACCTGCAGAAGAGCTGGTTCGACGGTGTCGAGCGCATTGGCATCACCGCCGGTGCTTCCGCGCCGGAGGTATTGGTGCGGGGCGTGATCCAGCAGTTGCAAGCCTGGGGCGCGACCGGTGCCGATGAGCTGGCCGGCCGCGAAGAGAACATCACGTTCTCGATGCCGAAAGAGCTGCGCGTGCGCTCGATCTGACGCTCTTCTTCAGGCACAGCGCCTGCTCAGCCTTCGCGCTGGTCAGGCGTACCCGACCGGTCGCCGCCAGCACCACCTGGCGCTGGCTGACCGGTTCGCGTGCCGAGCAGACATGTAACGTCCCTGCCTGAAACGCCCGCCCGGGCATCAGTGGTTGTCCCAGACTGCTGAAGCGCACGTAACGACTGACCGCCCAATTGCCGACGATCGGTGTCCGCCCATCACTCGCCTGTTCCACCAGCAGTGGATTGCTGCTGTCCTGCGGCCCCTTGCCGCTGATATCCAGAATGATTCGCCAGCCCTGACTCCAGTCGCCGTTGATGGCATGGATCACCACACTCTGATTGCGCGTGATGGCCAGGGTACGGGCGTTGCGAATGCCCTCAAGCAATGACCGCGCCGCCTGGTCGCGCTGAGTCGACTCGGTGAAGGCGGCGAATGCCGGGCTGATCAGCGACAGAACAATTGCGCCAATCGCCAGTCCCATAAGCAATTCGATCAGGCTGAAACCCTGTTGCGGCATGACGATTCCCTCCGTGGAGCATGAAGCCCGGCGCGATCCTTTTCGCCGGGCAGGGCAAATCAACCGACGCAGGCCGGTTGAATGTTCTAGTTTGTAGAAGCAGGTATAGCCGACGGCAACGGAGGGCATCGATGGATCATCGTACAAAAGGTTTCACGCTGCCCGAATTGTTGGCTGCGGTCGCGGTGATGGTGATCCTCATCACCCTGGCGGTGCCGGGGTTCACCCGCTCGATCCAGAGCAGCAAGGCCGACACCGAAATGGGCGACCTGCAGCGCGCCATCAACTATGCGCGGCTGGAGGCGATTGATCGTGGCGTGACCACACGCTTGCGCCCGAGCGCCGGCGGCAGCGTGTGGACCGGCGAACTGTCGGTTTACGACAGTACTGGCACTCCGGCGAATGTATTGCGGGTTGTTCCAGCGATGAGCAGCGGTGCCACTCTGACGCTACCCTCAGGAGTGACTGCACTGGATTTCAATAATCTGGGTGGTCTGGCGGCGCCGTCGACGGCGGTGGTCATCAGTTACGTGCTGGGAACGCAAAGCAGGACGCTGAACGTGTGTCTGAACGGACGAATTCAATCGGGTGGAAGTTGCGGATGAGGGCAGGGAGCACACAGGCACAGAAGGGCATGTCGCTGATCGAAGTGCTGGTCGCGTTGTTGATTCTGACCGTTGGCATATTGGGCGCGGCAGCCGTTCAAGTGAATGCGCTGAAATATACCGACAGCTCGCGAATGACCAGTCAGGCCAGCTTCATCGCCTACGACATGATGGACCGCATCCGCGCCAATGCCGCTGCCGATTACACCGTCACGCCGCCGACTTCGGGCAATCTCAGTGTCGCCCGCGATCAGGATCTCTACGATTTCACCACCAACATCGTCAATTTTGGCGGACCGACCGCCACCGGCACGATCACCCTCAATCAGCGGGTGTACACCATCACCATCAACTGGAATGACTCACGGGCGGCGAATGCCACCGGCACCACGCGCAGTTTTGTTCTGAGCAGTCGTGCCACGGTCGATCCGGTGGCCACACCATGAAGCACGCCAACCGTGGTTTCGGCCTGATCGAAATGCTCATCGCTCTGGCACTGGGCCTGATCATCGTGCTGGGCGTAGTGCAGACGTTCCTCGCCGCGAAAAACACTTACGTCAGCCAGAACACCGCCGCAGCGATGCAGGAAGATGCGCGCTTCGTCCTGAGCAAGATGATTCAGGAGCTGCGCATGGTCGGCATGTTCGGCTGTCTGGGCACGATTACTGATGCGAGCTCGGCAGGGGATTTCAACGCGGCGCAGATCACCCCGATCAGTTGGGACAACAGCAACCTCAAGCTGACACTGGTTACCGCCGACGTCGGCGGCAATGGCGGCACACCGACCTGGACGGTGGTTTCCGATTGTCGCAACAGCGCCACGGCTTACACCGGATTGCGCGCTGCGGCGAGCGGGCAGATCGCCTTTCCGATCCGCCGCTTGATCTACAGCTTCAGCAACAACCAGATCCTCATGGGCACCGGCAGCGGCACGCCGACCCAACAGGTGTTGGTGAACAACGTCAGCGCGTTCACCGTGATGTTTGGCCTGGCGACGTCCGCTACCGATGTCGCGGCGTCCTCCTACAGCGCCAACCCCAGCGATCCGGCGCGCATCCGCAGTGTGCGCCTGAGCCTGACCCTCACCGACCCGAACAACCGGGTGGCCAATCAAACCTTCAACGTGGTTGCCGCTTTGCGCAACCGCTTGCAATGAGGGCCGGGCCGATGAGGATGACTTTCGCCCAGCGGAAAACTCAGCGCGGCATGGTGTTGCTGGTCAGTCTGGTGTTTCTGTTGCTGCTGACCTTGATCGGGCTGTCCTCGATGCAGAGCGCCAACCTGCAGGAAAAAATGGCCGGCAGCGTCAGCCTGCGCAATCAGTCGTTCCAGGCCGCCGAGGCGGCGTTGCGTAGCGGCGAGAGTGCGGTGCAGCTCGACAGTTATTCACTGGCGGTGTGTGCCAGCACTACACAATGTGCGCCGCCGGCAGAGTCTTCGGTGGTCAGTGCGGCGGGGCTCAATTCGACTTCCGGAGTCACGTGGATCGCCGCCGGCAACGGCTTTTATGGGGTGCAGAACATCGGCACCACCCTGACCGCAGTCAACGTGCCGAGCAACACCTCGGCGACCCTGTATCGAGTGACCGCTGTCGGCATTGCTGGTACTTCGCGCAGTGTGGTGGAGAGTGTCTATGCGAAGTATTGAGCGCTACTGGACGCTGTTGACGGGGATGCTGCTGGGTTTGTATCTGGCAGCGCCGGCGTATGCGTTCACGCCGTCCGATTCGCCACTGCTGAGCGCGGCTGCGGTGCCGCCCAACGTGATGCTGCTGATCGACGATTCCGGCAGCATGAACAGCATCATTTACGCGGCGGGCTTCGATCCGACGGTCACGCGCACCCCGGCCCGGCAATGTAATGCGCTGCTCGGACTGTGCCTGAGTTCGACGGCGATCACCGGCGATCCGGTGTTTCTGTCAAACCTGCCGACTGCCGGTTGCTCCGGCGGTGCCTTTGCGTTCTACAACAACAGTCTGGTGCCGCAGTGCCTGAAATTGCCGGACCCGGTCGGCGGAGGCAACACGCGCTACACCGGGGACTACATCGCCTATCTGGTGGGGCTGGCGAACGGCAGCAACCGCGACTTCACCACCGGATCCATCCCCAACGACTACCGGATCAACGTGGCGCGCAACGTATCCACCGCGCTGGTTACCAGCAACCGTACCTTGCGCATGGGCCTGTCGACCTTCAATCCGGTCACCAGCAACAACCCCGGCAACGGCGGTTACATCGCCCGCGCCATCAGCGACCTGTCACCGGTCTCCGGCAGCGTGACCCAGGCGCAAGCCGACACTAACTACAACGCGCTGATTTCTTCGATCAACGCCCTGGGCGCCGTGGCCAACACGCCGTTGGCGGAAACCTATTACGAAATCACCCGCTACATGCGCGGCATGACGCCGTACTACAACAGCACGCCGACGACCTACACCAGCCCGATCCAGTACCGTTGCCAGAAGAACTACGGCGTGGTGATCACTGACGGTTTGCCGACCTACGATCGCACCTTCCCGACCAACGATCCGTTGGGTGGCAGTCGTCTGCCGAACTGGGACGGCATCAATAATGATGGCAACAACCTCAATGGCGACAACGAGGGTGACACGCTGTATCTGGATGACATCGCCAAGTTCGCCTTCGACATCGACATGCGTTCGACAGGCACCGATCTCGCGGGCAAGAGTTGGGGCTTGGCGGATTTTCCCAAACAGAACATGAACACCTACACCGTCGGTTTTACTGCCGACAACGACATGCTCTCGGACGCCGCCGCTTACGGGCAAGGCAAGTATTACCAGGCGACCGATAGCACGGGCCTAAATGCCGCGCTGTCCTCGGCGTTGAGCGACATCACCTCCAAGGCCGGTTCCGGCGGTAGCGGGGTCACTAGCGGTACCACGCTGGCCAGTGGCACCAGTTATTTCCAGACCAGCTACGACCCCAAGGACTGGCGCGGCACGATCAAGTCCTTTGGTTTCACTTCGGCCGGCGCGGTAAATACCTCCGCAGCGTTGTGGACCACCGATACCACGATCGTGCCGGGCGCGACCGCACCGACTTATCAATCGTGGAACACCAGCAGTAACGCCGCCGTCACCCTGGCTTACGGCAACTTTTCCGCGGCCCAGCAGACCACGCTCAGCCAGAGCCTGCCCACCGGCATCAGCGGCAACGATCTGGTGGAGTGGAGCAAGGGCACCAACAAGACCGGGCTCAAGGTGCGAAGCGTATTGCTCGGCGACATCATCAACTCGCCGCTGGTGCTGGCCTCGCCCAGCGACAAAACCGCCTCCGACCTCTCGGGTGACACCACCTACACCACGTACCTGACCACCAAAGCGGCGAACATGAATTCGAATCTGGTGGTGAATGCCAACGACGGTTTCGTCAACGTGATCAACTCGGCAAACGGCACCCGGCGCTATGCCTACATGCCGTCCAGCGTGTTGCCGTCGTTGCGGCTGATTGCCGATCCGGCGTACATCAATGGCGTCAGCCACAAGTTTCTGGTGGACGGTCAGGTCGGGGTTTACGACCTTCAGTTCAACAGTGCCTGGAAAACCGTGGCCATCGGCGGCACCGGTGCTGGCGGCAAGACGTTCTACGCGCTGCAACTGTTCGACGCGTCCGCGGGCAATGTGCTCAATGCCCTGTGGGAAGTCAGTGCACCTGCCACGGCGAACACTGCCAACGCCTTTAATGATCTGGGTTACGCCTATGCGCGGCCGGAAGTGGCACGCTTGGCCGATGGTCGCTGGGCGGCATTCATTGCCAATGGTTATGGCAGCAACTCCGGGGTGGCGGCGTTGTATGTGCTGGATGTGCGTGACGGTTCGTTGATCAAGAAGATCGTGATCGACAGCACCGAAACCACCAATGGCCTGTCGTCGGTGAAGCTCAAGGTCAATTCGTCGAACGTGGTGCAGGCCGCTTACGGCGGTGACTTGAAAGGGCGTTTGTGGAAATTCGATCTGAGCGCGACGTCAACCGACAGCTGGGGTGTGGCGTTTTCCGGCAAACCACTGTTTACCACGGCGGGCGGGGCGACCCAGCCGATCACCGCGCAGCCGTTGCTGGCGGACAATTCGCTGGGAGGCAAACAGATCTTTGTCGGCACCGGCAAATTCAACGAAACCGCCGACAAGACCAACAAGGATTTGCAGGCGTTCTACTCGGTGTGGGACGCCGACGGCGGTTCCGGCCAGTTGACCGTCAGCAACCTGCAGGCGCAGGCGGTGACCGGAGTGTTCTCCGGCAGCACCGGGCAGTTCATCACCACCAGCCAGAACGACACGACCTATCCGGGGGAGAAGGGCTGGTATCTGCCGTTGGTGTACAACAACGTGCTGACCGGCGAGCGGGTGATCAATCAGGCCAGTCTGGTGCTCGGGCGCATCGTGTTTACCACTGCCAGTGTCGACACCACCGACCCGTGTGCCAGTTTTGGCACCGGCAAACTGGTCGAACTCGATGCGTTCAGCGGTAAGATGCTCAACTACGCAGTGCTCGACACCAACGCCGATGGCGTGGTCGACAGTAACGATACGATTTCCAGCGGCGTGGTGTTCACCGGCGGGATTCCGACCCTTAACGCCATCGTCAATGGCGCGACGCGCAAGATCGTCAACGATTCCAGTGGCACCGTGACCACACTGGTGGAAAAATCCGGCGGCGGCAGCCGTCGTATCATGTGGCGACAAATACAGTAATTGAGAGTTTGAGGCATGCGCAGAGTCAACCAAGGCTTCACCCTGATCGAAATCATGATCGTGATTGCGATCATCGGGATCATCATCACCATCGCCGCACCGAGCTACACCGAGTACCTGAAAAAGGGCCGGCGTGCCGAAGTGGTGTCGCTGCTCTCGGAGCAGGCGCAGAGCCTCGAGCGTTTCTATACCAAAAACAACGTCTACACCGGCATCACCGGTCTGAGCACGGGCAATGATTTCTACACCATCACCCCGACGATCGCTGACCAGACCTTCCTGCTGACCGCCACCCGCAAGGCTGGCACTGCCATGGCCACCGACAAGTGCGGGGACTTCACCCTGACCAATACGGGGGTTCGCAGCATGAACAACGCTACCACCGGGCTGACCACCAAGGATTGCTGGGGCCGCTGAGGTACCTTCTTCAGGGCGTCTTTTTGCGCCCACTGTCTTTTTTACGGTTGGATCAAACATGACCAGGCAACAGCAAGTGGTGATTGTCGGTGGCGGGGTGATTGGCCTGCTGACCGCCTACAACCTCGCCTCCGAAGTGCGCAGCGTGGTGCTGCTGGATCGCTCGAACGTCGGCCAGGAATCGTCCTGGGCCGGCGGCGGTATCGTTTCGCCGCTGTTCCCGTGGCGCTACAGCCCGGCAGTCACCGCGCTGGCGCATTGGTCGCAGGATTTTTATCCACAGCTGGGCGAGCGGCTGTTTGCCGATACCGGGGTTGATCCCGAGGTGCACACCACCGGCCTGTATTGGCTGGATCTGGAGGATGAAGCCGAAGCGCTGGCCTGGGCCGAGCGGGAAAACCGTCCGCTGCGGGCTGTGGATATCTCGGCGGCGCACGATGCGGTGCCGGTGCTGGGCGGCGGGTTCTCCCGGGCGATCTACATGGCTGACGTAGCCAACGTGCGTAACCCGCGTCTGGTCAAATCGCTGAAAGCCGCTTTGCTGGCGCTGCCGAACGTGACCCTTCACGAGCAATGCGAAGTTCGCGGGTTTGTGCGCGAAGGCGAGCGGGTGGTTGGCGTCGAAACGTCGAAAGGCCTGATCAGCGGCGATCAAGTGGTGCTGACGGCCGGGGCATGGAGCGGTGATCTGCTCAAGACGCTGGACCTGACGCTGCCGGTCGAGCCGGTCAAGGGCCAGATGATTCTCTACAAGTGTGCAGCGGATTTCCTGCCGAGCATGGTGCTGGCCAAGGGGCGTTATGCGATTCCGCGTCGCGACGGGCACATCCTGATCGGCAGTACGCTGGAGCATGAAGGCTTCGACAAGACCCCGACCGAGGTTGCGCTGGCGAGCCTCAAGGCTTCGGCGGTCGAGCTGCTGCCGGCGCTGGCGGAGGCTGAAGTGGTGGGGCATTGGGCCGGTTTGCGTCCGGGCTCGCCGGAGGGCATTCCGTATATCGGCCGGGTGCCGGGGTTTGAGGGTTTGTGGCTGAACTGCGGGCATTACCGCAATGGCCTGGTGCTGGCGCCGGCGTCGTGTCAGCTGTTTGTCGATGTGATGCTGGGGCGGGCGCCGATTATTGATCCGGCGCCGTATGCGCCTGAAGGTCGTATTTAAGGCAAAAGCCAAAGATCGCAGCCTGCGGCAGCTCCTACAGGAATCGCATTCCAATGTAGGAGCTGCCGCAGGCTGCGATCCTTTAAAGACTCAATCCAGCCCGAGTTTCTTCAGCCGATAACGCATCGACCGAAACGAAAGGCTCAAGCGCTGCGCCGCCGCTGTACGATTCCAGCGCGTTTCCTCCAGCGCCTGCAAAATCAGCTTGCGCTCGACGTTCTCCAGATAGTCCTCAAGGTTGTCGATTTGCGTCAGGTCGGCAATACCGCCCTCGACCGCGCAATTACCTTCGCTGAGACGTAAGTCCGCCGCCTCGATCAACTGGTTTTCACACAACGTGTGCGCCCGTTCGAGGACGTTTTCCAGCTCCCGCACATTCCCCGGAAAGCGGTAACTCTTCAGCGCCTCAAGCGCCTGCGGATGCAGACGAGCCGCCGCGCGGCCGCTGCCTGCCGCCAGGCGCTGGAGCATCTGCGCAGCCAGCACTTCGATGTCATCGCGCCGTTCGCGCAGGGATGGCACGCGCAGTTCGATCACGTTCAAGCGGTAATACAGATCCTGGCGAAAGCGTCCGGCGGCGACCTCGGCGTCGAGATCCTTGTGGGTGGCGCAAAGAATGCGCACATCGACCACCGCTTCCTGTTGGCCGCCGACGCTGCGCACGGCTTTCTCTTGAATTGCTCGCAGCAATTTCACCTGCATCGACAGCGGCAGGTCCGCCACCTCGTCGAGAAACAGGGTACCGCCGTGCGCGGCCTGGAACAGTCCGGGTTTATCCTCGACCGCGCCAGTGAAGCTGCCCTTGCGATGGCCGAAAAACTCGCTTTCCATCAGCTCCGACGGAATCGCCCCGCAATTGACCGGCACAAACGGCTTGCTGGCGCGCGGCCCCTGTTCGTGGATCAGCCGCGCGACCAGTTCTTTGCCGCTGCCCGATTCGCCGCTGATGTAGACCGGGGCCTGACTGCGCGCCAGTTTGTCGATCTGTTTGCGCAGCTCGCGCATGGGCTGCGAGTCGCCAAGCAGGCGCCGATCTATCGACGATACAGCGCCACCCGCCGCCGGCATGCGCAATGCGGTGCTGACCAGTTCGCGCAGGCGCGTGAGATCAACCGGTTTAGTGAGGAAGTCGAAGGCCCCGGCCTTCAGCGCATTGATCGCGGTTTCCAGGCTGCCATACGCGGTGATCATCGCTACCGGCAGTTGTGGATAACGTTGCTGGATGTGCTGCACCAGGTCCAGCCCCGTGCCGTCAGGCAGGCGCATGTCGGTCAGGCACAGATCAAACGCATTGCGCTGCAACAACGACTGGGCTTCGCCGAGATTGCGCGCGCTGAAGGTGTCGAGTTTCATCCGTCCCAGGGTGATTTCCAGGAGTTCGCGGATATCCGGCTCGTCGTCGACGATGAGGATTTTTTGCCGTGGGCTCGTGTTCAACTTTGTTTCCGTCCGTGAGCAAAGGTGATGCGAAAGCAGCCGCCGCCTTGGCGTGGTTTGAAGTCTAGGCGCGCCTGGTTGCTTTCGCACAGCTCACGGGACAGATAAAGCCCAAGGCCGGTGCCCTGGCTGCTGGTGGTGAAGAACGGTTCGAACAGATGCGCCTGCTGATCGGGCGGCACACCGGGGCCGTTGTCCTGTACTTCGAGCACCGCCAGCTGACTGTCGGCGTCGATGAACAGCGCCAGCCAGACTTCGGCCTGCTCATGCAGCAGGGCGCTGTGTCGCCAGCCATTGCGTAATAGATTGTCGAGAATCTGCGTGAGCTGGTCGGGGTCCATCAGCGTGATGAAGTCCCCGGAATTGATCCGCAAATGAATCGACTGGCGTTCGTTCGCCTGTTCGCGGCTCTCGGCAACAAAGTGTTCCAGCCAAGGCTTGAGATCCAGGCGTTGCGGAGCACTCTGCTGGCGACGCGACAGTTGCAGGACGTTTTCGATGACTCGGTTCATGCGCTGGGAGTGGTCTTGAATAATCTGCGTCAGACGCCGATCGGCGCCATCGAGTTCCTCGGACTCGCCCAATAGCTGCGCGGCGTGACTGATGGCCCCCAATGGGTTGCGGATTTCATGGGCGATGCCGGCGGTCAGGCGCCCGAGCGCGGCGAGCTTGAGTTGCTGGGCTTGCTGGGCGACTTGCGCAAGGTCTTCGAGAAATACCAGGGTTTGCTGGTTCGGACTCTGTGCGAGGGCGATGAAGTTCGGTTGCAGTTCCAGACCGTTGCCGGGAATCTTCAGGCTCTGCGGGCGCAGGGTCGGGTTGCTCAGCCACAGTTGCAGGCGCTCGACCAGTGCCGGCGAGTAGTCATCAATCAAATGCCCCTCAAGGTGCGACTGCGCCAGCAGATTTTTCGCGCTGTGATTGGCCAGTTGCACCCGACGCTGTTCGTCGAGCACCAGGATGCCGGTGCGCATGCGCTGCAGAATCAGGGCGTTGAGGGCCTCGAGGCCGACCACTTCGCTGGCGCGCTGTTCGGCGAGGGTCTCGCTGACTTCCAGGCGCCGAACCAAGCCCTGTACCAGCAGCGATGCGGCAAAACACAGGGCGCCGAGGGTCCCGGCTTGCAGGTAATTATTGGCACTCAGGGGCTGGTTGAACCCCAGCAGGAAACTGGAAGCGACAATGCCGAGGGCGCCGATGGCGGCAATCAGCAGGCCGATGCGTCGGCGCAGCAGGGTATTGGCGATCGCCACCGAGACAATCAGCAGGTTGCCGATGGCGCTGGCCACGCCGCCCGCCGCGTAGAACAGGCCGCACAGCAACAGCACATCGACCAGTGCCAGGCTGAACAGCTGCGCCGGTCGGCGAGTGTTCTCGAGGAACACCACCAGCAGAATGTTCAGCACCAGATACAACCAACTGCCGCTGCGCAGCAGGTCGTCGTCGGCCGAGGTCAGCAGGCGGTTGTCCATGTTGCTGGAGATCAACAGCACCAGGGTGATGCCGACGCTCAAACGGTAGAGATGATAGAGACGCAGCAGGCGCTGCGCCTGTTTACTGTCGGCGTGGGCGGCCTCAGCGATCACTGGTGCCCGGGCCTTGCTCAAGGTGAGCCTGGCTGCAATACCACTGTTGCTGAAGATTCAGCGCGCGATCGCGCGGCAGGTGCACGCCGCAATGGGCGCAGCGCACCATCGGCGCGGCGTCTTGCTCGCGGGGCGACTGGGCGGAAGCGGCGGGCGCCTTGAATTTTCGCCACAGCCATACCGCAGCAAAAATCAGGACAATCCAGAACAGTAAACGGAGCATGATGGGCGGCTTTTCGGCTAATGATTCGGCAGTTTAGCCAAGGAGCCGGCAAGCGCACAGACTATTAATGCGCGGCAATGAAAAAGGGAGATCCGCAGATCTCCCTTTTTTGTGACGCCCGGTGTGATCAGTCGAACACGCCGAAGGTCATGTAGCTGAACCACGAACGGTCATCGTTGTTGCCTGCGGCTTCGTGATGTTCTTCTTCAATCACGTCACCGTTTTCGTCTTTAGGCTTGAGCTCGTTCGGGATCGCGTCTTTCGCGTCCTGGAATTGCTTCTGCACGTCCTGGTTGGCGCGGGTTTCTCCCGGCGGCAGCGGTGGACGCGATTCGATCAGACCCAGCGTCGCCTTGCTCAGGAACGAACGGTTGTCGGCTTCGGCGACCGATGGCACGAACTGACCGTCTTTCAGGCTCGGGTGATTCGGGTAGTTGAGCTTCAGGGTTTCCAGGCTGGTGGCGGCCAGATCGTCCAGGTGCAGACGCTGGTAAGCCTCGGTCATCACCGCCAGGCCGTCGCCGACCGATGGGGTTTCCTGGAAGTTTTCCACTACATAACGGCCACGGTTGGCGGCGGCGACGTAGGCCTGACGGGTCAGGTAGTAGTCGGCTACGTGGATTTCGTAGGCGGCCAGCAGGTTGCGCAGGTAGATCATGCGCTGCTTGGCGTCCGGCGCGTAGCGGCTGTTCGGGTAGCGGCTGGTCAGCTGAGCGAACTCGTTGTACGAGTCGCGGGCAGCGCCCGGGTCACGCTTGGTCATGTCCAGCGGCAGGAAGCGCGCCAGCAGGCCGACGTCCTGGTCGAAAGAGGTCAGACCTTTCAAGTAGTACGCGTAATCCACGTTCGGATGCTGCGGATGCAAACGAATGAAACGCTCGGCGGCGGACTTTGCAGCTTCCGGCTCGGCGTTCTTGTAGTTGGCGTAGATCAGCTCCAGCTGCGCCTGATCGGCGTAGCGACCGAACGGATAACGCGACTCCAGGGCCTTCAGCTTGGCTGTGGCGCTGGTGTAGCTGTTGTTGTCCAGGTCGGTCTGAGCCTGCTGATACAGCTCGGCTTCGCTGAGGTTTTCGTCTACGACTTCCTTCGATGAGCAAGCAGCGGTCAATGCGAGGATGGCGATCAGCAGCAGGTGTTTCACTTGCATGGCGGCTTGCGTCCCTATGACGGCCGCTGTCTTGGGCGGGGCCGTCCTGTTATGATGAGCGCCCCGTTGAAAAGCCTCGGGGCAAAAGACGCCGTATTTAACCACAAGCGCGCAGCCGAAACCAAAGGCTGTGCCGACGCCCAGTCAGAGCATGTCCGATAAAATTGAACTTCGCGCAGAGGTGCCGTCCGATTTGGGCGGCCAACGCCTCGATCAAGTCGCCGCCCAACTCTTCGCTGAGCACTCACGCTCGCGCCTTTCCGCCTGGATCAAAGAAGGTCGCCTGACTGTGGACGGGGCGGTCATCCGCCCGCGCGACATCGTGCACGGCGGTGCCATCCTTGAGCTGACTGCCGAGCAGGAAGCCCAGGGCGAGTGGATCGCCCAGGACATCGAGCTCGATATCGTCTATGAAGACGACGACATCCTGGTGATCAACAAGCCTGCGGGCCTGGTGGTGCACCCGGCTGCCGGTCACGCCGATGGCACCTTGCTCAACGCCTTGCTGCACCACGTGCCGGACATCATCAATGTCCCGCGTGCCGGGATCGTGCATCGTCTGGACAAGGACACCACCGGTCTGATGGTGGTGGCCAAGACCATTCAGGCGCAGACCAAGCTCGTTGCCCAGCTGCAAAGCCGCAGTGTCAGCCGGATCTACGAGTGCATCGTGATCGGTGTCGTCACCGCCGGGGGCAAGATCAACGCCCCGATCGGCCGTCATGGTCAGCAGCGCCAGCGCATGGCAGTGATGGAGGGTGGCAAGCCCGCCGTCAGTCACTACCGCGTGCTGGAGCGTTTCCGTTCGCACACCCACGTGCGGGTGAAGCTGGAAACCGGCCGGACCCACCAGATCCGCGTGCACATGTCGCACATCAACTTCCCGTTGGTCGGTGACCCGGCGTACGGCGGTCGTTTCCGCATTCCGCCGGCCGCGAACCCGACCATGGTCGAATCCCTCAAGCACTTCCCGCGTCAGGCCCTGCACGCGCGTTTCCTCGAGCTGGATCATCCGACCACCGGTGAGCGCATGAGCTGGGAATCGCCGCTGCCGGAAGATTTCGTCTGGCTGCTGACCCTGCTCAAGCAGGATCGCGAGGCCTTCGTCGGATGAACTGGCTGACGCCGGACTGGCCTGCGCCGGCCAGCGTCAGGGCCTGTGTCACCACCCGCGAGGGGGGTGTCAGCGAGGCGCCGTTCGACAGCCTCAATCTGGGTGATCATGTCGATGATCGCCCGGAATCAGTCGCCGAGAATCGTCGGCGTCTGACCGAACACTTCTCGATAAAGCCTGCCTGGTTGCAGCAAGTGCACGGGATTGCCGTGGCCCATGCTGATCCGGGCGTGGTTGCCACCGCCGATGCCAGTTGGACGGCGACTCCCGGGATTGCCTGCACGGCGATGACCGCAGATTGCCTGCCGGCATTGTTCTGCAACCGTGCCGGTACTCGCGTCGCGGCGGCTCACGCTGGTTGGCGCGGTTTGGCGGCGGGAGTACTGGAAGCTACCCTCGATCATCTCGACACCGCTGCGGCGGACGTACTGGTCTGGCTCGGCCCGGCCATCGGCCCGAAAGCCTTCGAAGTCGGCCCGGAGGTACGCGAAGTCTTCGTCAATCAATTGCCGGAAGCAGCATCCGCCTTCGTCCCCAGCCACAATGCTGGCAAGTTCATGGCCGACATCTATCTGCTGGCGCGCTTGCGTCTGGCTGAACGCGGTGTCACTGCGGTTTATGGCGGCGGTTTCTGCACTGTGACCGATCCGCGCTTCTTTTCTTACCGCCGTGCGTCGCGCACTGGCCGTTTCGCCTCCCTTGTCTGGCTCACCCGCTAGACTTGCCTGACCTGAATCAACTCGCTGACGCTTGAATCTCCCAGAATCGACCGCATCTACAGTGGTATCTGGCAGGTTTCTTTATTCAGGATGGTTTTTAGGTCCGGCCTGCTCAAAAGGAAGGTGACCCCATGCGTATAGACCGTTTAACCAGCAAATTACAGTTGGCGTTATCCGACGCCCAATCCCTGGCCGTTGGCCACGATCATCCGGCCATCGAGCCGGCGCATTTGATGCAAGCCATGCTTGAACAGCAGGGTGGTTCGATCAAACCCCTGTTGATGCAAGTCGGCTTCGACGTTAACAGCTTGCGTAAAGAGCTGACCAAAGAGCTCGATCAATTACCGAAAATCCAGAACCCGACCGGCGACGTCAACATGTCGCAGGACCTGGCGCGTCTGCTCAATCAGGCCGATCGTCTGGCCCAGCAGAAGGGCGACCAGTTCATTTCCAGCGAGCTGGTGCTGCTCGCCGCGATGGACGAGAACAGCAAGCTCGGCAAGTTGCTGCTCGGCCAGGGCGTGAGCAAGAAAGCCCTGGAAAACGCGATCAACAACCTGCGCGGCGGTGAAGCGGTAAATGACGCCAACCACGAAGAGTCGCGTCAGGCGCTGGACAAGTACACCGTCGATCTGACCAAGCGTGCCGAAGACGGCAAGCTCGATCCGGTGATCGGCCGTGACGACGAAATCCGCCGCACCATTCAGGTTCTGCAGCGTCGCACCAAGAACAACCCGGTGCTGATCGGCGAACCTGGCGTGGGTAAAACCGCGATTGCCGAAGGTCTGGCCCAGCGCATCATCAACGGCGAAGTGCCGGACGGCCTCAAGGGCAAGCGTCTGTTGTCGCTGGACATGGGCGCACTGATTGCCGGTGCCAAGTATCGCGGTGAGTTCGAAGAACGCCTCAAAGCGCTGCTCAACGAGCTGTCGAAGCAGGAAGGGCAGATCATTCTGTTCATCGACGAACTGCACACCATGGTCGGCGCCGGTAAGGGCGAAGGTTCGATGGATGCCGGCAACATGCTCAAACCGGCGTTGGCCCGCGGTGAGCTGCACTGCGTCGGCGCAACCACGCTCAACGAGTACCGCCAATATATAGAGAAGGATGCGGCGCTTGAGCGGCGTTTCCAGAAAGTCTTGGTGGACGAGCCGAGCGAAGAAGACACCATCGCCATTCTGCGTGGCCTCAAGGAGCGTTATGAGGTTCACCATAAAGTGGCGATCACTGACGGTGCGATCATCGCGGCGGCCAAGCTCAGCCATCGCTACATCACTGACCGGCAGTTGCCGGACAAGGCCATCGACCTGATCGACGAGGCCGCCAGCCGTATCCGTATGGAGATCGACTCCAAGCCGGAAGTGCTGGATCGTCTGGAACGTCGCCTGATTCAGTTGAAGGTGGAATCCCAGGCGCTGAAGAAAGAAAGCGATGAAGCGGCGATGAAACGGCTGGAAAAACTCCAGGAAGAAATCGTCCGCCTCGAGCGTGAGTACTCGGATCTGGAAGAAATCTGGAACTCGGAAAAAGCCGAGGTACAGGGTTCGGCGCAGATTCAGCAAAAGATCGAGCAGTCGCGTCAGGAACTGGAAGCGGCGCGCCGTAAAGGCGATCTCAACCGCATGGCCGAATTGCAGTACGGGGTGATCCCGGATCTGGAACGCAGCCTGCAGATGGTCGACCAGCACGGCACGAGCGAAAACCAGTTGCTGCGCAGCAAGGTGACCGAAGAGGAAATCGCCGAAGTCGTTTCGAAGTGGACCGGTATTCCGGTATCGAAAATGCTCGAAGGCGAGCGCGACAAGCTGATGAAGATGGAAAGCCTGTTGCACCAGCGTGTGATTGGTCAGGACGAGGCGGTGGTTGCGGTCGCCAACGCGGTACGGCGCTCGCGTGCCGGGCTGGCGGACCCGAATCGTCCAAGCGGCTCGTTCATGTTCCTCGGCCCGACCGGTGTCGGTAAAACCGAGCTGTGCAAGGCGCTGGCCGAATTCCTCTTCGATACGGAAGAGGCGATGGTGCGGATCGACATGTCCGAGTTCATGGAGAAACACTCCGTGGCGCGGCTGATCGGTGCGCCACCAGGCTACGTGGGCTACGAGGAGGGCGGTTACCTGACCGAAGCGGTGCGCCGCAAGCCTTACTCGGTGATCCTGCTGGACGAGGTCGAGAAGGCGCATCCGGACGTGTTCAACATCTTGCTGCAGGTGCTGGAGGATGGCCGTCTGACCGACAGCCACGGGCGTACGGTGGATTTCCGCAATACCGTGATCGTCATGACCTCGAACCTCGGTTCGTCGCAGATCCAGGAACTGGTCGGTGACCGTGAGGCCCAGCGTGCAGCGGTGATGGACGCGCTGACGTCGCACTTCCGTCCGGAGTTCATCAACCGGGTCGACGAAGTGGTGATCTTCGAGCCATTGGCGCGGGATCAGATCGCGGGCATTACCGAGATCCAGTTGGGCCGTCTGCGCAGCCGTCTGGCCGAGCGCGAGCTGAAGCTGGAGCTGAGCCCGGAAGCGATGGACAAGCTGATTGCCGTCGGTTACGACCCGGTCTATGGCGCACGTCCACTCAAACGTGCGATCCAGCGCTGGATCGAAAACCCGTTGGCGCAGTTGATCCTGTCGGGGCATTTCCTGCCAGGCGACACGGCGACCGGCAAAGTGGTGAACGACGAAATCGTTTTCGACTGAGCCGAAACGCCAATGAAATAAGGAAGGCCTCGCTTTGCGAGGCCTTTTTTTCGTTAGGCTGTTGAACTCTAAGGAAAAGGCTTGTAAAGTGCGCCCCGCAGTCAGTCACCGGCAGCGTTTCAACCCACTGGGTTGAAAACTGAAATAAGTTGCAAATCATTAACTTGAAAGCAATTTAGGGGGTTGACAGAGGTGTTCTAGGTTGTAGAATAGCGCGCCTCAGACACACGAACGCAGCGATGCGAAAACGATGTCGAGAAGCTTCAAGTTTCACCGTTGCAAATTGAAATATGTAGTTCCGTGATAGCTCAGTCGGTAGAGCAAATGACTGTTAATCATTGGGTCCCAGGTTCGAGTCCTGGTCACGGAGCCAATTTCAAACCGGGGTATAGCGCAGTCCGGTAGCGCGCCTGCTTTGGGAGCAGGATGTCAGGAGTTCGAATCCCCTTACCCCGACCATATTGAAAATCCTCGTATCGAAAGATACGGGGATTTTTTTTGCCCATGAAAAACTCAGGCCCTACGCAAAACAATTGTAGGAGTGAGCCTGCTCGCGATAGCAGTGTGTCAGTCATGAATGAATTGACTGACCCACCGTTATCGCGAGCAGGCTCACTCCTAAAGGATTTACGCCATCAATGCAGCTTCAGGCGTGGCTCGGTGCCGCGGCCGATCTTGCTGCCCAGCATCAGCATCGCCGTGCGGAACGGCCCGTACAGCGCCATCTGGTGCATGCGATACAGCGACACGTAGAACATCCGCGCCAGCCAGCCCTCCAGCATCACGCTGCCGGTCAGGTTACCCATCAAGTTACCCACCGCCGAGAAGCGCGACAGCGAAATCAGCGAGCCGTAATCGGTGTATTTGTACTCCGGCAGGGTTTTGCCCTCGATGCGCAGCTTCAGTGACTTGGCCAGCAGCGATGCCTGTTGGTGCGCGGCTTGTGCACGGGGCGGCACGTTGCGATCCGAACCCGGTTGCGGGCAGGCGGCGCAGTCGCCAAACGCGAAGATGTTTTCGTCGCGGGTGGTCTGCAGGGTCGGCAGCACTTGCAGTTGATTGATGCGGTTGGTTTCCAGACCGTCGATGTCCTTGAGGAAACCCGGTGCGCGAATCCCCGCTGCCCAGACTTTCAGGCTGGCCTTGATCTCGTTGCCGTCGGCAGTGATCAGGCTGTCGGCGGTCACTTCGCTGACCGAAGCGTTGGTCATCACGTTGACCCCGAGTTTCTCCAGAGTCTTGTGCACCGGGCCGCTGATACGCTCCGGCAGGGCTGGCAGCACCCGTGGCCCGGCTTCGATCAGGGTGATGTGCATGTTTTCCGGTTTGATCCGGTCCAGACCATAGGCCGCCAGCTCATGCGCCGCGTTGTGCAGTTCGGCCGCCAGCTCGACGCCCGTGGCGCCGGCCCCGACGATGGCCACGCTGATCTGTTCTACCACATCGGTCTGCCCGGCGTGAGCGCGCAGATAGTGATTGAGCAGTTGCTGGTGGAAGCGTTCGGCTTGTTTGCGGGTGTCGAGGAACAGGCAGTGCTGCGCTGCGCCCTGGGTGCCGAAATCGTTGGTGGTGCTGCCGACGCTGATTACCAGCGTGTCGTACTGCACTTCACGGGCGGGAACCAGTTCCACGCCGTTTTCGTCGTAGGTGGCCGCCAGCTGGATTTTCTTCTGCGCGCGATCAAGCCCGCTCATGCGCCCCAACTGGAACTCGAAGTGGTTCCATTTCGCCTGGGCAACATAGTTGAGTTCGTCTTCGGAAGAGTTCAGCGATCCGGCAGCCACTTCGTGCAGCAGGGGTTTCCAGATGTGCGTGAGGTTCGCGTCGACCAGCATCACACTGGCCGTGCCGCGCTTGCCCAGAGTCTTACCCAGACGGGTAGCCAGCTCCAGACCGCCGGCGCCGCCGCCGACAATAACAATACGATGGGACATAGGGATAACTCGCAAGGTTTTTAAAGGAAATCGGTGCGGTTACCCGAGCGAGCGCGAGGCAGCTCATAGCGTCAGGTAACTGATTAATCGGCTCAGCAAGCCCAGACCAATGGTCACTGCCAGCACCAGCACCAGGAGCATCCACGGCCGGAAAGGCCGGCGCTCGACACGGTGTTGGGACAACTGCAGGTACTCTTCGACATGCTTCTGGTCTTCGGGGTTCAGGCGGCTGGTCATAAAGGCCTCGTCAGGTAGACGTTGCTGAAGGTGGGGAAGCTACAGCGGTTTTTAACCCGGGTTGAATGCAGCATAGCCACTGGCCGGAACCGGTTCGACCGAAACACCGTCGTCGAGGCGAATGATCCCGCTTTGTAACACCCGCGCGGTTATTCCGCCATGCCCGCGCACCGCTTGAAAGGTGCCGGGGCCAAGGTTGTTTTGCAGGCGCGCGCAGGGCTGACACCAGCCGGTGGTCTCGAATATTGCCTGACCGATGCGAAAGCGCCGACCTTTGAGACTAAACAGATTGATACCGCTGATGACCAGATTGCGCCGCAGGTCTTCAGGCCTCACGGGTTGATCGGCAGGTCGGCCCATCAGTGCGTTGATCACGGCCAGGTGTTCGAACTGAATCAACGTCACTTGCCGCGCGTTGCGCACGCCGGGGCGGGCGTGGTCACCGGTCAATCCGGCTTCGAGCCGTGCCTCGACGGCGTCAAGCTCGATCATCGGCCCGCGAGACTCCGGGCGCACGCCGATCCAGCGCACGCGGCCGCTTTGCGGCACGTCGGCGATCAACTGCTGCAGCGGCGTCACAGGCTGATCCCGACATCGAAGACGATGCTGCGACCGAGGTTGCTGCGCAGAAAGTCCGGCGCATCAGGATGGGCGAACAGCACCCGGGCGAACGTCGGGCCGACCAGCGACAGCGAGCGCCAGCCCTGACGCAAGTACTCGGTGGGCGGTGGAAAGTGGCTGTTGAGATCAAGCACCTCGCGCTTGAGGCTGGCGAAGGCAATGATGTCCAGTTCACCCAGATCCATACCGCGTTCCTTGTAGTTGTGCGCTTTTTTGCGCAAGGTCGGCGCCAGTCGCAACAGGAACTCATTGGCCGGGATCCGCCGTGGCTTGGCTTCACGGCGCACCAGTTGGCTGAGGGAAAACGCACTGCGCCGGCGCTGCAGTTCGTCGCGCCATTCGTCGTTGAGCCGGCGACCTTCATCGAGAACGAAGAACACTTCGAAATTGGCATCGCGAAACAGCACGTCCGGCGGCTCGCCGGCGGGGGCGAACTCATCGGCACGGTAAGGGATGTTCAAGCCTTGCAGCAGGCGCTGGCAGACCCAACGCTCACGCTCCCATTTGCGGGCATTGGACAGAAACGCGTTGGCTTGCTCGGCCGCAATGGTCAGCAGGCGTAAATAATCTGAGTCATCCATAGGCCCAAGCTTAGCGTTCAAATGCGACAAGCAGAAAGCTTTGCATCGGCGGATGCTGACAGCTCGCACGTTGAGCTCTTGTAGGAGCTGCCGAAGGCTGCGATCTTTTGACTGTCAAAGTGCAAGATCAAAAGATCGCAGCCTGCGGCAGTTCCTACAGGGGATGTGGGAGTTTTCCTGATAAAAGTGAGGGAGAGATGATCGGTGCAGAACTGCTGTCCTCGACAAGCCTGACACTCGGCTGGCTGATTTACCTGCCGGTGCTGCTGTGGGCGGTTGTCCGCGCGCCGTGGGTCGAATTGTTTAGTGACAGTCGTCGTCAGCATTTGCTGTTCGGCACGGTGTTCGCCTTGTTTCTGCTGTGGCTGGTGCGCAGGGATTTCGACACCGGGGTTTCCTATCACTTCATCGGCATGACCGCCGTGACGCTGCTGCTGGACTGGCCACTGGCGATTGTCGGCGGGCTGATTGCGCAGCTCGGTCTGGTGTTGCTCGGGCGTCAGGATCTGGCGGCGGTTGGGGTCAACGGGACGTTGCTGATCCTGTTGCCAGTGCTGATCACCGAGGGTGTGGCGATCATCGTCGAGCGCGCGCAGCCGCGTAATCCGTTCGTGTATATCTTCTGTTCCGGTTTTTTCGCCGCAGCGTTGTCGGCGTTGTTGTGTCTGACCCTGAGCCTGGGCCTGCTCTGGTACGACGGCCTGTTTGCCATGCCGGAATGGCTGGAAGATTTCATCGGCTATCTGTGGCTGCTGATCTTTCCCGAAGCGTTCATCAACGGCATGGTGATCAGCGCGCTGGTGGTGTTCAGCCCCGAGTGGCTGGAAACCTTCAACCGCACCCGCTACCTTTCGGCGCCTTGGAAGGACGACGATCCCAAGTCTTGATCCACATCAAATCCGCTTACCGCACGGCATTTCATGCTCGGCCAAATTCCTTCAGGAGCAGCGGCATGAGTGTTTACGAGTGGGCGAGGCAGGAAACGCGGCAGAGTCTGGACATGGCGCTGGAGGTGGGCTTCGATCCGGGCCTGAGTTTGCGCGCCTTGCTCAGCGCGGTGGTGCAGCAGAGCAAGACGGTGCGCAACGCCGAAGACCTGGCCGACGAGTTGCGCTTTCTCGCGGAAAACCTCGACGACGATCAGGACTACGGCTTCATGCGGCCCTGATCGCGTTCAGTGACGCGGGTCGAAATCGCCGGAGAACATTTCGTCTTCGGCATCCGGGGCGACCGGAATCTTGTGCTCTTCGGACGCCCAGGCGCCGAGGTCGATCAGCTTGCAGCGATCGGAGCAGAACGGACGAAACTTGTTCTCGGGGGTGAATTCCACGGGGGCGCCGCAGGTTGGGCAGTCAACGGTTGGGATTGGGCTCATGCTTGGCCTCCGGATAAAGTCAGGTAAAAGTGATGCAGGCGCTCGACTTCGCTGTGCAGCCAGGCGAGGTCGCGGTCGTTGACCACCACATCGTCGGCACGGCTCACGCGGTCTTCGCGGCTCGACTGGGCCTTGAGGATCGCCTTGACCTGCTGTTCGCTGGTCTGATCACGCTGCAAGGTGCGTTCGATCTGCAGTTGTTGCGGGGCGTCGATCACCAGGATGCGCTGGGTCATCGCGTATTGCCCGGATTCGATCAGCAGCGGCGACACCAGAATCGCATAAGGCGATTTTGCCAGCGCCAGATGGTGAGCGATTTCCTCGGCGATCAATGGATGCAGCAGGGCTTCGAGCCAGCGGCGTTCCTCCGGCACTTCAAAGATCAATTTGCGCAGGGCCGCACGGTCCAGCGTGCCATCGGCTTGCAGGACGCCGGGCCCGAAGTGTTCGGCAATCTTCGCCAGTGCCGGACGCCCCGGCTCGACCACCCAGCGCGCTGCGTGATCGGCGTCGACCACATGGATCCCGAGATCGATGAAGTGCTGGGCAGCGGCGCTTTTACCGCTGCCGATGCCGCCGGTCAGGCCGAGAATCCAGGGTTTTTCCACAGGGGTATTCATTTCAAACCGACAAACTGCCAATAGAAGTCGGTTATTTGACCACCCCAGAGCAAGGCAATCCAGCCGGCAATTGCCAGATACGGGCCGAAGGGGATCGGCGTCGAGGTTTTCTGCTCACGCAGACGCAGCAGAATCACCCCGACAATCGCCCCCACCAGCGACGACAGCAGGATCGTCAGCGGCAAAATCTGCCAGCCGCCCCAGGCCCCGAGCAGTGCCAGCAGCTTGAAATCACCATGGCCGATGCCGTCCTTGCCGGTCAGCAGCTTGAACAGCCAGAACACCGACCACAGCGCCATGTAGCCGGCCACCGCACCCCACAACGCCGCGTGCAGCGAGACGAACAGCCCGAAACTGTTGACGATCAGCCCCAGCCACAACAACGGCAACACCAGCACATCGGGCAGCAGTTGATGTTCGGTGTCGATCAGGCTCATCGCCAGCAGCCCCCAGGTAAGGACGATCAACAGGCCGGCCGGCCAGCCGAAACCCAGATGCCAGGCGACGAATGCCGAAAGCAGGCCGCAGGCCAGTTCGGTCAGGGGATAACGTTTGCTGATCGGTGCGGCACACGCGGAGCAGCACCCTCGCAGAAGCAGATAGCTGAGCAGCGGAATGTTTTCCCAAGCCCGAATCCGGTGACCGCAGTGCGGGCATTCGGAGTGCGGCAGCATCAGGTTGTAGGTCGGCAGTGGTGTTTCGCTCGGCAGACCGAGGACATCCTGCGCCTGCTGGCGCCAATCGCGCTCGAGCATTTTCGGCAGGCGCCAGACCAGTACGTTGAGGAAACTGCCGACCACCAGACCCAACAGCAGGGCGGTGCACACAAAGGCCAGCGGATACAGACTGAAGAGTTCGTCGATAGGCATGTCAGATCGCTGAGCCAAGCTGGAAAATCGGCAGATACATGGCCACAACCAGCCCGCCGACGATGACCCCGAGTACCACCATGACGAACGGCTCCATCAGGCTGGTGAGGTTGTCGACCATGTTATCCACTTCCTCTTCATAAAAACCGGCGACCTTGTCGAGCATGTCGTCCAGCGCACCCGACTCCTCACCGATGGCGGTCATCTGCACCGCCATGTTGGGGAAGACGCCGGTGCTGCGCATCGAGAAATTCAGCTGCATGCCGGTGGCGACGTCCTGGCGGATACGCAGCACCGCGCGTTTGAACACTACGTTGCCCGTGGCGCCTGCCACCGAATCCAGTGCCTCCACCAATGGCACGCCTGCGGCGAAGGTGGTCGACAGGGTGCGGGCGAATCGTGCCACCGCCGATTTGTACATCAGCGTGCCCACCAGCGGCAGCTTCAGCAGCCATGTATCCTTGCGGTCGCGCAATGCCTGGGATTTCTTCAGCGCATGACGGATGCCGAACACCGCTGCAATCAGTGCTCCAAGCACCGCCCACCACCATTGCTGCATGAACTCCGAGATACTGATTACCATCAGGGTAAAGGCCGGCAGTTCAGCACCGAAACCGGAAAATACCGACTGAAACTGCGGCACCACTTTTACCAGCAGAATCCCGGTAACGACCATCGCCACCAGTACCACGGCACTGGGGTAGGTCATGGCTTTCTTGATCTTGGCCTTGAGCGCTTCGCTTTTCTCCTTGTAGGTCGCAACCCGTTCGAGCAACGTATCGAGGGCGCCGGATTGCTCGCCGGCATCCACCAGGTTGCAATACAGCTCATCGAAAAACTGCGGCTTCTTGCGCAGGGCCGCAGCGAAGCTGTTGCCGGCGGCCACTTCCTGCTTCACCTCGTCTACCAGTTTGCGCATCGCCGGGTTGTCGAAGCCTTCGCCAATGATGTCGAACGACTGCAGCAGCGGTACGCCGGCCTTCATCATGGTTGCCATCTGCCGCGTGAACAGGGCGATGTCCTGGGCCTTGATACGTTTGCCGAGGCTGAGCAGGGAGGTAGATTTCTTGCGCACCTTGCCCGGGTTGATCCCCTGTTTGCGTAGCTGGGCCTTGATCAGCGCGGGGTTCTGCCCGCTCAGCTCGCCCGTGACCTTGCTGCCTTTGCGATCCGTGCCTTCCCAGGCGTAGATACTGATTTTCGCTGCCTTGACCGCCATGTTCAGTCCTTGGTGACCCGGTTGATTTCTTCCAGGCTGGTGATGCCTTGCATGGCCTTGTGCAGGCCCGAGGTGCGCAGGTCGTCGAAGCCGTCGCGACGCATCTGGCTGTCGATTTCCAGCGAGTTGCCTTCGGCCATGATCAGCCGTTGCAGATCAGGGGTGTTCTTTACCACTTCGTAAATCCCCACGCGGCCCTTGTAGCCGCCGTTGCAGAGGTCGCAACCGACCGGCTCATAGATCGTGAAACTGCCGATCTGTTCCGGCGGGAAACCTTCCCTGATCAATGTCTCGCGAGGGATTTCGATCGGTTTCTTGCAGTGGCTGCACAGCTTGCGCGCCAGGCGCTGGGCAATGATCAGGCTGACCGAGGTGGCGATGTTGAACCCGGGAATGCCCATGTTGTGCAGACGGGTCAGGGTTTCGGCGGCGCTGTTGGTGTGCAGCGTGGACAGCACCAGGTGGCCGGTCTGCGCGGCCTTGATCGCGATCTCGGCGGTTTCCAGGTCGCGGATTTCCCCGACCATGATCACGTCCGGGTCCTGTCGCAGAAACGAACGCAGGGCCTGAGCAAAATCCAGCCCCTGTTTCGGATTGACGTTGACCTGGTTGATGCCTTCCATGTTGATTTCCACCGGGTCTTCGGCGGTGGAAATGTTGATGTCGACGGTGTTGAGGATATTCAGGCCGGTGTACAGCGATACAGTTTTCCCCGACCCGGTAGGCCCGGTCACCAGAATCATGCCCTGCGGCTGCTTGAGCGCGGCCATGTACAGCTCTTTCTGCGCCGGTTCGTAACCCAATGCATCGATGCCGATCTGCGCGCTGGACGGGTCGAGAATCCGGATCACCACTTTCTCGCCCCACAAGGTCGGCAGGGTGTTGACCCGAAAGTCGATCGACTTGGTCTTCGACAGGCGCATCTTGATCCGCCCGTCCTGCGGTTTGCGGCGTTCCGAGATATCCAGGCTGGCCATGACTTTCAGGCGTGCGGCGATTCGCCCGGCCAACTGGATCGGCGGTTTGGCCACCTCGCGCAGGATGCCGTCGGTGCGCACCCGCACCCTGAAGTTTTTTTCGTAGGGTTCGAAGTGCAAGTCCGACGAGCCACTCTTGATCGCGTCGAGCAGCATCTTGTGCACGAAGCGCACGACCGGCGCGTCGTCGGCGTCGAGGCCGCCAATGGCGTCCTGGCGGCTGTCGTCGACGGACTCGACATCCACGCCGTCGAGATCGACGTCGGCCATGTCTTCGAGACCACTGGCGTGAGTGTCGAAGAATTTCTCGATGGCATCAGTGAGCTTGTCGTCCTCCACCAGAATGGCTTCGGTGCTCAGCCCGGTGCTGAACTGAATGTCATTGATCGCCTGATGATTGCTCGGGTCGGAAATGCCCACGAACAGCTTGTTGCCACGGCGCCACAAGGGCAGGGCATGGTGCTGGCGTACCAGTTTTTCACTGACCAGGCCTTTGGGCTGGGTTTCCTTGTCGAGGCAATTGAGGTCCATGAAGGCCATGCCGAAATGCTCGGAAGCGATCTCGGCCACCTGTGAGCTCTTCACCAGTTTGTTCTGCACCAGGTAGCTGACCAGCGACAGCCGATTGCGCTGCGCCTGTTGCCAGGCCTGCTGGGCGCTTTTTTCCGTAAGCAGTTCGGCCTGTACCAATTGCTTGGCCAGACCGCTCAGAGCGATGTCATTCATGGGGATTCCGGATGCTGACAGTTCATGACTTATAGCCTAGTCAAGTGACAGCGCCAAACACGCCCGGTACAGGTGACAAAAAGTGTCAGATAGTGCGGTTGCAGGTTGTAGGAAAGCGCGACACGGCGCCTTTATGCCGAGCGCACGGGGTCTGCAAGCGGTTGGCACGGCCTATGCTGAGCTCTTTGCAGATCATGAGATTCCGACTCATGCATGGAGAGCCTGTCTATGAACAACCAAAAAGGTTTCACACTGATCGAGCTGCTGATCGTGGTGGCGATCATCGGGATTCTGGCGACGATTGCCCTGCCGCAATACACCAAGTATCAGGCACGCTCGAAAGTCACTGCCGGGCTGGCGGAAATCAGCGCGCTAAAAGTGCCTTTCGAGGACACCATTAATCAAGGTACGGACCCGACGCTGACGCTGGTGGCAGGTAGCGCGTCGTTTACTACCACCAATTGCGGCACCGTGACCGCGTCCGGCACTGCGTCGACTGGCGCGGGGACCATCGTCTGCACCTTGGCCAACGCCCCGGCTCCAGTGTTGGGCAAAACCATCACGCTGACTCGTTCTTCGGGGACCGGCTCGGCGGCGGGTGTCTGGAGCTGCGCTTCGACGGTGAACGCCGACTACGCGCCTAAGGGTTGCCCTGGCAGCGGTGCCTGATTGACTCGACACGCGTCACCGGATGCCCCGCTTTGCGGGGCATTTTTTTGTCTTTTGACGCTGGAAAAAAGCTTCAAGAATTTCAGCGTGTTAGGAACTTTCCGAAAAGCCGCAACTTGCATGTCGATAATGCACTTGTCATGCAAATTGCATGATTCCGAAAATTTGCTTAATTCGTAAATCATTGTTTTAAAAGGATTTATTGTCTTTCGAAAAGTTGGCACAGCCTTCGCAATATACCTAGTAACCCTGCTGACAAGACAACCAGCAGACTTTCCAGAAAAACAGGAGTTACTCGTATGAAGAAGTTCGCTATCACTGCCGCTGCTGCTACCGCGCTGACCCTGACCATGGCTTCCGGTGCCTTTGCACAAACCACCCAGGCTACTCAGGCTCCAATGACTCTGGCTGCTGGTGAAATGACCAAGGCTAAAGAAGCTACTTCCGATACCTGGATCACTACCAAAGTCAAAAGCGACCTGGTAACCGAAAAAGGCATTCCTGGTACCGACATCAAAGTCGAAACCAACAAAGGTGTGGTTTCCCTGTCTTCTGACGTCGCTGTCACCGAAGCTCAGAAAACCACCGCGGTGAACATCACCAAGAAAATCAAAGGCGTCAAAGCGGTCTCCGCTGACGGCCTGAAAGCCGAGTAAGGCATGACTTCTCGCCTGGACCGGGAGAAGACGCGACAGACGGGCCGAGCAATACGTCTGCCGCAACTTTAGAGTTCATGCGAACGGTCACACGGATGTGACCATTACAGGCCCCGGCACTTGTGTCGGGGCTTGTTCTATTTCAGGGGCACCACAAAACAATTGTAGGAGTGAGCCTGCTCGCGATAGCCGTGTGTCAGATGGAGAAATCTGCTGACTGACACACCGCTATCGCGAGCAGGCTCACTCCTACAGGGGGGGAATTAACTACCGCGTTTGCTGTTGATCTGCCGCAGGCGATTGCCTTCAAAGCGCAGATATTGGTACATGCCGTTGCTCGGGCCGTAGGTCCATTCCTCGACTGGAAACTCTTCGCGACGGTTGGCGCTGCGCTTGTAGCCGAGGACGTCGCGGCTGACCGGTTCGCCGCACTTCTGCAGCACTTCGCTGGCGCGGTCGCCGAGACTGACCAGTTGGCTGCCGCAGCGCAGCGTGTCGGAGGCCAGCGCGGGGCTGGCGGCGAGCAGCAGTGTCAGCGCAACCCGCCATTTGTGGTTCATCATTCGGCGTCCAGGTGCATTTGCGTCACGACCCGGCCATCGCTCTCGGCTTCGCCCAGATTGGCATCGATGAAGTACACCCGGTCATCCGCCAACTGGCCTTTGTCGACCAGATAGTCCTTGATGCTGCTGGCGCGTTCCTGACCCAACTGCCGCAGCAGCACATCGCTGGAACTCCAGAACTTGATCACGCCATCACGCATTTTCGCCGTGCGTTCTTCCTTGCCCAGATCTTTCCATTCGGCCGGTGGCTGAGTTTTCAGACGGGTGCGGTAGATGCCTTCGAGCAACGGGCCTTTCTCGCTGTCCGGCACTTGCAGCAGTGAGGCCTGGGCCGGCACCTTGTCGCCCCGGCGCTGGAGCATCTTGTAGTAGTTGTACTGGTATTCGCGCTCCAGACGCTGCTCGGCAATCAACGGGCCGTCGCTGCTCTGTGCGGCAGTGCCTTCGATTTCCAGGCGCAGGGCCGGACGTTCCTTGAGGGCCTTGGACAGTTTGTCCAGCGCCGACTCGGCGTCCTTGCTCAGGTCGCTCGAGCCCGCAGCAAAGGACACGGTACCGAGGTCCTCGGAGCCGCCACCGTTGATCAGCCCGCCAATCATCTTGAACGGAGCGGCGGCGGCCTTGACGATCAGGTTGCGCAGGGTCTGCCAGACAATCGGCATCACGCTGAACTGCGGGTTGTTGAGGTCGCCGGTCACCGGCAGCTCGATGGAGATCTTGCCATCGACGTCCTTGAGCAGGGCAATCGCCAGTTTCAACGGCAAGCTCACGGCATCCGGGCTGTCGACTTTCTCGCCGAGTTGCAACTGCTCGACCACCACTTTGTTTTCAGCCTTCAACTGGCCCTTGGTGATCAGGTAATGCAGGTCGAGGTTGAGCCGGCCCTTGCGGATGCGGTAACCGGCGAACTTGCCGGAATACGGGGTCAGAGTAGTCAGCTCGACGCGTTTGAAACTGGTGGCGATGTCGAGGCTGGCCATCGGGTCGAACGGGTTGACCGCACCTTTGATGGTCACCGGTGCATAGCGATCGACCTTGCCCTTGATGTCGACGCTGGCCGGTTTCGCCTGACGACTGTCGATGGTGCCGATCTGGCCGTTGAGCTGCTGAACTGCTGTGGCGAAATTCGGCGTCAGGCTGAAGTCGGCAAAGTTCGCCGAGCCATCGTTGATCGCAATCGCGCCGATGTGAATGCCCAGTGGTTTGTCCTTGCTGGCAGGCTTCGCCGCGGTGGTTTTCGGACCATTGTCGGCAGGCTGCGGGATGAGCAGGTCGTCGATGTTGGTGGTGCGGTCATCGTTGATCATGAAGCGCGCATACGGCTGGAACAGGTTGACCTTGTCGATCGACAGGCTGTCACCGTGTTGATAGTTGATGCCTTCAACCACCACCTGCTGCCACTTGAGGAAGTCGCGGGTTTTCAGGGTGTCGAGGGTGTGCAGTTGATCGATCTGCGCGCGTCCGGTCACGCCGAGTGCCAGGGGGGCGGTGCTCTTGAGGTTGACCTTGAGGTCACTGCCGAGCATGCCGCTGCGCAGTTCCAGGCGAATGAACGGATTGATGTAGGACTGCGCGACACGCAGGTCAATGTCCTGGGTCTTCACGTTGAGCTGGGCGGTAACCGGTGCGAGGCTGACCACGCCGTCGGCGTTGATCTTGCCTTGTTTGCCCAGACCGCTGTCGAGCCTGACCTTGAAAGGCGAACCGTTGAGGCTGTCGAAATCCTGCAGGTCGATATTCAGCGGGGTGACATCCAGTGCCACGGGTGGGTTGGCCGAGCGGTCGGCGAGATGCACGGTGTAGTTGCGTAGCTGTACGTCTTTGAGCAGCACTTGCCAGGGCTTGCTCGGCGCCGCCGGTTCTTTCGGCGAGTCGGCGGCGGCCGGAGTGGTCTTGGGTTCGGCGGCGGCCTTGGCGGCAGGTTTTGATGGCTGACTGGCGAACAGTTTCTGCCAGTCGAGCTGGCCGTCGGCTTCGAGCGCGGCCCAGGTTTCCAGTTTGTTGCTGCGGATCTTGCCGACCACCACTTGCTGTTTGGCCAGGTCCAGCGAAGTCTCGCTGACGTCGAGGCGTTCAAGTTTTGCCAGCGGGCGGCCGTCCGGCGCCTTGATCGCGAACGGCGCGACACTCACTGCGATGTTGTTCAGCAGCAGCTCGGTTTCTTTCGACAGATTGAGTTTGTATTCGGTGCTGAGATTGATCACACCGTCTTCGAGCACCAGCGGCACGGCGTCACGCACGTAGGGCCAGAACGACTTCATCTTGCCGTCGGTGACTTTCAGTGTGCCTTCGGAGGTGAACGGGATCAGGCTGAAGTTGCCCTTCCAGTCGATCTGCCCACCGGCCGGGCCGGCAGCCACCAGGGTCATGTCGGCATTGTCTTCGGGCAGGGTGCTGAGGTTTTTCAGCTCGAAATCGAGCTTGTCGTAGAGAAACTCGATGGGCTCGCTCGGCCGGGCGTCCTGGAAATGCACGTTGCCGCCGGCCAGTTGAATGCGGTCGATGCGCAGCGGGAACGGCTTGGCATTCGGATCGGCCGGGGTCGGTTCGCTGGCGGGAATCTTGAACAGGCCCAGCAGATTGAGCTGGCCGTCTTTGGCGAAGAGGATTTCGGTCTTGGGCTTGTCCAGCTCGATATCAGCCAGGTGCAGCGCCTTGGTCCACAGGCTGTCGAGTTGCAGATTGGCGTACAGCCGCTCGAAGCCGACTTGCTCCTTGCCCGGTTCACCGACGACCAGCCCCCACAGGGTAACTTCAAGGCTGAACGGATTGAGTTCGATGCGCTGGATATGCGCAGGCACCGTGGCATAGTTCGCCAGTTGCTGGTTGGCGATACGCAGGGCGATGCCCGGCAAAATCAGAAACCCCAGCAGGCTGTAGAGGGCCAGAGCAGTCAACAAGGCGCCAATCGCGCGAATCAATCCTTTGGGCATGTGCGGCTTCATCTGTCTGAATCGGAGTGCCTTGGAGTATGGCACGCGATTCTGGTTCCGAAGTACATCGTGGGGGGCAGGATTGTTCAGATTGTTCTGTAGGACCAAGACACTGTGGGAGCGAGCTTGCTCGCGAAAGCGCTGGATCAGTCGAGAAATATGCTGACTGACACGCCGCCTTCGCGAGCAAGCTCGCTCCCACATTGGATGGTTGCCAGTCCCGCAGGGGGGGTTACAACTGCAGGATCAGGGTTTTCAGCGGTGGCTGTTGATCCAGCGACGGGAAGTCCGCGCCCGGGGTCATTACGCTCCATTCGCGCACCGGTCGCCCGGCCTTCTCGGCACAACGCAGTACCTGTTCACGCCAGTCGTCCATGCTGACTTTTGCCAGGTTGTTGCAGCAGATCAGCACGCCGTTGTCGGCGGTGGTCAGCAGCGCCGGTTTGAGCAGGCTCTGATAGTCGCGCAACAGGTCGACGGTGCCGAATGCACTCTTGGCCCAGGCCGGCGGGTCAAGCAGCACCAGATCGTATTGGCGCTGTTCGAGGCGCTGGTAGCTCGGCAGTTTCTGCCCGCGCCGCTGGCTGATCGGCAGCCCGGCGAGCTGACGGATTGCCGGGAAATAATCGGACTGGATGAATTGCATCTCGGGCAATTGCGGGTTGAGCAGGCCGTTTTCTCGGCCGACTGCCAGATTGCCTTCGGCGAAATCGAGGTTACACACCTCGCGCGCGCCACCGGCAGCGGCACTCAGGCCGACGCCACAAGTGTAGGCAAAGAGGTTGAGCACACTTTTGCCCTTGGCGTGATCCTTGACCCAGCCGCGAGTATTGCGCAGGTCGAGGAACAGCAGCGGATCCTGCCCGGCATGCCGCCCGCGCACGCGATAGTTCAGGCCCCATTCGTGGCCGACCAGATCCGCCAGCGCGGCGTCATCGGCTTTGTAGACGCTGTCTTCGCGATCGATGCGCGAGTTGCCCCGGGAGCGGTCGTTGTAGACCAGCAGGGTGTCAAAGCCCAGCGTCTGATTGACCATGGCGTGCAGTTGCAGCAGGTCGTCACGCTCCAGCGTCTGATGAAAACTTTGCACCAGCAATTGTGGGCCATAGCGGTCGACGGTCAGACCACCGGCGCCTTCCTGGCTGCCATGGAACAGCCGATAGCAATCGGTGCCCTGGCTGTGCAGCTCAGCGAGCAGGTCCTGGCGTTTATCGAGGGCGGCGCGCAGCGCCTGATTCAAGGAAGACATGCGTGCGCCTTGCTGGTGAGAATTGAGGCGCGGGAGTTTAGCAGTTACCGATGCCCTGAGACATCGCGCAGTCTGTGGCGAGGGAGCTTGCTCCCGCTGGGTTGCGCAGCGACCCTCGGAAGGTTGCGAGCGCTTCGCACTCGAGCGGGAGCAAGCTCCCTCGCCACGGGTTTTGTGTATGGATCAGGTGAGCAAGCCCATCCGCCGCTTGGCCCGTTGCACCGAACCGTTGCGCATCGCCCAGCGCAGCATCGGCGCACTGCGTTTGACGCTGGCGCGGATCAGCTGGCGCTGCAGCGGGTTCTGGCGGACACCGAACATGTCGCTGGCCCAATCCGGCAGCAGATCGATGCCGGCCTTCATCATCAGGTCGCCAAACGGACGGGCCAGCACGCTCGGTGCCGGGGCGTCGAGCAGCAGGCGCAGGACTTCGCGGCTGCGCCCATCACAGAGCAACTGCGGGCGCATGCGTTGCAGATAATCGGCCACGGCCCGTCGCGATTTCGGCACCTCCCGCGCACCCAGGCGCTCGGCGACCACGGCGATTTCCGCGTAGTAACGATCCTGATCCGCCGCCGACAATTGCGGATTGCGGTAACGCAGATGCGCCGCAAGAAAGTGACTGACCTCGGCTACATGCACCCAGGTCAGCAGGTCCGGATCGCTGGCCGCATACGGCCGGCCATCCGGCGCAGTGCCGACCACTTGCAGGTGAATGGTGCGCACTTTGTCGATCAGCCATTCGGCGTCGCGGCGCGAGCCAAACGTGGTGCCGGAGACAAACTGGCTGGTGCGACGCAGACGGCCGAGCATGTCCTGACGAAAATTCGAATGATCCCAGACCCCGGCCAGCGCCAGCGGATGCAGGGCTTGCAGCAACAACGCGCTGATGCCGCCGATCAGCATGCTGCTGAAGTCGCCGTGCACTTGCCAACTGATCGAGTCGGGGCCGAACAGCCCGGGATCGCCCTTGGGGTTTTCCAGGTCGAGTTGACCGAGGGACAGACCGGTCAGGCTCATGAGTTGGTTTTCGATACGGCTGCGGATGAATTCCATGACAACTCATTGGTGATGAACGGGCGCGGCCGGTTGACCGCGCCACGGACGTTACTGATTCAGGCGCTTGTCGATCAGGCCCTGAACCACGCTCGGGTCGGCCAGGGTCGAGGTGTCGCCGAGGCTGTCGAGTTCGTTGCAGGCGATCTTGCGCAGGATCCGCCGCATGATCTTGCCTGAACGGGTTTTCGGCAAGGCCGGCGCCCATTGGATCAGGTCCGGTTTGGCGAAGCTGCCGATTTCCTTGCTGACGTGGGCCAGCAGTTCTTTCTTCAGCTCATCGTTCGGCTCGACGCCGTTCATGGGGGTGACGAAGGCATAGATGCCCTGGCCTTTGACGTCGTGCGGGTAGCCGACCACGGCCGCTTCGGCGATGCTGTCGTGCAGCACCAGCGCGCTTTCCACTTCGGCGGTGCCGATGCGGTGGCCGGAAACGTTGATCACGTCGTCGATGCGTCCGGTGATCCAGTAGTCGCCGTCCTCGTCGCGGCGTGCGCCGTCGCCGGTGAAGTAATAGCCGGGGTAGGGTTTGAAATAGGTGTCGACCATCCGTTGCGGGTCGCCGTAGACGCTGCGGATCTGCGCCGGCCAACTCGACTTGATCGCCAGCACGCCGCTGCCGGCGCCTTTGATTTCCTTGCCGTGTTCATCGAGCAGCACCGGTTGCACGCCGAACATCGGTTGCGTGGCGCAGCCCGGTTTGATCCGTTGCGCGCTGACCAACGGGCTGAGCATGATGCCGCCGGTTTCGGTCTGCCACCAAGTATCGACAATCGGGCAGCGCTGCTCGCCGACCACGTTGAAATACCATTCCCACGCCTCCGGGTTGATCGGCTCACCGACACTGCCGAGCAATCTGAGGCTCGCACGCGAAGTTTCCTGCAACGGCCCGGCACCTTCGCGCATCAACGCGCGCAGGGCGGTCGGTGCGGTGTAGAAAATGTTGACCTGGTGTTTGTCGATCACCTGCCAAAAGCGCGAAGTGCTCGGATAACTTGGCACGCCTTCGAAGATCAGCGTGGTTGCGCCGTTGGCCAGCGGGCCGTAAACGATGTAGCTGTGGCCGGTGACCCAGCCGACGTCGGCGGTGCACCAGAACACTTCGCCGTCGCGATAATCGAGTACGTACTTGAAGGTCATCGCTGCTTGCAGCAGGTAGCCACCAGTGGTGTGCAGCACGCCCTTGGGTTTGCCGGTGCTGCCGGAGGTGTAAAGGATGAACAGCGGATCCTCGGCGTCCATCGGCTCCGGCGGACAATCGTCGCTGACGTCACGCACGGCCTGGTGATACCAGAGGTCGCGGCCCTCGACCCAATCGACCTGGCCTTGGCTGCGTTCGACTACCACGACGGTGCTGACGTCCGGGCAACTTTGCAGGGCCTTGTCGACGTTGTGTTTGAGCGGGACGAATTTGCCGCCGCGCACGCCTTCATCGGCGGTGATCACCGTGCGGCAGTCGGCGTCGAGAATGCGGTCGCGCAAGGAGTCCGGGGAGAAGCCGCCGAACACTACCGAGTGAATCGCGCCGATCCGCGCGCAGGCGAGCATGGCGTAGGCTGCCTCGGGAATCATCGGCATGTAGATGCACACCCGGTCGCCTTTTTTCACCCCACGGCTTTTCAACACATTGGCCAGGCGGCAGACGTGATGGTGAAGTTTTTTGTAAGTGATCTGTGCCGATTCGGCCGGGTCGTCGCCTTCCCAGAGAATCGCGGTCTGCTCACCGCGCTGGGCGAGGTGGCGGTCGATGCAGTTGTAACTGACGTTCAGTTGGCCGCCGGTAAACCAGGACGCTTCACCGGTTTTCAGGTCGTAGCGCTGGACGGTCTGCCACGGGGTGCTCCAGTCGAGGAAGCGCGTGGCCTGTTCGGCCCAGAAGGTGCTGGGGTGTTCAATCGATTCGCGGTACAGGCGCTTATAGTCGTCCTGACTCAACTGCGCAGCCCGGCGGACGGCATCGGCTTTGGGGAACGTGCTGATATCGAACATGACGGTTCCTTATTCTTGTTGTGCGAAGAATAAAGATGCGCCGAGAGGGCCAAGGGTTCAAGTCGCATCAGGTATCTGATGGCTGGTATTGAATTCAGGTGTACGCAAAACAACTGTAGGAGTGAGCCTGCTCGCGATAGCGGTGTGTCAGTCAACATCAATGCTTAAAGACATACCGCTATCGCGAGCAGGCTCACTCCTACAAGGGAATTTGCTTGCCCACAGGATTCTGGTTGATCCAAATCCTGTGGGTTTTGCTTTCAAATCACCCGCGGTGACGACCGCGGAAGTAGTTGATCAGGCCCTGGGTGGAGGCATCGTCAGCAACGGTTTCATCGCTGCCGACCAGACGGTTGTAAACGCCCTTGCCCAATTCCTTGCCCAGTTCCACGCCCCACTGGTCGAAGGCGTTGATGCCCCAGACCACGCTCTGCACGAACACTTTGTGCTCGTACATGGCGACCAGCGCGCCGAGACGCCGCGGGCTGATGCGCTCGACCACGATGGTGTTGCTCGGACGGTTGCCCGGGATCACCTTGTGCGGTGCGAGTTTGTGCACCTGCTCTTCGCTCATGCCTTTTTCGCGCAGTTCGGCTTCGGCTTCCGGCAGGGTCTTGCCGAGCATCAGCGCCTGGCTCTGCGACAGGCAGTTGGCGTACAGCCACTGATGGTGGTCGGAGACCGGGTTGAAGCTGACGATCGGCACGATGAAATCGGCCGGGATCAGTTGGGTGCCCTGGTGCAGCAACTGATGATAGGCGTGCTGACCGTTGCAGCCGACGCCGCCCCAGATCACCGGGCCAGTATCAGTCGACACCGAGGTGCCGTCCTGGCGCACGCTCTTGCCGTTGGATTCCATGTCCAGCTGTTGCAAGTGCTTGGTGATGTTACGCAGGTAGTGGTCGTACGGCAGGATCGCGTGGCTCTGTGCGCCCCAGAAGTTGCCGTACCACACGCCGAGCAGGGCCAGCAGCACCGGCATGTTCTGTTCGAACGGTGCGCTCTGGAAATGCTGGTCCATGGTGTAGGCACCGGACAGCAGTTCCTTGAAGTTGGACATGCCGATGGCCAGGGCAATCGGCAGACCGATGGCCGACCACAGCGAGTAACGACCGCCGACCCAGTCCCACATCGGGAAGATGTTTTCTTCACGGATGCCGAACGCGACGGCCGCAGCGTTGTTGCTCGATACCGCGATGAAGTGGCGATACAGCTCGGCTTCCGAACCACCCTGAGCCAGATACCAGGCGCGGGCAGCCTGAGCGTTCTTCAGGGTTTCGAGGGTGTTGAAGGATTTCGACGAAACGATGAACAGGGTGGTTTCGGCGCGCAGCTTTTGTGTCAGTTCGTGGAACTCACTGCCGTCGATGTTCGCCAGGTAATGGCAACGCACGCCTTTCTGCGCGTAGGACAACAGCGCTTCGGAGACCAGCTCCGGGCCGAGGAACGAGCCACCGATGCCGATGTTGACCACGTCAGTGATCGGCTTCTCGGTGTAGCCGCGCCACAGGCCGTCGTGGATGCGGCCGACCAGATCGGTGATCTGGTTCAGCACCTTGTGCACTTCCGGCATCACGTTGACACCGTTGACCGACAGCTTGTCGCCCACCGGACGGCGCAGGGCAGTGTGCAGTGCCGGGCGGCCTTCGGAGGCGTTGACGATTTCGCCGTCGAACAGCGCTTTGATCGCGCCTTTCAGATCGACTTCATTGGCCAGACCCACCAGCAGGTTGCGGGTCTCGGCGTTGATCAGGTTCTTCGAATAATCGAGAAACAGGCCGCAGCTGCTGAGCGTGAATTGATTGAAGCGCTGCGGATCGGCGTTGAAGGCTTCGCGCATGCTGAAATCCTGCATGGCTTGGCGGTGATCTTTCAACGCTTGCCAGGCAGGCAGAGCGGTAACGTCATGAGGTGTGCGGTAGTACGCCATCGCTGCGGTTTTCCTTTTTACTTGAACGGCCTTTTGAACACAGAACAGACCGATACGCCATGTTTGGGCGAGGGTCAAATGCGTCGACACGATTTTTCAACGCAGGGCGAATACAGTAAACCTCGCGCTGCGATCTGTCTTGACTTCTTCTGACCTGTTCCCTGTACTTTTTTAACATCAATACCGGAAACGGGCCGACCAACGGAAGGGGAGTGACGCGTCGAAGCGGCTCAGGCCACCTGAACCGGAATGGCGTTGCTGGTGTGGCTGAGCTCATTGCCCGGCGCCATGTACAGCATGCGCGGCTTGAAATTGAGCAGTTCCGCTTCGCTGTAATGGGCGTAGGCGCAAATGATCACGCGGTCGCCGACCTTGGCTTTATGCGCGGCTGCGCCATTGACCGAAATCATCCGCGAACCTTCTTCGCCACGAATCGCGTAGGTGGTGAAGCGCTCGCCATTGTCGACGTTATAGATCTGGATCTGCTCGTACTCACGGATGCCGGACAAGTCCAGCCACTCGCCATCGATGGCGCAGGAACCTTCGTAATCGAGGACCGCGTGAGTGACTTCGGCGCGGTGCAGCTTGGCCTTGAGCATGATGGCGTGCATGAGGGATTTCCCGGGTTGGAAGCAAACGGCGGGCAGTGTGCCCGAAGGCTTTGGGGGCGGCAATACAACGCAAAAGATCGCAGCCTGCGGCAGCTCCTACATGGACTCATGTGTAGGAGCTGCCGCAGGCTGCGATCTTTTGATCTTGCTTTAAACGGGGCTATCGAGGTTCAGGTGCAGGTTGTCGATCAACCGCGTGGTGCCGAGGAACGCCGCCACCAGAATCACCAGATCGCGGTCTTCTGCCGTCGCCGGACGCAAGGTCAGGGCATGCCGGATTTCCAGGTAATCCGGACGCAGGCCGGCGGCTTCCAGCTGTTGCACTTGGGCGGCGATCAGCGCCGGGTAGTCGCGCTCACCTTGCTTGATCGACTCGGCAATCGTGCTCAGGGTGTGATAGACCACCGGGGCGACCGCACGTTGATCTTCGCTGAGGAAGCCATTACGCGACGACAGCGCCAGGCCGTCGGCCGCACGCACGGTCGGTTCGCCGATGATCTGGATCGGCATGTTCAGGTCATGCACCAGCGCGCGGATCACCGCCAGTTGCTGGAAATCCTTCTGGCCGAAGATCGCCAGATCCGGCTGAACCATGTTGAACAGCTTGCTGACCACCGTTGCCACACCTTCGAAGTGCCCCGGACGGCTGGCGCCACAGAGGCCTTCAGACAGTTGCGGCACGCTGACCCGGGTCTGCCCGGCCATGCCGTCGGGGTACATCTCTTCGACGGTCGGAGCGAACAGCAAATGACAGCCGGCTTGCAGCAGTTTTTCCTGATCTGCCGCCAGGGTGCGCGGGTACTTGTCGAGGTCTTCGCCGGCGCCGAACTGCAGCGGGTTGACGAAAATGCTCGCGACCACGAAATCCACGCGCTGAGTGGCTTTGGTGATCAGCGCGATATGGCCGCTGTGCAGGTTGCCCATGGTCGGCACGAAGCCGATGCGCTTGCCTTCACTGCGGGCGCGGGCCACGGCGGCGCGCAATTCGCGTACGGTTTTGACAGTGTTCATGCAGAGAATCCGTGTTCGATCCCAGGGAAAGTAACGCCTTTGACTTCGTTGACGTAGGCCTTCAGTGCGGACTGGATGCTGTCCTGACCCTGCATGAAGTTCTTGACGAATTTCGGCACGCGGCCGGTGATCGACAGGCCGAGCATGTCGTGCAACACCAGTACCTGACCATCGGTCTCGCTACCGGCGCCGATGCCGATGACCGGAATCTTCACGGCCTGGCTGATTTCCGCCGCCAGTTCGCTCGGCACGCATTCGAGCAGCAGCATGGCGGCGCCAGCCTGCTCCAGCGAGATCGCGTCGGCACGCATCTGCCGCGCCTGGTTCTCGTTGCGGCCCTGCACTTTATAGCCGCCAAGAATGTTCACGGCTTGTGGGGTCAGGCCCATGTGTGCGCAGACCGGCACACCACGTTCGGCCAGCAGGCGGATCGACTCCGCCAGCCACAGCGCACCTTCGACCTTGATCATGTGTGCGCCGGCCTGCATCAACGTGGCGCTGTTGGTCAGGGTTTGCTCGATCGTGGCGTTGGCCATGAACGGCAGGTCGGCCAGGATCAGGGCGTCGGTGTTGCCGCGTTTGACGCACGCGGTGTGATAGGCCATTTCTGCGGTGGTCACCGGCAAGGTGCTGTCGTGCCCTTGCAGAACCATGCCGAGGGAGTCGCCCACCAGCAGCACTTCGACACCGGCCTCGTTGCAGGCGTGGGCGAAGGTCGCGTCATAGCAGGTCAGCATGGTGATCTTTTCACCTTTCTGCTTGAGGCTCTGGAGCGTGGTCAGGGTGATGGCTGGCATGTAAAAAATCCTCGTTCAGGCGCTCTGGAAACTACTGCGAGTAACGCGCGTGATTCTTCGTCTACTCAGGCGCACGCTCTTTTGTCGTGCTTATAAGGCCTGGATTGCGCCCGTATGTGCCGGGTTGGCGGCAGCGGGACGCCTATAGTCGTGAGGAGAACCTAGGAAGTCAATTGCGTGTGTTACCGCATTGTTACGAGGGGAGTGTTACCGGCGTTACTGATGCGATTCAGCGGTGCGGCGGGGCTGATTGGCGGTTTTTTTGTCCGACAAAAATAGCAATGCTGCACGCTCTCTGTGTAGGAGCTGCCGAAGGCTGCGATCTTTTGATCTTGCTCTTGATTCTAAAAAACCAAGGTCAAAAGATCGCAGCCTTCGGCAGCTCCTACAGGGGATTTTTGTCAGGCTTGGGGAAGGCGTTCGAGGCCGACGAACGGGCAGGCGGCGAGCAGGTCGGGCAGGCTGCGGCCATCGGCGAGACGCAAATCCTGCGGGGCCAGTTCGGCCAGAGGATAGAGCACGAACGCACGTTCCTGAATCTGGTAGTGCGGGACTTTCAGACGCGGTACGTCGATCAGGCGGTCACCGAACAACAGGATGTCCAGATCGAGCGTGCGCGGGCCCCAGCGTTCGAGGCGTTCGCGGCCCTGATCGTTCTCGATGGCTTGCAGCGCATTGAGCAAGTCCAGCGGCGCGAGCTCGCTGTCGAGGGCAGCAACTGCGTTGGTGTAACGCGGTTGCCCCGGCAGCAGCGAGTCGCTTTGATAGAACGCCGAAACGCCGGCGAGGGCGGTTTGCGGCAATTGCTCCAGCGCGTCGAGCGCGCTGCGCAATTGTTCGGCCGGGTCAGCGAGGTTGCTGCCCAGGCCGATATAGATGCGCTCCATGTCTTATTCGCCCGATGCGCTCGGTGCCCCGGCGCGCTTGCGCTTGGAGCCGCTGCTGCGGCGACGTTTGCGCGGTGCGCCACTGGCGTCATCACCCTTGCCGCTGAGTTCGCGAATCATCTCGCGACGCTCGCTGTCGTTGGCGTCCTGATAGTCCGTCCACCACTCGCCCAGACCGTCGGTCTGCTCACCAGCGCTTTCACGCAGCAGCAGGAAGTCGTAGCCGGCGCGGAAGCGTGGATTGTCCAGCAGCAGGTCGGCGCGTTTGCCGCTGCGGCGTGGCAGGCGTTCCTGCATGTCCCAGATCTCGCGGATCGGCATGGTGAAACGCTTCGGAATGGCGATGCGCTGGCACTGTTCGGCGATCAACTCGTGTGCACCTTCCTGCATGGCCGGAATTGGCGGCATGCCACGTTCCTGCAGACGCAGTACGCGCGCCGGCAGGGCAGGCCACAGCAGCGCGGCAAACAGGAACGCCGGGGTTACCGGTTTGTTCTGCTTGATGCGCAGGTCGGTGTTGGTCAGCGCTTCGCTGATCAACGTGTGGGTGTATTCCGGGTTGTGTTCGAGTGCGTCGGCACTGGCCGGGAACAGCGGGGCGAACAGTTGCAGATCGACCAGCATCTCGAAAGTGATCGCGCCGTGGCCGGAGAGGAACAGCTTGAGCACTTCCTCGAACAGACGGGCCGACGGGATCTCGCGCAGCATCGGCGCCAGTTCGCGGATCGGCTGCACGGTGTGCTTCTCGATGCCGAAATTCAGCTTGGCGGCGAAACGCACGGCCCGCAGCATGCGCACCGGGTCTTCCTGGTAGCGCTGCTTCGGATCGCCGATCAGGCGGATCAGGTGATTGCGGATGTCGTGCACGCCGTTGGCGTAATCGAGAATGCGCTCGCTGACCGGATCGTAATACAAGGCGTTGATGGTGAAGTCGCGGCGTTGCGCGTCTTCTTCCAGAGTGCCGTAGACGTTGTCACGCAGAATCCGCCCGCTCTCGTTACGCGAAGACTGGTTGCTGTCTTCGTCGTCTTCATTGACCGGGTGATTGGCGCGGAAGGTCGCGACTTCAATGATTTCGCGACCGAAATGGATATGCACCAGTTTGAAGCGGCGCCCGATGATCCGCGCATTGCGGAATTCGGCCCGGACTTGCTCGGGGGTGGCGCTGGTGGCGACGTCGAAATCCTTGGGCGTGATGCCCAGGAGCATGTCACGCACGCAACCACCGACCAGATAGGCCTGGTAGCCGGCGCCCTGCAAGCGTTCGACGATATTCACCGCATAGCGGCTGAATTGCCCCTTCTGCAGCGAATGTTGGCCGCTGTTGAGCACTTCAGGGGTGCTGCGGATGTGTTGCGTACGACGCACGGGAGTTCGGAATGACTGGAACAGCTTCTTCAGCATGGGATGCACTGTTTGAAGGAATGTTCGGCCATACCAAAGAATGACCGCATGATGGGCGCAGATTCTAGCATTTAGTCGGGGGATGGTGTAGGACGCAGCAGATTTGCGCTGTAAGCCGCAAGCTGCAAGGGTCGAGGAGGGTAAAACAGCAGGATTTTCCGAACGGGAGAAACTACAAGGGGAGCCGAAGCTCCCCCAGAAGTAGTTGCGTGCTCTTTTTATTATTGATTCGGGCTTCTTGTTTTTGTTGAGTGCCCTCGCCATGAAGCTTTTCCTTCATGACCCTCCCAATCGGGAGCCAAGAGCAAACGGATTGCTTTGGTCGCTGTGTTGCAGTGATCTTGCGATCCAACCAGTACAGGCTCTGTCTTAGGACAGTTTTTGTTGTTCTCGGCCTGGTCGTGGGGCTAGCCCCAAATACAACGCCTCTCCAAAAGAATCAGTTAGCTGCGCCTCTCGCCGTCTTGTTTTTATTGTGCGTGAGTCGATTCGTCTTATTTTTATTGTCTTGTGCATTGCTTGTTATTGTTCTTGTACCAAATATATAGCAGGTGCCGTGCCAACTTTTGCGAAGCCCAATAAAACAAGGGGTTAGGTCGTTATAACCGTTTTCTCGGGGCGAAAAAAAGCCGGGGTTTCGTTACCGATAACCCCGGCTTCTGTTACGTGAAAGGACTGAGGTAACAGTTTTTTCACGTCTTCAAGCGTTACCCGCGCACTCGACAGGTAACGTTCAGCTCTCGCTGGTCACCCCGGTCTTGCGCCGTGGAATGCCCAGGCGCTGACGGCGTTCCCACAGGCACTTGCGGCTGACGCCCAGTTTGCGCGCCAGTTCGGTTTCGGTCATGTGGTCCTGATGCTCGAGAACGAAGTGCTGGAAGTAGTCTTCCAGCGACAGGTCTTCCGTCGGCTCATGGCTGCTGTTGCTCGCGTTACCCGGCGTTTGTGGCGGCAGACCGATGAACTCGTCGTCTTCCAGGTCGCTCAGCTCGATGTCGATGCCCAGCAAATCGGCAGAGATTTCCGGGCTTTCGCTCAGGATCACTGCGCGCTCGACCGCGTTTTCCAGCTCGCGCACGTTACCCGGCCAGGAATAATGCCGGATGGCCTGTTCGGCATCGGCGGCAAATTTCAGGTCGGTACGGTTGATGCGCGCACTTTGACGGGCGAGAAACGCGGTGGCGATTTCGTTGACGTCGGCGCCACGTTCGCGCAACGCCGGCAGTTTCAGGGCAATCACGTGCAGTCGGTAATACAAGTCTTCACGGAACTGGCCGATTTTCGCCAGGCTCTTGAGGTCGCGGTGGGTCGCGGCGATCAACCGCACATCGACCTTTTGCGACTGCACCGAACCCACGCGGCGAATCTCGCCTTCCTGCAGCACGCGCAGCAGACGGGCCTGGGCTTCCAACGGCAGTTCGCCGATTTCGTCGAGGAACAGCGTGCCGCCGTCCGCCGCTTCCACCAGACCGGCGCGACCGGCGCTGGCGCCAGTGAACGCGCCTTTTTCGTGGCCGAACAGTTCGGACTCGATCAGGCTTTCCGGAATGGCGGCGCAGTTCACCGAAATCATCGGTGCCTTGGCGCGCTTGGACAGGTTGTGCAGGGCGCGGGCCACCAGCTCTTTACCGGTGCCGGACTCGCCCTGGATCAGGACATTGGAATCGGTCGGTGCGACTTTGCGGATCTTGCTGTACAGATCCTGCATCGGCGGGCACGAGCCAATGATGCCGATTTCGCCGTTGCTGTTGTCGACAGACGGTTTGCCGCTGCCATTGGCTGCTTTGCCGGCAGGCACTTCGCCGGCGGCAGGCGTCGACTGGTGATCACGCAGGATCCGCGCGACAGCCTGAAGCATTTCATCGTGATCGAAAGGCTTGGCGATGTAGTCCACCGCGCCCATCTTCATCGAGTCGACCGCCGAGCGCAGGCTGGCGTAGCTGGTCATGATCAGCACCGGTTTGCCCTGGCCAAGCTTGATCAGCTCGGTGCCGGGGGCGCCAGGCAGGCGCAGGTCGCTGACAATCAGATCGAATGTGGGAATACTGAAGCGTTCTTGTGCTTCCTGCACAGAACCGGCTTCGCTGACCTGATACTGGTTACGTTCCAGCAGGCGGCGCAAGGCGGAGCGGATAATGGTTTCGTCTTCGACGATCAAAATGTGCGGCATTGATTCGATACTCTCGACGGTCTCAGTTCACAGCGGACGTCGCTTCGACATGACGCGGTAAGGTCACCCGGATACGGGTGCCGCGCTGGCTTTGAACATCAGCCGGGCTGTCGATGGTGATTTGTCCATAATGCTCTTCAACGATGGAATAGACCAGTGCAAGGCCCAGACCGGTACCTTCACCCGGGTCCTTGGTGGTGAAGAAAGGTTCGAACAATCGGTCCATGATGTTCTGCGGAATACCACTGCCTTCGTCCTCGACGATCAGATCGACCGTGTGTTCGCCGGCTTCACTCTTGACTCGCACCGCACTGCCCGCAGGCGAGGCATCACGGGCGTTGGAGAGCAGATTGATCAGCACCTGGGCGAGGCGCTGCGGATCGCCTTCGACCCAGTGATCGGGGTCGCACAGGTTGTAGAACTGCACTTCGAAGTTGCGCCGGTTCAGCGCCAGCAGGCCGATGGCGTCCTGCGCGACTTCGGCCAGACAGACGGGCTCGTCGCTGTGCTGGTGGCTGCCGGCGTGGGCGAAGCTCATCAGCGACTGCACAATGCGCGACACGCGCTTGGTCTGTTCGAGAATCTGCCCGCTGATTTCCGTCAGCTCGCCATCTTCTTCGCGCTCTTCGCGCAGGTTCTGCGCCAGACACGCAATACCCGTGATCGGGTTGCCGATTTCATGAGCCACACCCGCCGCCAGCCGACCGATGCTCGCCAGACGCTCGGAGTGCACCAGTTTGTCTTCGAGCATCTGCGTTTCGGTCAGGTCTTCCACCAGCAGCACCAGGCCGCTGTTGCCCGGTGCCAACGGTTCATCGATCGCCGCTTTGTGCAGATTGAGCCAGCGGGTCTGGCCGTCGAGGGCCAGGTGCTGTTTGTGCAAATGTTCATCGGGCAGATTGATGAAGCCTTGCAGCAATTGCTTCCACGGATTGGCGATGGTGCTCAGGCGCGAGCCGACCACCCGTTGCGCGGCGATGCCGGTGAGTTCTTCCATGGCCTTGTTCCACATCAGAATCTCCTGGTCCTTGGCCAGCGAGCAGACGCCCATCGGCAATTCCTGCAAGGTCTGACGGTGGTAGCGGCGCAGGGCATCGAGTTCGGCGGCCAGCCCGGTGAGGCGCGAGTGGTAATCCTCGAGACGGCTTTCGATGAAGTGGATGTCTTCGGTGACGTAGTTTTCGCCACCGGCCTTGTACGGCAGGAAGGTTTCGACCATGTCCTGCGCCACGCTCGGGCCCATCAGGCCGGAGAGGTTGGCTTCAATGCGATCGCGTAGACGACGCAATGCATAAGGACGGCGTTCGTCGAACGGCAGATAGAGGTCGCGCAGGGCCTGCTCGACTTCTTTCTGCGCCGCCTTGGCGCCCAGCGGTTTGGCCAGTTGCGTGGCGAACTCCTGGGGCGAGGCCGCATGCAGTTCACGGCGTTGCGGGCGACGCACGTTATCCACCGCGCAGGCTTCGGCGGCGCTGGCTTCTTCAGGGCTGGCGTTGGTGAACAGCGAGATCAGGGTGAACATCAATACGTTGGCCGCCAGCGAGGCGATGGCCGCCATGTGCCAACTGGTGTCGTCCAGCACGTAAATCATGTTCAACAGGGGAATGTAGAAACCCTGCAGGTTGCCGACCAGCGGCAACAGCATGGTCACCACCCACACCAGAATCCCCGCCAGCAAGCCGGCGATAAAGCCGCGACGGTTGGCGGTCGGCCAGTACAGCACCGAGAGCACGCCGGGCAGGAATTGCAGGGTCGCGACGAAGGCGACGATGCCGAGGTTGGCCAGATCCTGTCCGGCGCCGAGCATCAGGTAAAAGCAGAAACCGGCCATGATGATCGCGACGATCAGCGCCCGGCGGGTCCACTTCAGCCAGCGATAGATGTTGCCTTCAGCCGGTGGCTGATAGAGCGGCAGCACCAAGTGGTTCAGCGCCATGCCCGACAGTGCCAGGGTGGTGACGATGATCAGGCCACTGGCGGCCGACAATCCACCGACGTACGCCAGCAAGGCCAGCGGTTTGCTGTTGGCGGCGATGCCGATGCCGAGTGTGAAATATTCCGGATCGGTGGTGGCGCCGAGCTTCAGGCCGGCCCAGAGAATCAGCGGCACCGCCAGGCTCATCAGCAACAGGAACAGCGGCAGGCCCCAACTGGCGCTGACCAGCGAGCGCGGGTTGAGGTTTTCGGTGAAGGTCATGTGATACATGTGCGGCATCACGATCGCCGAGGCGAAGAACACCAGCAACAGCGTGCGCCAGGGGCCTTCCTGCAGCGGCGTGTGCAGCGCGGCGAGGGCGGTCTGGTTCTGCAGTAGCCATAACTCCAGCTGTTGCGGGCCGTCGAACACGCCGTACAGCGCATAGAGGCCGACGCCGCCGAGGGCGATCAACTTGATCACCGACTCGAAGGCAATCGCGAACACCAGCCCTTCGTGTTTCTCGCGGGTGGCGATATGCCGGGAACCGAAGAAAATCGTGAACAGGATGATCAGCGCACAGAACGCCAGCGCGACGCGGCTCTGGATCGGCTCGCCGGTGAGGATGCCGATGGAGTCGGCCACCGCCTGAATCTGCAACGCCAGCAGCGGCAGTACGCCGATCAGCATGAAGATCGTGGTCAGCGCGCCGGCCCAGGTGCTGCGGAAGCGGAAGGCGAACAGGTCCGCCAGCGACGACAGTTGATAGGTGCGGGTGATTTTCAGGATCGGATACAGCAGCACCGGCGCCAGCAGAAATGCGCCGGACACCCCGAGGTAACTGGAGAGAAAGCCGTAACCATACTGATAGGCCAGGCCGACCGTGCCGTAAAACGCCCAGGCACTGGCATAGACCCCCAGCGACAGGGTGTAGGTCAGCGGGTGGCGAATGATCGCCCGCGGGATCATGCCCCGCTCACTGATCCAGGCAACGCCGAACAGCACCGCCAGGTACGCGGCGCTGATCAGGATCATCTGGGTCAGGCTAAAGCTCATCGGCATCTTTTTGGCTCTGCAGGATGAAGGTCACGACAATCAGGATCAACCAGAGCAGATACGGCCGATACCAGGCGCCCGTGGCGTCGATCCACCAATCCATGATGGCTGGCGAAAACAGATAGATTCCCACGACCAGAAGCAGGACCAAGCGATAGATGTACATCCCGGCCTCTCTTTTTTATGCGCGTGCCCGAAAACGTGCGGCGATGGTAACGGATGGGCGCGCCACTGCAAGTACCGTCATTGCAGTTGCGCTTCGGGCAGGCTCAGTGTGCGCGGGATCTTTGTCGCATCCCAGTGGGCTGCGCCCCATTTCAGCAATTCCTGCGGTGAGGCGTGGGCCAGTTCGGCGCCGGGGTTTTGGCCCAGCGCACGCAAGGCTCGCAACAGCAACGGTGTCGCTTGATCGGCCTCAAGTGGCGGCGAGCGGTAGGATTTGCCGAGTTTGTTGCCGTCCGGTTGCGTGATCAGCGGCAGGTGCAGGTAGCGCGGCTGACGCAAGCCCAACAATTCTTGCAGGTAGAGCTGGCGCGGGGTGGAGTCGAGCAGGTCGGCGCCGCGCACGATGTCGGTGATGCCCTGCCAGGCGTCATCCAGCACCACGGCCAGTTGATAGGCGTACAGGCCGTCGCGGCGACGAATCACGAAATCGCCGACATCACGCCCCAGGTGCTGGCGAAATTCGCCTTGCACGCGGTCGATGAAGTGGTATTCCAGCTCCGGCACGCGCAGGCGGATCGCCGCGTCTTGCTGCTCATGGCCGGCATTGCGGCACAAGCCCGGGTAAATGCCGTGATACGGCTCCAGCTGCTTGCGCGAACAGGTGCAGGCGTAGGCCAGGCCATGATTGAACAGACTGTTGAGGACTTCGGCGTAGGCGTCGTGCCGGTCACTCTGGCGCACCATCTCGCCATCCCATTCGAAACCGTAGCTTTCCAGCGCCTTGAGAATCGCCGCCTGCGCGCCGGGCTCTTCCCGGGGCGGATCGAGATCTTCCATGCGTACCAGCCAGCGTCCGCCGACCGCGCGCGCGTCGAGAAAAGAGGCGAGGGCGGCGACCAGCGAACCGAAGTGCAGGTGGCCACTGGGGGTCGGGGCGAATCGGCCGATGTAGGCGGGGGCGGTTTTGGCAGTCATGGAAACGAAGCTACTTTTCAGGCTATACGCAGGTCAACTTGTGGGAGCGAGCCTGGTCGCGAAAGCTTGGTGTCAGACGATTAAATGTTGAATGACACACCGCTTTCGCGAGCAGGCTCGCTCCCACAAGGGCAAAAAACAAAAGGCAGAAACAAAAACGGAGCGTTCGCACGCTCCGTTTTTCGTTCAGGTCGAGATTACTTGCCGACCTGTTTTTCCTTGATTTCCGCCAGGGTCTTGCAGTCGATGCACAGATCGGCGGTAGGACGGGCCTCGAGGCGCTTGACGCCGATCTCGATGCCGCAGGACTCGCACCAGCCGTACTCTTCGTCCTGGATCAGTTCGAGGGTCTTGTCGATCTTCTTGATCAACTTGCGCTCGCGGTCGCGGGCGCGCAGCTCGAGGGCGAATTCTTCTTCCTGGCTGGCACGGTCGGCCGGGTCAGGGAAGTTGGCCGCTTCGTCTTTCATGTGATCAACAGTACGGTCGACTTCCTGCATCAAGTCCTGTTTCCACTTGTTCAGGATCTTGGTGAAGTGCGCGCGCATGGGAGCGCCCATGTACTCTTCGCCAGCCTTCGGAACGTAAGGTTCGAAGCCGCTGATCGTCGCTTGCTGCTGTTGCTTTGCTTGGGTGGGCATGAAATGGACCGCCTCTACTCTTGTAATCCATTGCGCAGGATTGCTCCATCACCGACACCTGCCGGCCCTGCGGCTGCAAGCGGGCGAACTTACCAGATCAATTCGGCCCGCGCTACTCCCGGATGTCGAGGCCCCGGCGGGTGGCGCTTGCAGATGTTTGGCAAGCCGTGTCTGGCGCTGATGAAAGCCTGTTCAATCACTGATTTTAGTCAATCCTGGAGCGTACGCTCATATCGTTACAGTCCAGCGTTCTTGAGGCTGTGACCGCGACGGGTTCTCGCTCGTTCCGGCAGATGGGTAGAATCGTCTCTTTTTCCCCGTTGAAGGAAAACCAATGGCTCAGCCTTACAGTGCGCGCAGTCGTGCGATCGAACCGTTCCATGTAATGGCGCTGCTGGCGCGGGCCAACGAACTGCAGGCCGAAGGTCACGATGTGATCCACCTGGAAATCGGCGAGCCGGACTTCACCACGGCCGAGCCGATCATCCGTGCCGGGCAGGCTGCGCTGACGGCGGGCAAGACCCGCTACACCGCGGCGCGTGGTATTCCTGAACTGCGCGAGGCGATTTCCGGGTTCTATCAGACGCGTTATGGCCTGAACATCGATCCGCGACGGATCCTGATCACGCCGGGGGGCTCCGGTGCGCTGTTGCTGGCCAGCGCCTTGCTGGTCGATCCGGGCAAACACTGGCTGCTGGCGGATCCGGGCTACCCGTGCAACCGGCACTTCCTGCGACTGGTCGAAGGCGCGGCGCAACTGGTGCCGGTCGGGCCGGAGGTGCGTTACCAACTGACCCCGGATCTGGTGGCACGTCATTGGGATCACGACAGCGTTGGTGCGTTGGTGGCATCGCCAGCCAACCCCACCGGTACCATCCTGACCCGCGATGAACTGGCCGGGTTATCCACCGCGATCAAGGCGCGCCACGGGCATCTGGTGGTGGACGAGATCTACCACGGCCTGACTTACGGCACCGATGCCGCCAGCGTCCTGGAAGTCGATGACAGTGCCTTTGTCCTTAACAGTTTCTCCAAATATTTCGGCATGACCGGTTGGCGCCTCGGCTGGCTGGTGGCGCCGGATGCGGCGGTCAGTGAGCTGGAAAAACTCGCACAGAACCTCTACATCAGCGCCCCGAGCATGGCGCAGTACGCCGCTCTGGCCTGTTTCGAGCCGGACACCATCAGCATCCTCGAAGAGCGCCGCGCCGAATTTGGCCGCCGCCGCGACTTCCTACTGCCGGCGTTGCGCGAATTGGGTTTCAACATCGCCGTCGAGCCTGAAGGTGCGTTCTACTTGTATGCCGATATCAGCCAGTTCGGCGGTGATGCCTTCGCGTTCTGCCGACATTTCCTCGAAACCGAGCATGTTGCCTTTACTCCAGGGCTGGACTTCGGGCGTTATCAGGCCAGCCACCATGTGCGCTTTGCTTACACGCAAAACCTCCCTCGCTTACAGGAAGCAGTGGAACGTATTGCCCGTGGCTTGAAGAGTTGGCAAGGCTGATGCGCTTTTATCCGGCTCTGGAAGAGGCGCGGTTGATTCGCCGCTACAAACGTTTTCTGGCGGATGTTGAAACGGTCGATGGCGAGTTGTTGACCCTGCACTGCCCGAACACCGGCTCGATGCTCAACTGCCAGGTCGAAGGCGGGCAAGTGTGGTTCAGTCGCTCAAACGACCCGAAGCGCAAGCTGCCCGGCACTTGGGAAATCGGTGCAACGCCGCAGGGTCGGCTGTTCTGCGTGAACACTGGCCGCGCCAACGCCCTCGTTGAAGAGGCGCTGCAAGCCGGTGTCATCAGCGAGTTGAATGGCTTCACGGCGCTTAAACGCGAAGTGGCATACGGTCAGGAAAAAAGCCGTATCGATTTCCGCCTCGAATACCCGAGCGGGCCGGCTTATGTGGAAGTGAAGAGTGTCACTTTGGGATTCGACGGGACGAACGTCGCGGCGTTTCCCGACGCAGTTACCCAGCGCGGGGCCAAGCATCTGCGCGAACTGGCGCATCTGGCCCGTGACGGTATTCGTGCGGTGCAGTTGTATTGCGTCAATCTCAGCGGGATTGACGCGGTTCGACCGGCCGAAGAAATCGATTCGGCGTACGCGGATGCCCTGCGTGAAGCAGCGGCGTGCGGGGTCGAGGTGTTGGCCTACGGCGTGCGCTTGAACCACGAAGAGATGGTGATCGACCGGCGGCTGGACGTTTTGCTCAACGGTTAAACATCTATCCACAGCCCCTGCGCGTCTTCGCGGCAGGGAATGGCGGTCAGGGATTGCCCGGCGCAGGGCCCGGCGACGCACTCTCCATCCTCGATCAGAAACAGTGCGCCGTGGGTGGCGCACTGGATCAGGCTGTTGCTCGGGTCGAGAAACTGGTCGGGGTGCCATTCCAGGCCGACGCCGCGATGCGGGCAACGGTTGAAATAAACATAGGCTTGACCATTGCGGCGCACGGCAAACAGTTTATTGCCGTCGATGTCGAAACCGCGGCTGCCGGCCTCATTGAGATCGGCGCCGGCGCACAAAAACTTCATGGCTATCCTCAAATGTCAGCTCGTTTCAGGAAATGTCCGAGCTTGACGTTTAAATGCAAACAATTATCAAATGGCCGCCTTCGCCCACTGCGCGCAGCCGCCGCCAAGGATACTTGGCCCGCCGGTTCGCTGCCCGGGAAAACTTTTCAAGGAAAGCTGCGTATGCGCCTGATTACCCGCGTTGCCGTGCTGTGTGCCGGACTGCTCGCCAGCCTTCAGGCGACAGCTGCCGATTTACCACAGCGTTGGGTCAGTGCCGGTGGCGCGCTCTCGGAGTGGGTGAGTGCGTTGGGCGGAGAATCCAAACTGGTGGGCGTTGACACTACCAGCCAGCATCCTGAATCGCTGAAGCAACTGCCCAGCATTGGCTATCAACGCAGCTTGTCGGCAGAAGGCATTCTCAGCCTGCGTCCGGACATCCTCATCGGCACCGAAGAAATGGGGCCGCCACCGGTTATCGCTCAAGTGAAAAGCGCCAAGGTACAGGTCGAACTGTTCTCGGCGCAGCCGGATCTGCCGACCCTGGAAAAAAGCATCACGCATCTCGGGCAGTTGCTCGGCGCGCAAGGCCAGGCGGCGCAGTTGCTGGAAAGTTATCAACAGCAGCTGACCGCGCAGAAAGCCCGAGTCGCCGAGTTGCAGACCAAACAAAAGGCGCCCGGTGTACTGGTGCTGATCGGGCATGCCGGCGGCAAACCGCTGATTGCCGGCAAGGACACTGCCGCCGACTGGCTGCTGCAACGGGCCGGCGGACATAACCTGGCGACGCATACCGGTTACAAGCCGTTCTCCGTGGAGTCGCTGGCCGGGCTCGATCCTGAGGTGCTGGTGTTTGCTGATCGCGCGTTGAGCGGTGAGGCGGCAAAAGCGGCATTGTTCAAGGAAAACCCCATTCTCAATTCAAGCCGTGCGGCCAAGACCGGACGGGTACTGGAGCTGGATCCGACGCTGCTGGTCGGCGGGCTCGGGCCGCGTTTGCCGGCGGCACTGAAGAATTTGTCTGACGGCTTTTACCCGACCGCGAGCGGCCAATGACCGTACTGGTCAAACCACGCAGCCTGTTTATCGGCCTGACACTCCTGTGTTTGCTGGCCATCTGGTTGTCGTTGGCGTTGGGGCCGGTCAGCCTGCCTCTTTTGGATACCTTGCGCGCGGCGTTGCGCATGCTCGGTATGCCGCTGGCGCCGGATGGGCTGGAGCAGGCTGAACTGATCCTCGGGCAGATCCGTCTGCCACGCACCTTGCTCGGTCTGGCCGTCGGCGGTGTGCTGGCGCTGTCGGGGGTGGCGATGCAGGGCCTGTTCCGCAATCCGCTGGCCGATCCGGGGTTGGTCGGGGTGTCCAGCGGCGCGGCGCTCGGGGCGGCGATTGCGATTGTCGGCGGTTCGTTTTTTGGCGGGTTGCCGGAGTGGTTCGGGCCGTATCTGTTGTCGGCGTGTGCGTTTCTCGGTGGGCTCGGGGTGACGGCGCTGGTCTATCGACTCGGGCGGCGCAACGGTCAGACCAATGTCGCAACCATGCTGCTGGCAGGGATTGCCCTGACGGCGCTGGCCAGCTCGGCAGTCGGGTTGTTCACCTATCTGGCAGATGACGCGACTTTGCGCACGCTGACGTTCTGGAACCTGGGCAGCCTCAATGGTGCGAGTTATGCGCGTTTGTGGCCGTTGCTGATTATCAGCACTGGCGTTGCGCTGTGGTTGCCGCGCCGTGCCAAGGCGCTGAATGCGTTGTTGCTCGGTGAGTCTGAAGCCGGGCATCTGGGAATTGATGTCGAGCGGCTCAAACGTGAATTGGTGTTCTGCACGGCGTTGGGTGTTGGCGCGGCGGTAGCGGCAGCCGGGATGATCGGCTTCGTCGGGCTGGTGGTGCCGCATCTGGTGCGCTTGCTGGCCGGGCCGGATCACCGGGTGCTGTTGCCAGCGTCGGTGCTGGCGGGGGCAAGCCTGCTGTTGTTGGCCGATCTGGTGGCGCGGCTGGCGCTGGCGCCGGCAGAGTTGCCGATTGGCATTGTCACTGCATTTATCGGCGCGCCGTTCTTCCTTTATCTGCTGCTGCGAGGACGTGCCTGATGTTGCGTGCGCACAATCTGCACATCCGTCGCGGGCGCAAGACCGTCCTCAGCGACGTCACTTTGCAACTTGAATCGGGTGAGGTCCTGGGTGTGCTCGGGCCGAACGGTGCCGGCAAAAGTACCTTGCTCGGTGCCTTGTGTGGTGAACTGGCGGCCAGCGAAGGCGAGGTGTTGCTCGACGACAATGCTCTGAATCACTGGACAGGTACGCAGCGCGCTCAGCGTCTGGCGGTGTTGCCGCAGGTTTCGACGCTGGATTTTGCCTTTCGTGTCGAAGAAGTGGTCGGCATGGGCCGGTTGCCGTATCAGAGCGGCCGCGTGCGCGATGACGAGATCGTCGCTGCAGCACTGGACGCGGCGGATGCCGCGCACCTGAGCGGGCGCAGTTATCTGGCGCTGTCGGGTGGCGAGCGTCAGCGTGTGCATCTGGCGCGGGTGCTGGCGCAGTTGTGGCCGGGGCAGGCCGGGCAAACCCTGTTGCTGGACGAGCCGACCTCGATGCTCGATCCGCTGCACCAACATACGACGCTGCAAGCGGTACGTGAATTTGCCGACCGTGGCGCAGCAGTGCTGGTCATCCTGCATGATCTGAATCTGGCGGCGCGCTATTGTGACCGGGTGTTGCTGCTTGAGGGCGGGCGCCCGGTGGCGCTGGATACGCCGCAGCAAGTCTTGCGACCGGACTCGCTCAAAGCCGTGTTCGGTCTCGAAGTATTGGTGCAGCCGCACCCGGAGCGCGGGCATCCGCTGATCATCGCCCGCTGATTTCTCATCGAGGTGATGCATGCGCGGGATCTGGTTGTTAGCCGTATTGTGGCTTGCGGGGTGTCAGCATGTTGCTGCGCCGCCACCGCTCAGCGGTGAGATTCGCGATCTGAACAGCGGCCAGGTGTTGACGGCGCAGGAACTACTGACGCGTCTGGCCAAGCCGCACCAGCTGATCATCGGCGAACAGCATGACAATGCCGATCACCACGCCGTGCAGTTATGGTTGCTGCAAGCGCTTGGGGAACAGCGCCCTCAGGGCAGTCTGCTGCTGGAGATGCTTACGCCGAATCAACAGCCGAAAGTTGATCAGGTTCGCCGCGCAGCAACGCCCCTCACTGATCTTCCCGCCACACTGGCCTGGCAGGATGGCTGGGACTGGAATCTTTATGGACCGATCGTTCGGTTCGCCCTCACGCAAGGCTATCCGCTGTTGGCGGCCAATCTGGACGACAGTGAAATCCGCGCGTTCTATGGTCAGCCGCCAGCCCTGAACGGTGATCGCAGCAATGCGGCAACGGTAAAAGCCACGCTGCTCGAACAGATCAGCGATTCACATTGCGGCTTGCTGCCCAAATCGCAGATGCCGGCAATGCTCGCGGTTCAGCAACAGCGCGATCGGCGCATGGCCGAACGTTTGCTGGCAGCGCCGACGCCAGCCTTGCTGCTGGCGGGTGCCTGGCATGCGCGCAAGGATGTGGGCGTGCCGTTGCATGTTCTGGATCTGGGCGCAGCCCAGGCGCCAACGGTGCTGATGCTGGCCGAGCAGGGTGCCGAGGTTACTGTGGCGATGGCCGATTACGTCTGGTACACCCCGGCCACGCCCGCGCAGGATTACTGCGCACAGATGCGCAAACAGTTCGGCCAATGACTTTTCCACAGGCAAAAAAAGACCCGGTAAAAACCGGGTCAAATAACCGTGATTAGCCTGATGAGGAGATAATCTGAGAGTCCGAACCAAGGGCTTTTCAGAATATCGACTGATCTCGCGACCAGTTGTGATAATCATAGCGATTCTCATTACCGAGTCAACCACTGTTTTTCCGTTTGCTTGATTTAGTCGGGCAAATGGCCGGAATGCCCCGGAAATATGGGACTCAACGTGGAGGTTTAACGGCACTCAGTTGCGTGATCTGTTGATTGAGCTGGCCGATACGTCGGGCCATGCTCTCGATCAGGCTGTGGGCAATTTTCGGATTGTTGCGGGTCATGTTCAGAAACTGCTCGCCGGGAATCAGCATCACCGTGCTCGGCTCGCGCGCGATGACCGTAGCGTTACGCGGCTCACCGGTGAATACGGCCATGGCGCCGAAAATCTCGTCCTTGGGCACTTCGCCAACCTTGTGTCCATCAACAAAGGCTTCGGCATGTCCATCGATGATCACGAAGACGTGATCGGCGGCATCGCCCTGCTGGATCAACACCTCACCGCTCTCGACGCGTTTAAAGCCATTGGTGCTGCGAAATTCCCGTGGTTTCAGTTCGGCCAGCGCGTGAGCCAGTAGCGCCATCTGTCCCAGCAGATACTCAAGCCATTGCTCGGCGCGGTCAGGCTCGGCATACAAATGCTGGAACAGCTCGGTTCGCCGATAGGGCAGCAAGCGCACTGGCCCGTCGCTGCGCAGGTGGCAGTCGGTCCAGGCGTCACCTTGCTGCAGACCGATCAGATCGCCTTCCTGCCAGTAAAACAGAGCACGACCGCCGATATGGCCGTGGATCACGCCCTCTGTCAGCAGAAACAGCTGATCGTGTGGGAGCTGTACCATCAGGTCGTCAGAGATTTCTGGCTCAAAGGCTGGCCCGCACGGCGCAAGGCCTTCCAGCCAGCGCTCAGGCAAACTCTGCAAGCGATTGATCAGTGCATCGACCTGTGCCGTTTGTTCCCCGAGCAGATACATGGCAGTCAGCGCCCGTTCAGTTCTTGTGACGCGAGGAGATGGCTTCGAGCTGCTTGTTCAAGGCGTCTTTGCGTTCGGCCGGGATGTCGTTCCAGTGCACATCCATCAGCGCCCCTTCGATCGCATACAACAACACCTTCGATGCGCGAAACCCGCGGGTACGCACCGCCCGATAGGCGTCCACCGCCCCCAGGCGACGCAAGTCCGAGGCGCTGTGGATCCCCACGGCATGCAGCCATTGCGCCGACGTCTTGCCAAGATTCTTCAGGTGTTGCAGTTCATCATTCATCAAGCCTCCTTGCGACGGCCGAATGGTGCGTGGGCGATCTTCTCAGGAGTGTAGCCATCAGTAGGAAAAGCGTGGTTGTTTGGTCGGATTAGACGCAAACGCTTCTAAGAAAGCGCGATGGAAAGGTCTGCCAGCGCAGAAAGAAGGGATAAAGCAAGTTACCGTGTAGGAGTGGGCCTGCTCGCGAAAGCGTTTTCAAGCTCGAATATGTGGTGACTGACACTACGTCATCGCGAGCAGGCTCACTCCTACAGGAGGAGGGCGTTGTGTCAGGCAATAATAGGTGTTTCAGCGCGTGCGATAGCGCAGGCGAGTACCAAAATTCATCGACATCAGGATCTCGTCGGCACTCAGTTCCGGCGGGAAGTACGCTCCGGAAATCTGGGCGTGCGCCAGGCTTGCGCCTTCGAGTGATGAATTACGGAAATCGATGCCACGCAAATCGGCAGATCGGAAGTAGGCGTCACGGAAATCCACGCCGTCGGCGTTCAGTTCACGCAGATCGAGACCCCGGAAGTCGCCACCGACCATGTCGATCGGGCCGTCGTTCGGGCGTTCCTTGTTGAAGCCTGTGATGTCGTCCTTGTGCAGCAAGGCATAAAGCGGGGTGTCGAGAAGTTTCGGCTGGCTCATGTCACATCACCTGTTGGTTTTATGACGCCAGTATAGTGCCACTATTTGACGGCCGTGAAGCCAGCGAGGGCTTCACGGCCGAAATAGTTTCTTACAGGCCTGGCAAACGCTGACGGATCTGTGCGACTACGGTGTCGAGGGTCCCGCTTTCATTGGTCTGCACGCGTTTGCTGCGCAGAATCTCTTCTGGCGTCAGCGCTTCGCGGCTGGACTGCTGGGCCTCGATGACCGCCAGCGTGGCGTCGGAAGGATCCTTCTTGTCAGCCTGACGAATCGCCAGCCAGCTTTCGATCACCGCCTGAGGCGCGTTGCAGTCGAGGATCAGGAACGGCGTGCCGGTGGCCTCGGCCACTTGAGCGGCGTTGTCGCGCTGCTCACGCTTGAGGTAGGTCGCATCAATCACCACCGGAAACCCGGCGTGCAGAATCACGCCGGCAATCTCATGCAGGCGGGCATAAGTGGCGGCGCTGGCGTCGGCGCTGTAAATCCCGGCCTGCACGTCGTTGGCTACGGTCTGCTCGCCGAACAGACGTTTGCGCTCGACGTCGGAACGCAGGCGAATCGCGCCCAGCGCTTCGACCAGACGCATCGCCACGTGGCTCTTGCCGACAGCCGATACGCCGTGGGTGATGGCCATGAAGCGCGAAGGAATGGTGCTGTAGCTTTCCGCCAGGTTGGCGTAATTGCGGTACTGGCGCAGGGTGGTGGCGCGCTGCACCGGGGTGGCGTCCGCCGGCATGCTGAACAGTGCAACTTTGGCGCGAACCAGCGCGCGGTAGGCTTTGTAGAAATTCAGCACTTCCAGGCCTTGATAGTCGCCGGTCAGTTCCAGGTATTGACTGATGAAACGACGGGCCAGGGATTTCAGGCCGCGGTCTTCCAGGTCCATCGCCAGGAAACCGGTGTCGGCCCAGACGTCAGTGAAGCGGAATGGTTCGTTGAACTCGATGCAGTCGAAGATCACCACCTTGCCGTCGATGACTGTGGCGTTGCCCAGGTGGATGTCGCCGTGGCATTCGCGAGTGAATCCCTCGGCCTTGCGCTGGGCGAACAGTGGCTTGAGACGATCGAAGCTGCTCTCGGCCCAGGCTTTCAGTGCCTCGAGTTGCAGCAGATCGTTTTTGTCGCTAAGGAACGGCAGAATCTGTTCGAAGTTCTGGCGCACCGGGGCCATCACGCTGTCTGGCGTGCCGGCGTCGTGCTCGGCCGGGACTTTTGGCGCGCTGAGGTGGAATCTGGCGATCTGTTCGGCCATTTCGTCGATGTGCTGGGTGGTCAGCTCACCGTTGGCTTGCAGGGTGCTGAGCAGGCCGGTCTGCGGGAATTGACGCATCTTCAGCACATAGTCGATCACCGGGCCGTCGCCGCCCAGTTGTGGCGCCTCGACGCTGCCGGTCACCGGCAACACGTCCAGATACAAATCGTCGGTCAGACGCTGGTTCAGGCGCAGCTCTTCAGCACAGAAATGTGCGCGGGATTCGAGGCCGGTGAAGTCAAGGAAGCCGAAATTCACTGGCTTCTTCACTTTATAAGCAAACGGGCCGGTGAGGATCACCCAGGAGATGTGGGTTTCGATGACCTGGAACCCTTCGACGGGGTGCGGGTAGAGGGCCGGGTTTTGCAGGGCAGCGATCAGGGACTGGCTCACGGGCGATCCTTCAGAGACTGGGAAATTCGAGGTCGTCATTATGGCCGCTCGCCAGCCTGACGCAAACCTCGGAGCGCTCCTGTTGAGTATGAATAAAGTGCGTATAATCCGCCGCCATGACTCGAACTCGATCCCCCCGTACCAAGAAAAAACCAGTCTCCAAGGGCCTCAGCCCATGGTTGAGCTGGGCCATTAAACTCAGCCTGGTCGGCCTTGTGGTGTTGGCCGGCTTCGCTGTTTACCTCGATGCCGTGGTGCAGGAGAAGTTCTCCGGCAAGCGCTGGACCATCCCGGCCAAGGTATACGCGCGCCCGCTGGAGCTGTTCGTCGGACAAAAGCTCAGCAAGGACGATTTCCTCACCGAACTCGATGCCTTGGGCTATCGCCGCGAAGCCGTGAGCAATGGCCCCGGTGCCGCCGCCGTTAACGGCAATACCGTCGATCTGAATACTCGCGGCTTCCAGTTCTATGAAGGCCTGGAGAAACCGCAGCCGGTGCGCGTGCGTTTCTCTGGCGACTATGTAGCCGAGCTCTCCGGGCTCAACGGCGGGAAGTTGTCCGTGGTGCGGCTCGAGCCGCTGATGATCGGCGGCATTTACCCAAAAAATCTTGAAGACCGCATCCTGATCAAGCTCGATCAGGTGCCACCGTATCTGCTCGACACCCTGGTCGCGGTGGAAGACCGTGATTACTACAGTCACTGGGGCGTTTCGCCGAAATCGATTGCCCGGGCGATCTGGGTCAACACCTCTGGCGGCAAGATGACCCAGGGCGGCAGTACGCTGACCCAGCAGTTGGTCAAAAACTTCTACCTCACCAATGAACGCAGCCTGAGCCGCAAACTCACCGAAGCGATGATGGCGATGTTGCTGGAGCTGCATTACGACAAGAAGGAAATCCTTGAGGCCTACCTCAACGAAGTCTTCGTCGGGCAGGACGGCCAGCGTGCGGTGCACGGTTTCGGTCTGGCCAGCCAGTTCTTCTTCGGCCAGCCATTGTCCGAGCTGAAGCTGCATCAGGTTGCGTTACTGGTCGGCATGGTCAAAGGTCCGTCCTACTACAACCCGCGCCGCAATCCCGAGCGTGCGCTGGAACGGCGTAACCTGGTGCTCGACGTGCTTGAACAGCAAGGCGTGGCAACTGCCGAACAGGTCGAAGCGGCGAAGAAAATGCCACTGGGTGTAACCACTCGCGGCAAGCTCGCCGACAGCTCGTTCCCGGGCTTCATCGATCTGGTCAAACGCCAGTTGCGTGAAGACTACCGCGACGAAGACTTGACCGAAGAAGGCCTGCGCATCTTCACCAGTTTCGACCCGATTCTGCAGATGAAAGCCGAGGCGTCGGTCAACGACACCTTTAAACGCCTGGCTGGACGCAAGGGCTCCGATGATGTGGAAGCGGCGATGGTCGTGACCAATCCGGAAACCGGCGAAGTGCAGGCGATGATCGGTAGCCGTCAGGCCAGTTACGCCGGTTTCAACCGGGCGCTGGACGCCGTGCGGCCAATCGGCTCCTTGGTCAAGCCAGCGGTGTATCTGACCGCACTGGAAAAACCGAGCCACTACACGCTGACCAGTTGGCTGTCGGATGATCCGCTGTCGATTAAAGGCGCGGACGGCCAGGTGTGGAAACCACAGAACTATGACCGTCGCTCTCACGGTACCGTGTTCCTTTACCAAGGGCTGGCGCACTCCTACAACCTGTCGACCTCGCGTCTGGGCCTGGAAGTCGGTGTGCCGAATGTGCTCAAGACCCTTGCGCGTCTGGGCGTGACCCGAGAATTCCCGGCGTTCCCGTCGATGTTGCTCGGGGCTGGCGGCATGACCCCGATCGAAGTGGCGACCATGTATCAGACCCTCGCCAACGGTGGTTTCAATACGCCGATGCGCGGGATTCGCAGCGTACTGACCGCCGAGGGCGAACCGCTCAAGCGTTATCCGTTCCAGATCGAGCAGCGATTTGATCCGGCGTCCATCTACCTGATCCAGAACGCCATGCAGCGGGTGATGCGTGAAGGTACCGGCAGCTCGGTTTACAACGTGCTGCCCAAGACCCTGACGCTGGCCGGCAAGACCGGTACCAGTAACGACTCGCGTGATAGCTGGTTCGCCGGTTTCAGTCAGGATCTGCTGGCGGTGGTCTGGCTGGGTCGTGACGACAATGGCAAGACCCCGTTCACCGGGGCGACCGGTGCGTTGCAGGTGTGGACCAGTTTCATGCGCAAGGCTGACCCGCTGCCGCTGGACATGCCGCAGCCGGACAACATCGTGCAGGCGTGGGTCGATTCGCGTACCGGGCAGGGCTCGGATGCCAACTGTCCCGGGGCGGTGCAGATGCCGTATATTCGCGGCAGCGAACCGCCACCCGGCGCCGCGTGTGCAAGCGAAACGCCTGCCTCGCCGGAGTCGGTGATGGATTGGGTCAAGGGCTGGATGAATTAAGCAAAGAGGGTTTCAAGTGAACAAGTGGTTGATTCCAGCGGTGACTGCCGTGGCTTTGCTCAGTGGCTGCTCTACCGTACAGCGTGGTTCGATCCCGGTGGTGGACTCCGGCACAGCCGTGTCCAACAGCGAACGGCTGTCGGCCAACGGCGGTTTCCGCAAGACGACAGTCAAACGCCCAGTTCAGGGTCAGGCGCAATCCCAGGCCATCCCGCAAGGCGATACCGGCGTGGTGGTGATGGTGCCGGGTGGCGGTGCTGCGGCATCGGCGCCGATCAGCTCCTCGCCGATCGTTCCTGGTCCGGCTTCCGGCGGAATTACGGCGGGTCCGTACAATCCTTCGCCGGCCGAGTCGGCACCGGTCAACACCGGCAGCTACAGCATGCCTTCGACGCCGAGCGGGATTCCTTCGGCCAGCAGTGGCGGTGGTCTGTCGGCGGATGAGCAACTGGATGGCCCGGTGCTCGCCTTGCTGACCACCGCGCAACAGCAACAGGCCGGTGGCGACCTCAATGGCGCGTCCTCCAGCCTGGAGCGCGCGCAGCGCGTAGCCCCGCGTGAGCCGCAAGTGCTTTATCGTCTGGCGCAAGTGCGCATGGCGCAAGGTGATGCACCGCAGGCCGAGCAGTTCGCCCGTCGTGCGCTGACCATGGCCAACGGCCGCCCGGATTTGCAGGCCAACCTGTGGGAAATCATCGCGCAGTCCCGTGAGAAGCAGGGCGATTCCGCCGGCGCCGCTCTGGCTCGTCAGAAGGCCAAGGTTTCGCTGTGATGGATTCCCGTTTCCCGAAAATCGCCGATCAGTTGCTGTTGATCGAGCGTGAACTGCGCACGCAGGGCTGGTGGGATGAAGTTCAGCCGTCGGCCGAGGCCTTGAGCAGTGTCGAACCGTTTTCGGTCGACACGCTGGATTTCGAGCAGTGGCTGCAATGGATCTTCCTGCCACGGATGAAGATGATCCTTGAGCAGGATCTGCCTTTGCCCAACGCCTCGGGCATTCAGGAAATGGCTGAAATGGTCTTCGCCCAGCGCAATCTGCAGGGCAAGGATCGACAGCTGCAGGTGCTGCTCAAAGAGTTTGACCTGCTGATCACTGCCTCCCGCTGAACCTCTGTAGGAGCTGCCGCAGGCTGCGATCTTTTGATTCTGTTTTTAAAAGCAGGATCAAAAGATCGCAGCCTGCGGCAGCTCCTACAGGGTTATTGGCAGTTTTCAGTAATCTGTTTCTGCGTCTCGGCGAGACGCCCCTGACGCTGCGCATCATCCAGTCGCCGCAATTGCCCATCCACTTCTTCCCTCAAACGCGGATTGTTCTGCAACTGCGCCAGGTTCGTCCGTGCCTGTTCGCAAAACGCCTTGAGCTGCGCCTGCTGCTCGGTTACCTGTTTCTTGACCTTGTCGTCGATGGCTTTCTGATCGCCCAGCGCGCCGCTGCCAGGCATGGCTGCAGGTTTCGGTGGGGGTGAGGAGGGTGTCTGCACGGTCGTTGCGGGCAAACCTTGCGGTGGCTGCGCATCGAAGTGAGTGACGCCCTGGGCATCGACCCATTTGTAGATCTGACCGGCCGAGCACCAGGGGCTGAGGCCGATCAGCAGAGTTAACAGAAGCGTTCGCATGCTGATTCCTTGGCAAAATTGCGCAATTGACGCTAACAGAGTAGCTGTTTTCAGGTTTTTTCTTGCGTTCTCATGTGCTTACCCACAATTAAGCACATTGACGGCTTGACTTGGAGAGGGCGAAACAGAAGAATCCAAAGTCCGCTGTAGAGGGACTGCCAGAAGCAGACCCACTCGGTAGATCATGAGGCGCATATCCGCGTCGACCTGTTACACCCGCAACGCGTTACCTCGCGCTGGGTGGGAAAGGCCCGCAACACTTGGGACGATCCCAATACTTGCTCAGTCAGTGCTGACGTAGTCGGCGACCACCGTCGCTCATGCTCTGCCGAGAAGTAAACCTATTAAGACCCGCCCCTTTTTTGTGGACGGTATTCTGGCGTTTTAGAGGTGAACAACGTGGAGCTTTTATCTGGCGGTGAGATGCTCGTCCGCTTCTTGCGTGACGAAGGCGTCAAATATATCTACGGGTACCCGGGTGGTGCTCTCCTTCATGTTTACGATGCCCTGTTCAAAGAACCGGAAGTGACCCACATCCTGGTTCGTCACGAACAAGCGGCTACCCATATGGCTGACGGCTACGCCCGTGCCACCGGTAAAGCCGGCGTGGTATTGGTGACATCAGGTCCTGGCGCCACAAACGCCATCACCGGTATCGCCACCGCCTATATGGATTCGATTCCAATGGTGATCATTTCCGGTCAGGTGCCAAGCACCATGGTCGGCACCGACGCGTTCCAGGAAACCGACATGATCGGTATTTCCCGGCCGATCGTGAAGCACAGTTTCATGATCAAGCACGCCTCGGAAATCCCGGAAGTCATGAAGAAAGCTTTCTACCTGGCGCAATCCGGTCGTCCGGGCCCGGTCGTGGTCGATATCCCGAAAGACATGACCAACCCGGCCGAGAAGTTCGAATACATCTTCCCGAAAAAAGCCAAGCTGCGTTCCTACAGCCCGGCCGTTCGCGGTCACTCCGGGCAGATCCGCAAGGCGGCAGAAATGCTCCTGGCGGCCAAGCGTCCAGTGCTCTATTCCGGTGGTGGGGTGATTCTGGGCAACGGTTCCGCACCGCTGACCGAACTGGCGAAAATGCTCAACCTGCCAGTGACCAACACCTTGATGGGCCTGGGCGGTTTCCCTGGCACCGACCGGCAGTTCATCGGCATGCTCGGTATGCACGGCAGCTACACCGCCAACCTGGCGATGCACCATGCCGACGTGATTCTGGCTGTCGGCGCGCGTTTCGATGACCGTGTGATCAACGGCGCGGCGAAGTTCTGCCCGAACGCCAAGATCATCCACATCGACATCGACCCGGCTTCGATCTCCAAGACCATCAAGGCCGACGTACCAATCGTTGGCCCGGTGGAGAGCGTCCTGACCGAAATGGTCGCGATCCTCAAGGAAATCGGCGAGACCCCGAACAAGGAGTCCGTTGCCAGCTGGTGGAAGCAAGTCGATGAGTGGCGCGGTGATCGCGGCCTGTTCCCTTATGAAAAGGGCGACGGCAGCCTGATCAAGCCGCAGACCGTGATCGAGACCCTGTGCGAAGTGACCAAGGGCGATGCCTTCATCACCTCCGACGTGGGCCAGCACCAGATGTTCGCGGCGCAGTACTACACGTTCAACAAGCCGAACCGCTGGATCAACTCCGGTGGCCTGGGCACCATGGGCTTCGGTTTCCCGGCGGCCATGGGTATCAAGTTGAGCTTCCCGGATGACGATGTTGCCTGCGTCACTGGCGAAGGCAGCATCCAGATGAACATCCAGGAGCTGTCGACCTGCCTGCAATACGGCTTGCCGGTGAAAATCGTCATCCTGAACAACGGCGTTCTGGGGATGGTTCGTCAGTGGCAGGACATGAGCTACGGCAGCCGTCACTCGCACTCGTATATGGAGTCGCTGCCTGACTTCGTCAAACTGGCTGAAGCCTACGGTCACGTCGGCGTGCGCATCACCGATTCGAAAGATTTGAAGTCGAAGATGGAAGAAGCGTTCGCCATGAAAGATCGTCTGGTGGTGATCGATATTTCGGTCGATACCAGCGAGCACGTCTATCCGATGCAGATCAAAGACGGCTCCATGCGCGATATGTGGCTGAGCAAGACGGAGCGTACTTAATCATGCGGCACATTATTTCCCTGCTTCTGGAAAACGAACCCGGCGCTTTGTCTCGCGTAGTCGGCCTGTTCTCGCAGCGCAACTACAACATTGAAAGCCTGACCGTGGCGCCAACCGAAGACCCGACACTGTCGCGTCTGACGCTGACCACCGTGGGCCACGATGAAATCATCGAGCAGATCACCAAAAACCTGAACAAGCTGATCGAAGTTGT
>NZ_JBIVMY010000031.1:0-68098 GCF_044753325.1 Pseudomonas sp. NPDC088414 | reverse complement strand
CGCGCCGCTTGCGGCGTGGGCTGCGGTTCCTGTGGTCGATGACAACTCCGGTTATAACAATAGCGGGAGCAGTTATCCGCCTGCGGGTTACGGTACGAACGGCGCCTATGCCGGGGGAGCGGCTTCGGCCCCTGCCTCGGCACAGGGCATGCTGTTCAACCAACTGCAACAGATGCAGGATCAGATATCGCGCCAGCAAGGTGTGATCGAAGAACTGCAGAATCAGGTTGCGCGCATGAAACAGGAATCCCTGGAGCGATACCAGGATCTTGATCGGCGCATAGGATCCGGTGCTGCACCTGCCGCGACTCCTGAGAATTCTTCTGCCGGTGGCGACGCAAGTGCTGCTGCCGGTGCTGCCGCTGGCGCCGGGGCTGCTGCCGCCCAGGCACCTGCTGCAAGTAGCGAACCGGGTGATCCGGCCAAGGAAAAGCTGTATTACGATGCCGCTTTCGACCTGATCAAAGCCAAGGATTTCGACAAGGCCAGTCAGGCTTTCTCGGCATTTCTGCGCAAATACCCGAACAGTCAATACGCGGGCAATGCCCAGTACTGGTTGGGCGAAGTCAATCTGGCCAAGGGTGATCTGCAGGGCGCAGGTCAGGCTTTTGCCAAAGTTTCGCAGCTTTATCCCAAGCACAACAAAGTGCCGGACTCGCTGTACAAGCTGGCTGATGTAGAGCGCCGCCTGGGTCATACCGACAAGGTCAAAGGCATTCTGCAACAGGTGGTTTCCCAATACCCGGGGACCTCCGCCGCTCAGTTGGCCCAACGCGATCTGCAACGCATGTAAGTGTGTTTGACCCGTTTGGAAGAAACCCGCGCTTGTCGCGGGTTTTTTCGTTAGAATTCACGCCCTTTTTCTGAAACACGCTTCTGGTGATCTACGCGTTGGCGGGGTTGCCGGAAGTGCCTGACGGAGGCGGACAGCCTGTTTAGCTGTTACGCCCGTGGCGACTATGCAAGACACATTGAGAATTACCGAAGTTTTCTACTCGTTGCAGGGGGAAACTCGGACAGCCGGGCTGCCCACGGTTTTTGTGCGCCTGACCGGTTGCCCGTTGCGTTGCCAATACTGCGACAGTGCCTATGCGTTCAGCGGCGGTACGATTCGTACCCTCGACGACATCCTCGAGCAAGTGGCCGGATATCGTCCGCGCTATGTCTGTGTAACCGGCGGTGAACCGCTGGCACAGCCGAACGCCATCCCTTTGCTCAAGCAGTTGTGTGATGCCGGATATGAGGTCTCCCTGGAAACCAGTGGTGCCCTCGACATCTCGGCAGTAGATCCGCGCGTCAGTCGCGTGGTCGACTTGAAGACGCCGGATTCCAAAGAGGCGCACCGCAACCGCTATGAAAATATCGAACTGTTGACGTCCAACGATCAGGTGAAGTTTGTCATTTGTTCGCGGGACGACTATGACTGGGCGGTCTCGAAGCTGATCCAGTACGGTCTTGATCGCCGTGCGGGTGAAGTGCTGTTTTCCCCAAGTCATCATGACCTCAATGCCAGGGATCTGGCGGACTGGGTGGTGGCAGACAACCTGCCAGTGCGGTTGCAATTGCAGCTGCATAAATATCTATGGAATGACGAGCCGGGGCGCTGATATGACTGAACAACTGAACACTCACGAAAAACGTGCGGTCATCCTGCTGTCGGGTGGCCTCGATTCGGCCACGGTGGTGGCGATGGCCCGGGCTGAAGGTTACGCCTGCTACACCATGAGTTTCGATTACGGCCAGCGCTCTCATGCGGAGCTGCATGCCGCCGCGCGGGTCGCCCGCGATCTGGGTGTGGTCGAGCACAAAGTGATCGGCCTGAACCTCAACGGCATGGGCGGCTCGGCGCTGACCGACACCAGCATCGACATCCCGGAAGAGCTGGGTGAGGGCATCCCGGTGACCTACGTGCCGGCGCGCAACACGGTGTTCCTGTCGCTGGCGCTGGGCTGGGCTGAAGTGCTTGGCGCGCGTGACATCTTTATCGGCGTCAACGCGGTGGACTACTCCGGTTACCCGGATTGCCGTCCCGAGTTCATCGAATCCTTCGAGCGCATGGCCAACCTGGCGACCAAGGCGGGTGTGGAAGGCAACGGTTTCCGCATCCAGGCACCGCTGCAGAACCTGAGCAAGGCGCAGATCGTCCAGGCGGGCGTGAAGCTCGGCGTGGATTACGGTCTGACCGTTTCCTGCTATCAGGCGGACGATGAAGGCCGTGCGTGCGGCAAATGCGACAGCTGCCGCCTGCGCGCGGAAGGCTTCGCAGCGGCCGGTGTAGGCGATCCAACACCTTATTTTTGATTTTTTTCAAAAAGGTGTTGAATAGTCCTTAAAAATCAGTATTATACGCGCCACCACACAGCGGGTCGTTAGCTCAGTTGGTAGAGCAGTTGGCTTTTAACCAATTGGTCGTAGGTTCGAATCCCACACGACCCACCATATTTGGCGGTTTAGAAAATCCGGAAGGCCCACGAAAGTGAGGATTTCCGGGTTTTTTTTTGCCTGCGATTTCGCGGGCTCCCGCGTCTTGAGGCTGGATCAGGCGCCGCTACGAAAGTCTCGATTGCGCGACGCCTGCGGCCATCAGAGCAGGTAGGCGATACCTTGTGTCGGGAGGGCATGAACCTGAGTCATCAGGTAATCGCGCAGTTGGCACATCTGCTGCGACTTGGGGCTGGCTTTCAGCCAGGTCATGTAATAGCCATCCCCTGTCGCCACAGCGCTTTTGAATGGAAGCCGCAACTGGCCGGCCTGAATCTCCTGAACAACCAGCACCAGATCTGCCACGGAGATTCCCATACCCTGTACGGCAGCGGCAATTCCCTGATCCAGGGTGTCGAACAACTGGCCGCGTTCTATATTGGTGGTATCAAGGCAGCCCATTCTTTTCAGCCATCGTCGCCAGTCTCGCCGGTCAGTGGAGGGATGCAGCAATTCATGATCGTTGAGCGACGACAGTTTGAGGTCTTCCGGCTCCAGATACCCAGGACTGCAAATGGGGATCAGCCATTCATCAAACAGTTTAAAGCTCTCCATGGCCGGGCCGAAATTGCCATCCCCCAACAGAATCGCGCAATCATAGGGCTCGGAGTAGAAGTCGACCTCGTCAACATCCATCCAGACACTGGAGAGTTGCACAGAGCAATGGCTGTTGTGTTTATTGAATTTATCCAGCGCTCTGAGAAGCCAGCGAATCGTCAGCGTCGAAGGTGCCTTGAGGCGCAGCCGATGACGATCCACCTTCAATAGCTCACAAGCACTTTCGATGATCTTGAAGCCGACCTTCAACTCGTCTGCGAGCAGTCGCCCATGTTCGGTCAGGCTGATTTTTGGTCCGTGGCGTTCGAAAAGGCTGCAACCGAAAAGTTCTTCGAGGGTTTTAACATGATGACTCACCGCACTTTGAGTGACCGATAGCTCGCTGGCTGCCTTGCTGAATGAGACAAAGCGCGCTGCGACCTCAAATGCGCGTAAGGAATACAGTGCGGGAATCCGTTCCGTCATACAGGTTTCTACCATGAGTAAAACTAATAAGAGATCATAATCTAACTCGTTTTACAACGATCCCGGCCTCTCCCAGAATGCGGCTTCTAAAAAAGATATATGCATATAACTTTTTTTGAGCGTCATCATGGAGATGCAATGGTAGCTATACACGGACGTTGTTTTAACAAGCTGGATTGGCTTGAGAATCTGCAGGTGTATGAGTCGCTCAAGACGACTTGGGTAACATCGGCATTAGACGTGTTCGAAAGTATCGTACGCCAGGCCTCTTTTCCCTGTCTGTTTGGGATGAAAGCGGTGAAGTCCTCGAATGTCGAACTTTTGTTTGTCAGTAAAGAGTCTGACGTTACCGACTTCATGACGGGGCTTGCTTCTTATTTGAAAAAGGTAAATGCCTGGCCACTGAAATGTAGAGTCGGCAAGCCCTTGATCGTACTGTTGGAAAACAACGAGTTTGATTCTCTTGAGCAAGAGCAACTTTATGCCTGGGATCTTTTGCAGAGGCTGCACAACCAGGATCCCGGGCCATGGCCAAGAGAGATTTCGGCCGACCTGAGTAGCGAAAAATGGTCATTCTCTTTCATGGGGATACCTCTTTTCGTGAACATGAACTTTCCCCGGCATCGCCTGATGAAAAGCAGGAACCTGGGGACGCATATCGTATTCGTGATCAATCCTCGAGAAAATTTTGACCAGGTGGCTGCCGGTAACTCGCTGAGCGGACAACGTATTCGTGCACGTATTCGTTCCCGTTCTGATGCCTACAACGGAGGCGTGTACTCCAGAACGCTCGGTGTTTTTGGTGATCCGGGCAACTTTGAAATCAAACAATACCAACTTGAAGAACCGGGATCACTGAGTCATGAGCGATGCCCTTTTCGAATGAATATCGATTAACCGACAGCGGGGCCAGCAAGGCGTGAATACTGCATTAGCCATTACCTATATTTTGACCGTCATGCTTTTGATAGCGACGCCAGGCCCCGTCGTCGCGCTAGTGGTCGCGACTGCCAGCGCTGCCGGGCCTAGAAAGGCGTTCTCGACGGCGATAGGCACGAACTGGGCCTCCTTGATGCTGATTGCACTGGCCTCTTACATCATCGTTGCCAGTGCTGCTGTCAATGTCGTGTTGTTGAACATGCTCAGCTTGCTGGGTTGTCTTTTTATCGGTTACCTGGCGCTTGATGCGCTGAAGAACAATCCGGCATCTGCGGAGGCACAATCCCCGGATAAACAAGCGATGCAGGGTGGTCTGTGGCACGGGTTCATCGTGGGTATTTCCAACCCCAAAGACATTATTTTCTTTATCTCATTCTTTCCCCAGTTCATCCAGATTACCTCTTCCTCGAAGCACAGCCTGATCCTGCTCTCGTTACTCTGGGTTGTGATCGATTTTGCCATTCTGGGTTTATATATTTTCATGACCAGGAAACTGCTGAGTAAAACCAGCAGCCACTTGATTTCCAGGGGCTCGGGTGTCGCATTGCTTTTGATTGCCTTGTCCGGGCTGATCTATAACGTGCGCGAACTGTTCAATTTGTCATGAGTTGACTGCTTGTACGGTCTGGTTATCCGAAGCAATTCAATGCCATCAATCAAGGATCGAATAATGGCCGGTAGTACTTCTGCGTTACCTGATGACGAAGTGCCGAGTTTTCTGGCGATCTCTTCGACGGAACTCGCGACGCTGCGATATAGCCCTCGTCAATGGTTTTTCAGGCTGATTAACCAGGAACAGAGTCATGGGCTGATGGAGTTGGTCTGGAACAATATCGATCAATATCTGAATCCTCATCGCGCGGTGGGCGGGGCTGCAGATCTTGCTGCGTTTATTGTTGCGGGACAGCGCGATATCCAGGCACTCGGGGCGCAAATTCGTCAGGACATGCCAGACACTCTTCACGATGCGCCGCAGCGACGTCATTTTTACTATCAATATGCGCCGCTGTTTAAAACCCTCGGTAGCTGGCTTTGCGGCGTGACTTCGATCGCCTACGCGTGGCGCAAGGATGGTGGTTTGCTGCTTCAGACACATGCGCGGCTGGTCGGGGGAGGGTATCCGTCCTTGAGCCAGAGCTATTTGTTCGAGCAGGCCGCACGGCAGGCAGGGGTGCACTTGAATGAAGTATTCGCGAACAGTTTCAGTCATGACCCGAACATAGAGGGCGCCGCTTACGAGCTACCGGTGTTCTTGCTAGGCCTGGCAAGTTTTCCAGCGACACGGTTCGCCGAAACCCTGGGCGTCAATCTTGCAATGTGCGGTTATCTCGATCAGCTCAACATCCTGTGTGCGCAAGCGGGCAACCCTGTCTTTGGCTGTTCATCCAGCGACCGGTATTGGCCGGCGGCGGCGGAGGCCATTGACTATTTCCTGGCGCAGGTCGATTCGCAGGCGCATGACCGGATCGCCACAGGCTTTGCTTGCGCACTGAGTCTGATTCAGAAAAGTGAAAAACGCCTGGCCAGCGAACTCAAGGATGAAGCGCGTTTCAGTAATGCGGCGGCCATGCTCGCATTGATTGAAAAACTGGGTCCTCATGGCTGCGGTTATCACAAGCGTGGGCAACTGGCCGACCAACCGATCGACCATTGGCTGGATCCGCAAACCTTCAATGCGCAGGCGACGATTCAGGCGCTGGCGAACTCTCGTTACGTCAGGGCTGGCCAGCCGGGAAAAAGCGCGTTGATGAATCTCATCAGTCACCCGAAAGGCAGGATGTTCGGGGTTTTTTCTGCGCAAGATATTCAAGTCGTCGATACCTGGATCGCATCGCTGAACAGAGAGAGTTTGAGTGTTGTTGCTCCGCCGCCGCTGACCGCTCCATCTCCTGAGCAATCGGCAACGCTTTGCGAAAAAGCACTGGCTCAAGCCCGGCAACTGGCACTGGCCAAGTATTCCGATTATTCGCTACAGCAGCTTTACCCCCTGTTCCTTCATATTGACAAGGCGCCTGATGCCCTGCCGGCAGCCAGGCTTTTTGCCGAGCGGTGGTTGGCACGCCATCAACAGGCTGTGCGCAGTGAAGGACTGCCGTTCAGTGTTTACAGCCATCAACGATTGGATCAGTGGTTAGCCGCGCAGCACAAGCGACAGGTTGAAAGCTACCGACCATTGACGCAGGCACCCGAAGAAAGTCGCGAGGAGATTATTGCCGACGCGACGCGGCTGGCGCCCTTGACCCTGATCGATGGTGCCTGGCTGCGAAACATCGTCAAGCCGGCGATTGTCACCAGTCCGGTCGGCGCATTGCTATACCGCACTCTGATCGACGAGCTCGGCCAAGGCGATACAGCGCTCCATCACGGCAATATCTACCAGGAGCTGTTGACCAGTATGGGGGTCGATGTCGGGACGTTCACGGCTCGGTCCTTTGCTGCATCCACGCATTTTGACGATGACTGTCTGCAGGTTCCGGTGTTCTGGCTCGCCATTTCACTGTTTCCGCAAAGTTTTCAACCGGAAACCCTGGGTTTGAATCTCGCCATGGAACTGTCGGGTGTGGGAGGCGAGTATCGCCGTTCGGCTGACGTCTTGCGGCACTACGGCTTCAACTCGATGTTTACCGACCTCCACAACACCATCGACAACGTGGTCAGTGGCCACACAGCCTGGGCCATCGAGGCGATCAAACTACATCTGGATGATGTGGCGCAGAACGGTGGGCAAACGGAACTCGCTCACCATTGGCAGCGCGTCTGGGTCGGCTACCGTGCGTTGAGCCCGCCCGAAGCGTCACTGCTGGCCGCGCTGCGTGACTTTACCCGACGCAGTTACAACAAAATCACACAACGGCAGGATGCATTATGAGCTACGGATTTCTATCTTTCATTTTGGCGGTACTGGTCATCAACCTGGCGCCCGGGCCAGCGATGCTGTACGTGATGAACCAATCGCTCAAGCATGGCGTAAGGACCGGTTTGCGGGCGGCGGCGGGCGTTGAGTTTGGAGTGTTTTTCTACGTGTTGCTGGCAGCATTCGGCTTGGTACTGATTTTCAAGGAACTGCCGCTGCTGTATCGCGCAGTGCAGATTGCCGGGGCTTTTTACTTGTTGTATCTGGCCTATATTTCCTGGCCCCGCCGTCCTGTTGGCGGTACGGCTGAAGGCAGCGAAATCCCGCCAGCGCCAGCCAGCTATGCGTTTAGCAAAGGCATGCTGATCAACCTGTCGAACCCCAAGATCGGCCTGTTTTTTATCAGTCTGCTGCCGCAATTCGTGCCGTCCGATGCGAGTCCTGCGTGGCTGCATTTTCTGCTTTACGGGCTCATTTTCAATATCGGCGGGATTCTGGTGAATATGACGGTCGGGCTGACCGCGCATTCATTGCGAGGCGCCATCCAGCGCGCCACCTGGTTTGACTATCTGCCGCCCGTGCTGTTTTTCGCCATTGCGATTTTCGCCTTCGTGCAGGGGGTGGTATGAGTTACATTCTTGGAATCTCGGCGTTCTACCATGACAGCGCGGTGGCCCTGCTGAAGGACGGAAAAATCGTCTGCGCATTGCAGGAAGAGCGTTTTTCACGGGTCAAACAGGACAAGCGCTTCCCGGCCAAAGCCTTGCTCGCCTGCCTGGATCAGGCAGGTATCACGCTGGCGGATATCAGCTGGCTGGCCTATTACGAAGACCCGAGCATCAAGTTCGAGCGAATCTGCAACACCTACAAGAGCAATTTCCCGCGAGGCGCTCTGGCGTTCGCGCAAAACTACACCCGCTTCGTCGCGCGAAAGGACGTCAAGGGCATCATAGCTCGCGAACTGCAGACGCTATTTCCCGGCGTGGCAATGCCCCCGTTGTATCTGTGTCAGCATCATTTGAGTCACGCGGCTTCGGCGTTCTATCCGTCACCGTTCCAGGATGCCGCTGTGTTGTGTGTCGACGGTGTAGGGGAGTGGTCGACCACTACCGCCTGGCATGGCACCGGTAATCGTCTCGAACCGCTGTTCGAGGTTCGTTTCCCTCATTCTCTTGGCTTGTTGTATTCGGCATTCACCTATTACTGCGGGTTCAAGGTTGACTCCGGGGAATACAAGCTCATGGGGCTGGCGCCCTACGGTGAGCCGAAATATGTCGAGACCATTCTGGAGCATCTTATCCGGATCGAAGACGACGGCATTTTCACGCTGAATCGCCAGTACTTCGATTATGAGGTGGGCGAACGGATGATCAGCGATGCCTTTGAGACCTTGTTCGCTGGCCCGCCGCGCGAACCCGAGGCTCTCATCACTCAACGGGAAATGGATTTGGCGGCCTCCATCCAGGTGGTCACCGAACAGGTCATGCTCGGACTGGCCCGCAAGGTCAAGGCAATGACCAACGCCGAGCATTTGTGCCTTTCCGGTGGTGTGGCCCTGAACTGTGTGGCCAACGGCAAACTGGCCAGATCCGGGTTATTCAAAAGTTTGTTCATCCAGCCAGCCTCGGGGGATTCCGGGGGCTCACTTGGCGCCGCGTTGCAATGCCATTTTGAAAAGACCGGGATGCAACGTCAGGCGGACGGCACCGAGGACAGCATGCAAGGTGCCTATCTTGGCAATGCTTACAGTGATGACCAGATCGAACAGTACCTGTGTGAGCTGAAAGCCAACTATCAAAAGCTCGATCCGTTGGCCTTGATCGAGGCGACGGCCGCGCGGTTGGCCGAAGACAAAGTCATCGGATGGTTTCAGGGGCGCATGGAATTTGGCCCACGCTCTCTCGGCTCGCGATCGATTCTGGGGAACCCTCGCTCAGAGCACATGCAGAGCGTCATGAACCTGAAAATCAAGAACCGTGAGTCGTTTCGCCCGTTTGCCCCAGTGGTTCTGGCCGAAAAGGCGCACGAATGGTTCGATCTGGATCAACCGTCGCCCTACATGTTGATCGTCGCGCCGGTACAGCCTGACAAGCGAGAGCCAAACGTGAATGACGTCGGCTATATCGGTATCGAGAAGCTCAAGCTCAAGCGCTCGCAAATACCGGCAGTGACTCACGTGGACTTCTCCGCTCGAGTGCAGACCGTGGATGGCAGACACAATCCGCGGTTTCGACAGTTACTCAGCTCATTTGCCGAGCGGACGGACTGCCCGGTACTGATCAATACCTCGTTCAACGTTCGGGGGGAGCCGATCGTTGAAAGTCCGGAAGACGCCTACCGCTGCTTCATGCGCACGGAAATGGATTGTCTGGTGATCGGTCAGTTTCTGCTGACCAAGTCCGACCAGCCTCAATGGAATGAAGAGACCGACTGGAGAACGCACTATGCCCTTGACTGACAAACCCGAACTGAATCACCACCAGGCGGTGCAGGAGGTCTACAGGTGGACCCCGCAAATACGTGATTACGATAGCTTCATGCACATCGGCGCGCGCTGGGTGCCCTATACCATGTACTTCCATGAAAAGAACTTTCGTTCGCCGACGATCAATACCGACGCATTCGGATTTCGTTACAGCGAATATCAAGGCCAGCGGTTTTCGGTCACTGAGCTTCCGGCCAATGGCAAGGTCAACTTGCTGGTGGGCGGTTCGACCGCACTGGGTGTGGGCGCTACGCGCGATGCGTTTACCGTGGCTTCCAGGCTAAGCGAGTTGACTGGCGAGGTGTGGCTGAATTTTGCCGGCCGGGGCTACAACTCTACCCAGGAATTATTGATGTTCCTCATGCATCAGAAGCGTCTGGGCGATATCGGTCATGTCGTGGTGTTCAGCGGCATCAACACCCTGGCTCTGGAGGGTATCCCCGACGAGTTCGCCAGCGAGCATGGGCGTTATTACTACTCGTTCGAATTTCAGCATTACATGAATAAATTCAATGAGGACATGCAACGCAAAAAGAACTCGTTCGGTTCCAAGGGGGGCGAGTCCTGGCTGCAGCGCTGCAAGAAAGCATTGTTCTATGAAAACCCGGCGGATGAAGTCATCACCGACGAGGGGATCTCGCTGGACGAACGTCTGGAGCGCGCGGCTGATTCCATCACCGACGCATTGAAGCAATGGCAACTGCTGCTGTCGGGCAGTGGCGCTACCCTGAGCTTCGTCCTTCAACCCCTGTCCCACTGGTGCCGGGATCAACTGACGGCGGATGAAGAAGCGGTATTCCATGCCATCGACAGCTGTCCGAACAACTTCTACCGGCTATTCAGCGGCGTACTGGGCAAGGAAGTGCACGCGCCTTTTTTCGCGCATATTCAGGCGAAGGCCGGTGACATCCGCTGCCTGGACATGAATTCCATGCTCAGGCAGTCGCCGGTCTTCAACGAAACCCTTTTTGTCGATCGCGTCCACTTCAATGACCTGGGCAACGAGCAATTGGCAAAACTCATCAGTGCCGAACTAGGCCTCTATCGGGAGCAACAGCATGGGCATCATTCGAAAAATCTTGAGTCTGTTCAAGCGTAAGAAAAAGAAACGTGGCGGTTCCATCTACCCGCTGCGCTAGATCGGCAAATCCGGCAGGCAAGATCGCAGGTATTTACGCGATCTGCTGTATCTGGCGGTTCGGCAAATCCGGAGGTCTCCAGGCGCGTGAGATTTCCGGATTTTTTTTTTGCCTGTGATTCAGCTGCCTGAACTTTCATTGTTGCCTGCGCCGACACAGGTCAGAATCATCTTTTGTATCAACGGGATATTCTGTAGCCTTGCGCAGCTTCAACGCTGTCCGTGCCTGATAATACTCACTCTCCCGGCGGTACCCTCAAGTGGTCCGGAGCCGGGTGTATACTCGACTTTCGCGCGAAAGCGCCTGCAGGTCTTGCGAACATGACGCAGATTTCCGAACGCCTTCTGGTTCAAGCCCACCTCGATGCCAAACAGCCCAAACCGCTGACTGCCGAGGAAGAGGCCTACTACCGTTCCGCCATCGCCGCCGAGCTCAAGGCTCAGGACGCGGTGCTGGTGGCCCACTTCTATTGCGATCCGGTGATTCAGGCCCTGGCCGAAGAAACCGGCGGCTGTGTGTCCGACTCCCTCGAAATGGCGCGCTTCGGCAACGCTCACCCGGCCAAGACTGTGGTGGTCGCCGGCGTGAAGTTCATGGGCGAGACCGCGAAGATCCTCAACCCGGAAAAACGCGTGCTGATGCCGACCCTGGACGCGACCTGCTCGCTGGACCTGGGTTGTCCGGTGGACGAGTTCTCGGCGTTCTGCGATCAGCACCCGGAGCGCACGGTGGTGGTGTACGCCAACACCTCGGCTGCGGTCAAAGCCCGGGCTGACTGGGTGGTGACGTCGAGCTGCGCGCTGGAGATCGTCGAAAGCCTGATGGACAACGGCGAGACCATCATCTGGGGCCCGGACAAGCACTTGGGCACCTACATTCAGCGTAAGACCGGCGCTGACATGCTGCTGTGGGACGGCGCGTGCATCGTCCACGAAGAGTTCAAATCCAAGCAGCTCGAAGACATGAAAGCGCTGTACCCGGACGCCGCGATTCTGGTGCACCCGGAGTCACCGACTTCGGTGATCGAGCTGGCAGATGCCGTCGGTTCCACCAGTCAGTTGATCGCTGCCGCGCAAAGCCTGCCGAACAAGACCCTGATCGTCGCCACCGACCGTGGCATCTTCTACAAGATGCAGCAGCTGTGCCCGGACAAGGTCTTCATCGAGGCGCCAACCGCCGGTAACGGCGCCGCGTGCCGCAGTTGCGCACATTGCCCGTGGATGGCGATGAACACCCTTGAGCGCACGCTCAAGAGTCTGAAGGAGGGGACGAACGAGATCTTTGTCGATCCGGCGTTGATTCCGCAGGCGATCCGCCCGTTGAAGCGTATGCTGGATTTCACTCAGGCGGCGCGGATGAAGCTGGCGGGTAACGCCTAAGTTCCAAAGGCAAAAAAAAGACCTGTGGGAGCGAGCTTGCTCGCGAAAGCGGTGTATCAGTCATCATTTAGATTGACTGACACGACGCCTTCGCGAGCAAGCTCGCTCCCACAGTGGTATCTGGCTTCTGGAAACTATTTGACCTTCTTCGGAACTCGCACCACGCGGGTATCGGAATAGATGTCGTGCCAGGTGCGTTTCTGCTTGTCGTACAGCGACCAGAGGAATCCGAGCCCTGCGCACAGCCATGAAGCGATCGACACCATAAAGCGCAGCAGCGCCTGCCACAGGCTGATCGCGCTGCCATCGGCGTTCTGTACGCGGATGCCCCACACCTGCATGCCCAGTGTCTGCCCGCCGTGGGTCCAGAACTTGGCGAAGAACGCGAACAGCACCAGCAGCAACACTGTGGAATACAGCGGATCGCCGTCCATTTTTCCGGCGTCAGTCAGCACGCGCAGGCGCTCTTCACCGATGATTGCTGCCTGGATCAACTTGTAGACGAATCCGGTGACGATCAGCAGGGCGGTGCATAGTAGAAAGTCATAGAATATCGCGGCCAGGCGCCGGCCGAGGCCAACGGCAGGAAAGTCGCCCTGGGGAGTGAGCAGGTTTTTCGACATGGCAGCCTCTGGACGCAAAATGAAGCGCCATTTTACGGATTCGCGCGCACAAAAAAGCCCCTGATATCAATATCAGGGGCTTTTTCGTTACAGAAGATTAGCCTTCTGCTTGTACTTCATCAGCCTGCATGCCTTTCTGGCCTTGCACAGCAACGAAGGTCACTTTCTGGCCTTCTTTCAGGCTCTTGAAGCCGTTGCCCTGAATAGCGCGGAAATGCACGAACAGATCCGGACCGCTTTCTGGAGTGATAAAACCAAAACCTTTCTCGTCGTTAAACCACTTGACGGTACCGCTCTGACGTGTCGACATTTCTTATTTCCTTTGACGCATAAATTGATGACAGTCTCTTTCTCATGAAAGAGTACTGGGGCTGGTTGCAGGAGAGTAAGAAGACGTCGAGCGGGATGTAGCTAACTTGTAGGCTACTGCCCAGGTCACGATTCCAAGCTGACCCATGCAAACACAGTGGACAAACTCTACGCCAACTACGGGAGAAAAAACAAGCCCCGCGAAGGCCCCGGTTTTCCTGCCCCTGCTGGCAGTTAGTCAGCCTACTAGTGCGGCTTGGACGAATAGCTTGTTCAAAAGTTTTCGAACGTTATAAGCAAAGTTCATAATCGAATCAGATGTTAGAAAATGCACTTTTTTGTGGCGATTGCGTTACACATTAGTGCACGCATAACGCAATCGCGTTACTTATAGAAACAATCAATCAGCCACGATAGTAGCGTTGTGGAACAAATGGCATTTTGCTTACAAGCATTTGCACCTTTTTCCCACGAACGATGGCCCAGACTGGCGTATCCAGGGTGACATAAGCGCTGTCGAGGTAACCCATGGCCAACGGCCCGCCCAGGGTCGGACCAAAGCCACCGCTGCACACGCTGCCGATGATTTCGCCGGCTTCGTTGACGATTTCAGCGCCCTCACGCACCGGTGTACGCTCCTGCGGCAGCAGGCCGACGCGTTTGCGCGCGACGCCGTTCTGCTGCTGAGCGAAAACTGTCTCTGCCCCAGGGAAGCCACCGGCCCGCGCGCCGTCGGCGCGGCGTGGCTTGGAGATCGCCCACAACAGGCTGGCTTCGATCGGCGTGGTCTCGGTGTTCATGTCGTGGCCATACAGGCACAGGCCGGCTTCCAGGCGCAGCGAGTCGCGGGCGCCGAGGCCGATGGCCTGAACTTCCGGTTCGGCCAGCAGCGCGCGGGCAAGTTTTTCTGCGTCGGCGGCGGGCACCGAGATTTCGAAGCCGTCTTCACCGGTGTAGCCCGAGCGGCTGACGAAGCAATCCACGCCCAGCAGTTGCACGCGGTTGAACTGCATGAATGTCATCTTCGCCACCTCTGGCGCAAGACGCGCCAGCACGGTAACCGCAGCCGGACCCTGCAACGCCAGCAGTGCGCGGGCTTCGAACAGCTCCGTAATGGTGCACTGATCGCCGATGTGCTTTTGCAGATGCGCCAGGTCCTGATCCTTGCACGCGGCATTGACCACCAGAAACAGCTCGTCGTTACCGAGGTTGGCGACCATCAGGTCGTCGAGGATACCGCCGTGGTCATTGGTGAACATCGCGTAGCGCTGCATGCCCACCGGCAGGTCGATGATGTCCACCGGCACCAGGGTTTCCAGGGCCTTGGCGGCATTGGCGCCGGTCAGGCGAATCTGGCCCATGTGCGAGACGTCGAACAGCCCGGCCTGCTCACGGGTGTGCTGGTGTTCCTTCATCACGCCCAGCGGGTATTGCACCGGCATGTCGTAGCCGGCGAACGGCACCATGCGGGCGCCGAGTTCGATATGCAGAGCGTGCAGCGGGGTTTTCGACAGTTGTTCGGTGGACATGCGTGGCTCCTTGAAAGTTTGAGTTTGGGGGGCATGGGGCTAGATTTAGATCAAGGTCAAAAGCCCCTCACCCCAGCTCTCTCCCGGAGGGAGAGGGGGCTAAGCGCGGTCCTCTACCACAGGGAGAGGACATAAATCAGCATTCGATAATGTTGACCGCCAGACCGCCGCGGGCGGTCTCTTTGTATTTGCTTTTCATGTCGGCGCCGGTCTGGCGCATGGTGCGGATGACTTTGTCGAGGGAGACGAAGTGTTGCCCGTCGCCGCGCATGGCCATGCGCACCGCGTTGATCGCTTTCACCGAGCCCATGGCGTTGCGCTCGATGCACGGCACCTGCACCAGGCCGCCAATCGGGTCGCAGGTCAGGCCGAGGTTGTGTTCCATGCCGATTTCCGCCGCGTTCTCGACTTGCTGCACGCTGCCGCCAAGGACTTCACACAAGGCACCGGCAGCCATCGAGCACGCCACGCCGACTTCGCCCTGACAGCCGACTTCAGCGCCGGAGATCGAGGCGTTTTCCTTGTACAGAATGCCGATCGCGGCGGCGGTCAGCAGAAAACGCACCACGCCGTCGTCATTCGCACCGGGGATAAAACGCATGTAGTAATGCAGCACTGCCGGGATAATCCCGGCCGCGCCGTTGGTCGGCGCGGTGACCACGCGGCCGCCGTTGGCATTTTCTTCGTTGACGGCGAGGGCGTAGAGGTTGACCCAGTCCAACACCGACAGCGGATCGCGCAGCGCCGATTCCGGGTTCTTGCACAGTTGCCGATGCAGCGCCGCCGCCCGGCGTTTGACCTTCAATCCGCCCGGCAGAATGCCTTCGTTGCGACAGCCAGCGGCGACGCAGTCCTGCATCACTTGCCAGATTTTCAGCAGGCCGGCGCGGGTTTCCGCCTCCGGGCGCCAGGCATTTTCGTTGGTCAGCATCACCTGGCTGATCGACAGACCGTAGGTGGCGCAATGGCCGAGCAAGTCCTTGGCACTTTTGAACGGGAAGGTCAGCGGGGTGGCGTCCTCGACGATGCGGTCGGCTCCGGCCGCATCTTCATCAACGACGAAACCACCGCCGACCGAGTAGTACTCGCGGCTGCGGATCTGAATACCCGCCGCATCGAACGCGCGGAAGATCATGCCGTTGGGGTGAAAGGCCAGCGGCTTGCGGATCATCGCCAGGTGTTCTTTTTCGTTGAAGGCAATGCTTTGTTCACCGAGCAGATTCAGCCGGCCATTGCCGCGAATCTCTTGCAGGCGCGCGGCGACGGTTTCGGTGTCGACGGTGTCCGGGTGTTCACCTTCAAGGCCGAGCAGCACGGCTTTATCGCTGCCGTGACCTTTACCGGTGGCGCCGAGGGAACCGTAGAGTTCGACGCGCACGCTGGCGGTGGCCGTCAACAGGTTTTCACGGCGCAAGCCTTCGGCGAAGCGCGCAGCGGCCCGCATCGGGCCGACGGTATGGGAGCTGGAAGGGCCGATGCCAATCTTGAACAGGTCGAACACGCTTAACGACATGAGTGGTTCTCCGGTTTCTTGTTATAGGAATTGGCGGATTTTTGCGGCTGACCGCATTCCCTTGTAGGAGTGAGCCTGCTCGCGATAGCGGTGTGTCAGATAACAGTAATGTCGACTGATACACCGTTATCGCGAGCAGGCTCACTCCTACAGGGGATCTGCGGTGTTTGCGGGATCAGCGATAACTGATCCCGCATCCGGTTAAGCGTAGCTTTCGATCGACGGGCAGGCGCAGACCAGGTTGCGGTCGCCGAACACGTTGTCGACGCGACCGACCGGCGGCCAGTATTTGCCTTCGATCAACGACGCCACCGGATACACCGCCTGCTCGCGGCTGTACGGGTGGGTCCACTCGCCGACCAGTTCCGCAGCAGTGTGCGGGGCGTTTTTCAGCGGGTTGTCGTCCTTGTCCAGCGTACCGTTTTCCACTGCGCGGATTTCTTCGCGGATGCGGATCATGGCGTCGCAGAAGCGGTCCAGTTCTTCCCTGGATTCGCTTTCGGTCGGTTCGATCATCAGCGTGCCGGCGACCGGGAACGACATGGTCGGGGCGTGGAAGCCGAAGTCGATCAGGCGCTTGGCGACGTCATCGACGCTGATGCCGCTGCTGTCTTTCAGTGGACGCAGATCGAGAATGCATTCGTGCGCCACCAGCCCGTTGCTGCCGGTGTACAGCACCGGGTAGTGCTCTTCGAGGCGGCGGGAAATGTAGTTGGCGTTGAGGATCGCCAGTTGCGAAGCACGCTTGAGACCCGCGCCACCCATCATGCGAATGTACATCCAGGTGATCGGCAGAATGCTCGCGCTGCCGAACGGTGCTGCGCAGACCGCACCTTCCTTGCGTTGCATCTGACCGTGACCCGGCAGGAACGGGGTCAGGTGCGACTTGACGCCGATCGGGCCAACGCCCGGGCCGCCACCGCCGTGAGGAATGCAGAAGGTCTTGTGCAGGTTCAGGTGGCTGACATCGCCGCCGAACTTGCCCGGCGCGCAGAGGCCGACCATCGCGTTCATGTTGGCGCCGTCGATGTACACCTGGCCGCCGTTGTCGTGAATGATGCCGCAGATTTCGCGGATACCTTCCTCGAACACGCCGTGGGTCGACGGGTAGGTGATCATCAGCGCCGCGAGGTGTTCGCGGTGCTCGATGGCTTTGGCGCGCAGGTCTTCGATATCGACGTTACCGCGAGCATCGCACGCGGTCACCACCACGCGCATGCCGGCCATGTTGGCGGTGGCCGGGTTAGTGCCGTGGGCGGACGACGGGATCAGGCAGATGTCGCGGCGCTCGTCGCCACGGCTCTGGTGGTAGGCGCGAATCGCCAAGAGACCTGCGTATTCACCTTGCGAACCGGCGTTCGGTTGCAGCGAGATCGCGTCGTAACCGGTGGCGGCGCAGAGCATCGCTTCCAGTTCATCGGTCAGTTGCTGGTAGCCGGCGCTTTGTGCGGCCGGAGCGAACGGGTGCAGGGCGCCGAATTCGGCCCAGGTCACCGGGATCATTTCGCTGGCGGCGTTGAGTTTCATGGTGCACGAGCCCAGCGGGATCATGGTGCGATCCAGTGCCAGGTCCTTGTCCGCCAGTTTGCGCAGGTAGCGCATCAGCTCGGTTTCCGAGTGATAGCGGTTGAACACCGGGTGGCTGAGAATCGGTGACTGACGTACCAGCGATGCTGGAATGGTGCTTTGTACCGAAGCGGCCAGCGCAGCGAAGTCCGGCAGGGTTTTGCCGTCGGCGAACAGGCCCCAGAGGGTTTCGATGTCAGCCTGAGTGGTGGTTTCGTCCACCGACAGACCCAGACGCTGAGTGTCGATTACGCGCAGGTTGATCTGTGCAGCGTGCGCCTTGTCGTGCAGCGCGGCAGTCTGTGCGCCAGTGGCGACGGTCAGGGTGTCGAAGAAATGCGTCTGCTCGACTTTCGCGCCCATTGCGCTCAGGCCCTTGGCGAGAATCGCGGTCAGGTGATGCACGCGGTTGGCGATCTGGGTCAGGCCTTTCGGGCCGTGGTACACGGCGTACATGCTGGCGATGTTGGCCAGCAACACTTGCGCGGTGCAGATGTTCGAGGTGGCCTTCTCACGGCGGATGTGTTGTTCGCGGGTCTGCATCGCCAGACGCAGGGCCGGTTTGCCGAAGCGGTCAACCGACACACCGACCAGACGGCCCGGCATGTCGCGCTTGAACGCATCCTTGGTGGAGAAGTAAGCCGCGTGCGGGCCACCGAAGCCCAGCGGCACACCGAAGCGTTGCGCCGAACCGATGGCGACGTCCGCGCCAAACTCGCCCGGAGCGGTCAGCAGGGTCAGGGCCAGCAGATCGGCGGCCACGGCCACCAGTGCGTTGGCAGCGTGGAAGCGCTCGGTCAGTTCGCGGTAGTCGAGAACATCACCGTTGCTCGCCGGGTACTGCAGCAGCGCGCCGAAAAACGGCGTGACGTCGCTCAGCTCACGCTCATCGCCGACCACCACTTCGATACCCAGCGGCTCGGCACGGGTGCGCAGCACGTCGAGGGTTTGCGGGTGGCTGTGGATCGAGGCGAAGAACTGGTGGCTGCCCTTGTTCTTGCTCAGGCGTTTGCAGAAGGTCATGGCTTCGGCAGCGGCGGTGGCTTCGTCGAGCAGGGAAGCGTTGGCGATCGGCAGGCCGGTGAGGTCGCTGATCAGAGTCTGGAAGTTCAGCAGCGCTTCGAGACGGCCCTGGGAAATTTCCGGCTGGTACGGGGTGTAAGCGGTGTACCAGGCCGGGTTTTCCAGCAGGTTGCGCAGGATTGGCGACGGCGTGTGGCAGTTGTAGTAGCCCTGGCCGATGTAGGTCTTGAACAGTTGGTTTTTGCCGGCGATGGATTTGATCATCGCCAGCGCATCGGCTTCGCTCAGACCGTCGTCCAGGCCGAGCACGCTGGTGCCTTTGATGCTTTCCGGGATCACGCTGGCGCTCAGCGCTTCGAGCGAGTCGAAACCGAGGCTGTTGAGCATGGCCTGCTCGTCACCGGCGCGGGGGCCAATGTGACGGGCAATGAATTCGTTGGCAGTGCCGAGGTTTACTTGGGTCATGTCGCTACTCCTCAGGCTTCGGCTTGGGCTTTGATCAGACGGTCATAGGCGTCCTGATCAAGCAGTTTGCCGACAGCGGCGGCGTCACTTGGCTGGAAACGGAAGAACCAGCCTTCGCCCAGCGGATCTTCGTTGACCAGTTCCGGTGCGTCTTGCAGCGCCGGGTTGACTTCCAGTACGTCGCCATCGAGCGGCATGTACACGCCGCTGGCGGCTTTGACCGATTCCACGGTGGCGGCTTCAGCGCCTTTTTCGTAAGCCTGCAGCTCAGGCAGTTGCACGAACACCACGTCGCCCAAAGCGTTCTGCGCGAAAGCGGTGATGCCGACAGTAACGCTGCCGTCAGCTTCGGTGCGCAGCCATTCGTGATCTTCAGTAAAACGCAACTCGCTCATGGAAACTCCTAAGGGGGCCAGACTCGTCTGGTGGACGCGATGGAAGGCTTGGGCTAGAAAGCCCTGATTTTATGAGCGGTTACTTAGCAAGAACGCGGCCAGATTGTATTTATCTATATAAATCAAATGGTTATGTGTTTCTGGTTGTGGTGGGAATGAGGCGTCTGTAGCGAAATCGCTACAGCTCGGGACGAGGAGAAAAGCTGAAGCGGATCAAAGCCTTGCACAGCGGTGATTGGAGGAGAGTGTAGCGATATCGTTCCGCTGTAGCGCTTTCAGTACAGATGGAGGTCGCTTTCAAGCAGAAAATACAAATCCTGAACTGGAAACCCTCACTGTAGGAGCTGCCGAAGGCTGCGATCTCTTGATTCTGTTTTTCAAGATCAAGATCAACATCAAGATCAAGATCAAAAGATCGCAGCCTGCGGTAGCTCCTACAGGGATTTTGTGGTGGTTCAGGGTTTGTTGGGGATGCCGTATTTGCGCAGGCGATGGGCGATTGCCGTGTGCGAGGTTTGCAGGCGGCTGGCCAGTTGGCGGGTCGAGGGGTAGCTGACGTAGAGTTTTTCCAGCAGCGATTTTTCGAAGGACTCGACGGCTTGTTCGAGGCTGTCGACGTCGCTATCGGCCTGACGCGCCACGGAGGTGCCGGCGATGTCGAGGTCACCAATGTCGACCAGGCTGCTTTCGCAAATCGCCGCCGCGCGGAAGATCACGTTCTGCAACTGGCGCACGTTGCCCGGCCAGCGGTTACCGAGCAGCGCAGGATAGGTGCCGGGGGCGAGGCGGCAGACCGGGCGCTGGATCTGCGCGCAGGCCTGCTGCATGAAGTAACGCGCCAGCAACAGAATGTCCTGACCTCGCTCACGCAGCGGCGGCACTTCGACGTTGAGCACGTTGAGGCGGTAGAACAGGTCTTCGCGAAACAGTCCCTCGCTGACCATTTTTTCCAGGTCGCGGTGGGTCGCGCTGAGGATCCGCACGTTGACCTTCACCTCGCGATCACCGCCCACCCGGCGGAAGCTGCCGTCATTCAGAAAGCGCAGCAGTTTGGCCTGCAAGTACGGCGACATCTCGCCAATCTCGTCGAGAAAAACCGTGCCTTGGTTCGCCAGTTCCATCAGCCCCGGTTTGCCCCCGCGAGCGGCGCCGGTGAAGGCGCCGGGGGCGTAACCGAACAGCTCGCTCTCGGCGAGGTTTTCCGGCAGCGCCGCGCAGTTCAGCGCGAGAAACGGCGCACTGTGTCGCGCACTGATCGCGTGACAGGCGCGGGCCACCAGTTCTTTGCCGGTGCCGGTTTCGCCTTGAATCAGCAGCGGCGCATCGAGGGCTGCGACCCGTTGCGCGCGAGCCTTCAGGGTGCGAATCGCCGGAGATTCGCCGAGCAGCGCATCGAAACCCTCGGCGTGGTCGTGGTGCAGCGCCGAGAGCTGTTCGCCGATGCGGTTTGGCTGATACAGGGTCAGCAGCGCACCAGCGTCGGTGATCGGTGTGGCGTCGAGCAACAGGGTCTGGCCGTTGACGGTGATCTCGCGCAGCGGCAGGCGGAAGCCTTGTTCGAGCAGGGTTTCCAGCAGGCCGGGATCGTTGAACAGCTCCGAGACACTTTCACCTGCCGGTTCACGTCCGTACAGGGCGATCAGTGCCGGGTTGGCCAGCAGGACTTTGCCGGCGCTATCCAGTGCCAGCACTGGATCGGTCATCGCCGCGAGCAACGCGTCGAGCTGCAGGTGCCGACGCTGGCCGGGGAGGATGTCGACCACCACCACGGCCTCCACGCCGCGCACGCGGAACAGCGCATCTTTCAGCTCTTCGAGCACTTGCGGGCTCAAGGTTGGTGCATCGATGTAGACGTTGGGCGGAATCATCTCCACCGCATCCAGATTGAGATTGCGCCCACCGAGGATCGCCAGGACTTCCTGGGTGATGCCGACGCGGTCGATGAAGCTGACGTGGATACGCATGGGGCGGTTCAGTGTTCTGCGATGCGGAGGGGGCAAGTATGCCTTGATGGGGGACTGGGGTGAAATCTTGAGATTGTTGTCGTGCTGGAGATCTACCCCTCACCCCAGCCCTCTCCCCAGAGGGGCGAGGGGGAAAGGGAGCAGATTGGGGGCTTTTCGAAACTTGAGTTCGGCTCGCTATTTCAGGTCGGTGTACCTTGAGCGAGCAACTCGGTCAGTCCCCTCTCCCTCCGGGAGAGGGTCAGGGTGAGGGGGCTTTTGGGGTTACTCGAAATGCTCGGGATTAACCGGATCTCCGGATTGCATATTCAACTTCTGCCGAATGTCCTCAAACATCAGATCGTAATGCTTGTGCACCGAGCCGATCTGGCTGTGAGCCTTTGGAATCCCGTACTTTTCGGCAATCCGTGTCACGTCGCGGGCGAAGTTGTAAGCCTCTTCCTTGGGCAGGAAAAACGCTTCCTTCATGTCCTTGCCCTGCATGTTGCCGTGCAGGGTGAACTGTATCCCTTTGCCTTTTTGCGGATCGGTGAACACTTCATAATCGAGGCACAGGTCGTAACTGACGTCATCTGGCGTCAACGCATGTCGCTCGATGTGCAAATGACCGGGGTTGAATATGGCCATGGGTTTCTCCTTCTCAAGGCATGGGAGAAGGGCAGACCCTGGGCCTGCCCCCGGAGTTTCTAATTATCGATAGCTGATGCCCGGTTTCGCCGTGCTGACGCGAGTACCGGCAGTGCCCTGGACGATCGCTTCGATGTCCGCGAGCGAACCGATCACCGCGACCTTGCCAGTATGGCGCGCAAATTCGCAGGCTGCCTGCACCTTCGGCCCCATGGAACCGGCGGCGAAACCGAGGCGTTCCAGTTCATCCGGATGCGCCTCGGCGATGGCTTTCTGCGACGGCTTGCCGTAGTCGATGAACGCCGCGTTGACGTCGGTGGCGATTACCAGCAAGTCGGCTTCCAGTTGCTCGGCGAGCAGCGACGAGCACAGATCCTTGTCGATCACCGCCTCGATGCCCTTGAGGTTACGGTTTTCGTCGTACATGGTCGGAATGCCGCCGCCACCGGCACAAATGACGATGCTGCCCTTGTCCAACAGCCACTTGATCGGGCGGATTTCGAAGATGCGTTTCGGCCGGGGACTGGCGACCACGCGACGGAATTTGTCACCGTCGGCGGCAATCGCCCAGCCTTTTTCGGCAGCGAGTTTTTCCGCTTCGGCCTTGTCGTAGACCGGGCCGATCGGTTTGGTCGGGTTCTGGAAGGCCGGGTCCTTGGCGTCGACTTCAACCTGGGTCAGCAGGGTGGCGAACGGCACTTCGAAGTCCAGCAGGTTGCCCAGTTCCTGTTCGATGATGTAGCCGATCATGCCTTCGGTTTCGGCACCGAGCACGTCCAGCGGGTAAGGGGTGACGGAGGTGTAGGCCGCCGCTTGCAGCGACAGCAGACCGACTTGCGGGCCATTGCCGTGGGCGATGACCAGTTGGTTGCCGGGATGGATCTTGGCGATTTGCTCGGTGGCGATGCGGATGTTGGCGCGCTGGTTGTCAGCGGTCATCGGCTCGCCACGACGGAGCAGGGCGTTACCGCCCAGAGCTACGACGATACGCATGGTGCATGTCCTTCTGGAAAACAGTGAAAGCTCGCAGGACGAATGCGGTCCCTGTGGGAGCCGGGCTTGCCCGCGATGGCGGTGAATCAGGCAACATTGTCGCTGTCTGACACACCGCAATCGCTGGCAAGCCAGCTCCCACAGTGACCGTGTCGTGTCAGTGGGAGCTGTATTGGTTTACAGATCAGCCAGGGTCGAGACCAGGATCGCCTTGATCGTGTGCATGCGGTTTTCCGCTTGCTCGAAGGCGATGCAGGCGGGCGACTCGAACACGTCGTCAGTCACTTCGATGCCGTTGGCCAGGTGCGGATACTGTTCGGCGATCTGTTTGCCGACCTTGGTATCGCTGTTGTGGAACGCCGGCAGGCAGTGCATGAACTTGGTGCGCGGATTGCCGGTGGCTTTCATCAGCTCTTTGTTGACCTGATACGGCAGCAGTTGCTGGATACGCTCGGCCCACGCTTCCACCGGTTCGCCCATCGATACCCAGACGTCGGTGTGAATGAAGTCGACGCCTTTGACCGCGGCTTTCGGATCTTCGGTCAGAGTGATGCGTGCGCCGGATTCTTCCGCGTATTTCTTGCAGCGATCGACCAGATCGTCGTGCGGCCAAAGAGCTTTCGGCGCGCAGATGCGCACGTCCATGCCGAGCTTGGCGCCGACCAGCAGCAGCGAGTTGCCCATGTTGTTGCGCGCATCGCCGAGGTAGGCGTAGCTGATTTCGTGGATCGGTTTGTCGGCGTGTTCACGCATGGTCAGCACGTCGGCGATCATTTGTGTTGGGTGATATTCGTCGGTCAGGCCGTTGAACACCGGGACCCCGGCGAACTTCGCCAGCTCTTCGACGATTTCCTGTTTGAAGCCACGGTACTCGATGGCGTCGTACATGCGACCCAGCACGCGAGCTGTGTCCTTCATGCTTTCCTTGTGGCCGATCTGCGACGAGTTCGGGTCGATGTAGGTGACGTTGGCGCCTTGGTCGTAGGCCGCCACTTCGAACGCGCAACGGGTGCGGGTCGAGGTTTTTTCGAAGATCAGGGCGATGTTGTTGCCCTTGAGGTGTTGCTGCTCGGTGCCGGTGTACTTGGCGCGTTTCAGGTCGCGGGACAGGTCGAGCAGGTAACGCAGCTCACGTGGGGTGTGGTGTTCCAGGCTAAGCAGGTTACGGTTGTGGATGTTAAAAGCCATGATGGATCTCCTTCGGTGTCGGTTATCCCCCTGGCCGCGCTTTGTAAGTCGCGGCCAAGGCTCAGAGGTTTAGTAATCGATTGGATCGCGGATGATCGGGCAGGTCATGCAGTGGCCGCCGCCACGGCCACGACCGAGTTCGCCAGCGCTGATGGTGATGACCTCCACGCCCGCCTTGCGCAGTAGGGTGTTGGTGTAGGTGTTGCGGTCGTAGCCGATGACCACGCCCGGTTCCACCGCCACCACGTTGTTGCCGTCGTCCCATTGCTCGCGTTCGGCGGCGAAGCTGTTGCCGCCGGTTTCCACCACGCGCAGCTTCGGCAGGTTGAGGGCTTTGGCCACGGTGTCGAGGAAGCTGCCTTCTTCGCGGCGGATGTCGATGCCGCCCTGTTTGCTTTCGTCAGGGCGCAGGGTGAAGGCGACGATCTGGTTGACCACTTCCGGAAAAATCGTCACCAGATCGCGGTCGCAGAAGCTGAACACGGTGTCCAGGTGCATCGCGGCGCGAGACTTCGGCAGGCCGGCGACGATGACTTTTTCCACGGCCTTGTTCTTGAACAGGTTCAGCGCCAGTTGGCCGATGGCCTGCCGCGACGAGCGTTCGCCCATGCCGATCAACACCACGCCGTTGCCGATTGGCATCACGTCGCCGCCCTCGAGGGTCGAGCTGCCGTGATCCTTGTCCGGGTCGCCGTACCAGATCTCGAAATCGGCGTTGGTGAACTGTGGATGAAATTTGTAGATGGCGGTGGTCAGCAGGGTTTCCTGACGTCGCGCCGGCCAGTACATCGGGTTCAGCGTCACGCCACCGTAGATCCAGCACGTGGTGTCGCGGGTGAACTGGGTGTTGGGCAGCGGCGGCAGGATGAAGCTGGAGTGGCCGAGAAAGTCGCGGAACATCTGGATGGTCTTGCCACCGAAGCTGTCCGGCAGATCATCGGCCGACACGCCGCCGATCAGGTATTCGGCGATGTGCCGCGGCTCCAGGCTCTTCAGCCAGGATTTCACTTCGCTGATCAGGCCCAGGCCCACCGAGTCGGCGGTGACCTTGCGCTCGAGGATCCAGTCCAGCGCTTCGGGGATGGCGACGATGTCGGTCAGCAGGTTGTGCATTTCCAGCACTTCAATCCCGCGTTCACGCATCTTGGTCACGAAGTCGAAGTGGTCACGCTTGGCCTGGGCCACCCAGAGCACGTCGTCGAACAGCAGTTCATCGCAGTTGTTGGGGGTCAGGCGCTGATGGGCCAGACCTGGGGAGCAAACCATGACTTTGCGCAGTTTGCCGGCTTCGGAATGGACGCCGTACTTAACTTTTTCCGTGGTCATTGCAGTGATCCTCCAGATTACAAATCAAGGGTTACAAGGTCAGGAAGCCGTCGTAGAGGCCGTAGGCTGCCACCAGGGCACCCACGATCACTGCGGCGAAAATCAGCTTCTCGACGTTAGTGAAAATCGGTTGTTTGAGTTCCAGCTTGGCCTTGGCGAACAGGATCGCGCCGGGTGCGTAGAGCAGGGCCGAGAGCAGCAGATACTTGACCCCGCCGGCATACAGCAGCCACACCGCGTAGATCAGCGCGATGCCGCCGATAATCAGGTCCTTGCGACGCTCGGCGGCAAAACCCTCGTAGGTTTCACCGCGCACTGCCAGCAGCAGGGCATAGGCGGCCGACCACAGGTACGGCACCAGAATCATCGAGGTGGCGAGGTAGATCAGCGACAGGTAAGTGCTGGCCGAGAACAGGGTGATGATCAGGAACAGCTGGACCATCGCGTTGGTCAGCCACAGGGCGTTGACCGGTACGTGGTTGGCGTTCTCGCGGCGCAGGAACTCCGGCATGGTGTGGTCTTTGGCGGCGGCGAACATGATCTCCGCGCACAACAGCACCCACGACAGCAGCGCCCCCAGCAGCGAGATGATCAGCCCGACGCTGATCAGCACCGCGCCCCAGTGACCGACCACGTGTTCCAGCACGGCGGCCATCGACGGGTTCTGCAGTTTGGCCAGTTCCGGCTGAGTCATGATGCCCAGCGACAGCACGTTGACCAGCACCAGGAACAGCAGCACGGTGATGAAACCGATGACGGTGGCTTTACCCACGTCCGAGCGTTTTTCCGCCCGTGCCGAGAAGATGCTCGCGCCCTCGATGCCGATGAACACCCACACGGTGACCAGCATCATGTTGCGCACCTGGTTCATCACGCTGCCCAGATCCGGGTTTTTCACACCCCAGATGTCGGCGGTGAAGATGTCCAGTTTGAAAGCGAAGATCGCGATCAGCACGAACAGCAGCAGCGGCACGACCTTGGCGACGGTGGTCACGAGGTTGATGAACGCCGCTTCCTTGATCCCGCGCAGCACCAGAAAGTGCACGGCCCACAGCAGCACCGAGGCGCCGATGACGGCGGCCACCGTGTTGCCTTCGCCGAAAACCGGAAAGAAATACCCGAGGGTGCTGAACAACAGAACAAAGTAGCCGACGTTGCCCAGCCAGGCACTGATCCAGTAGCCCCAGGCGGACGAGAAACCCATGTAGTCGCCAAAACCGGCCTTGGCGTAGGCGTAGACACCGCCGTCCAGGTCAGGCTTGCGATTGGCGAGGGTCTGAAAGACAAAAGCGAGGGTGAGCATGCCGACAGCGGTGATGGCCCAACCGATCAGCACCGCGCCGACGTCGGCGCTGGCGGCCATGTTTTGTGGCAAAGAGAATATCCCGCCACCGATCATTGAGCCGACTACCAAGGCAACCAGTGCACCTAGTCGTAGTTTTCCGGGAGCTTCAGACATTGCATGACTCCATTGCAGGAGAGAAGAGTTCACAGCGTAATGCTGTTGTCTGTTCAAACAGCTGACTTGGATCAGTTCATGGCCACATTCCATTGTTAATGAATGACTTATGAAACAACTGAAGGCATAACGCTATCGTCTGGAATGCCCGTCCTAGAGGCCTTTGCCTGTTGTGGTTGGGAATTGGTCTTATTACTTTCGAATTATCACGCTAGTTGTTTTTCAGCTTTTGGCAAATTTTCAGTATCTGTTTTCAGTACAGAATTGATTTATTAGGATTCGCGCACAAAACTGTCTTAGCGTGCTAGGCGTTAGCGTCAGTCGCTATATATAAACGGGTGTTAGTCGGCATTACCTGATAAACGACATCTGGCATTAGCCGTTTAGTTAATAGTTGTTACAAATGAATTAAGGGAGACTGGAATGTCGCAACCGACGCAAAAGCTGCGACTGGGTGCGTTGATCGCCCTGGTGGTGGGTTCGATGATTGGCGGGGGGATTTTTTCCCTGCCACAGAACATGGCCGCCCGCGCCGATGCCGGGGCGATCCTGATCGGCTGGGGGATCACCGCCATCGGCATGTTGACCCTGGCGTTCGTGTTCCAGACCCTGGCCAACCGCAAGCCCGAGCTGGACTCCGGGGTCTACGCCTATGCCAAGGCCGGATTCGGCGACTACATGGGCTTTTCCTCAGCCTGGGGTTACTGGATCAGCGCGTGGCTGGGCAACGTCGGTTATTTCGTGTTGCTGTTCAGCACCCTCGGGTATTTCTTCCCGGTGTTCGGCCAGGGCAATACGCCGATCGCCATCGGCTGCGCCTCGGTGCTGTTGTGGGCGGTGCATTTTCTGGTGATGCGCGGGATCAAGGAAGCGGCATTTATCAATCAGGTGACCACGGTCGCCAAGATCGTGCCGCTGATCATGTTCATCGTGATTGCCGCCGTGGCGTTCAAGGCCGACATTTTCACCCGCGACATCTGGGGCCGCAGCAACCCGAGCTTCGGCGGGGTGATGGATCAGGTGCGCAACATGATGCTGGTGACGGTGTTCGTGTTCATCGGCATCGAGGGCGCCAGCGTCTATTCGGCGCGGGCGGAGAAACGCAGCGACGTCGGGCGCGCCACGGTGATCGGCTTCCTCGGTGTGCTGGCGCTGCTGGTGCTGGTCAACGTGCTGTCGCTGGGGATCATGAGCCAGCCCGAACTCGCGACTTTGCAGAACCCGTCGCTGGCGGCGGTGCTGGAGCACATCGTCGGGCCGTGGGGCGCATTGTTGATCAGCCTCGGTCTGGCGGTGTCGCTGCTTGGCGCATTGCTGTCATGGGCGCTGCTGTGCGCGGAAATCCTCTTCGCCACGGCCCGGGACAAGACCATGCCGGCGTTCCTGAAAAAGGAAAACGCCAACCATGTGCCGGTCAATGCGCTGTGGCTGACCAACGTGATGATTCAGATTTTCCTGCTGATCACGCTGTTCTCGGCGGGCACGTACACCAGTCTGATTTATCTGGCGTCGTCGATGATTCTGGTGCCGTATTTGTGGTCGGCGGCATACGCGGTGTTGCTCAGCGGACGTGGCGAAACCTACGAACATGCCTCGGCCGAACGTACCAAGGATCTGCTGATTGGCGGCATCGCCCTGTGCTACGCGGTGTGGTTGTTGTATGCCGGCGGGGTGAAATACCTGCTGCTGTCGGCGCTGCTGTATGCGCCGGGGGTGGTGCTGTTCGCCAAGGCCAAGCATGAGCAGGGCGAGCCGCTGTTCACCACGGTGGAGAAGGGCATTTTTGCCTGCGTGCTGATCGGCGCGGGGCTGGCGGCGTATGGCTTGTACAGCGGTGTGCTGTCGCTGTGAGGCTGACGCTGGCTTATCAGCCGCCCTATGACTGGGACGCGATGCTCGGGTTTCTTGCGGCGCGGGCGGTGGTCGGAATGGAAACCGTGGTGGATGGCATTTACTCGCGCAGCATCGGCCTGCGCGGGGTGCAGGGTACGGTGTCGGTGTGGGCGGGCGTGGGTGATGCGCTGGAAGTCGAGCTGGATTGTCCTGATCCGGCCGTTGTGCCGGAGATCATTCAGCGTTTGCGCCGGATGTTTGATCTGGATACCGATCTGGCATTGATGCATCGGCATCTGGCGAAGGATCCGCTGCTCGCGCGTTTGCTTGCCGAGCGCCCGGGGCTGCGGGTGCCGGGGGCGTGGGACGGTCTGGAGCTGGCGTTTCGGGCGGTGCTGGGGCAGCAGATTACCGTGGTGGCAGCGATTCGCCTGGCGGGCAAACTGCTTGCGCAGTATGGCGCGCCCTTGCGCTCGAAGGTGCCGGGCCTGACGCATGTGTTTCCCGAGGCCGGTGTGTTGGCGACGGCGGACCTGGCGGCGCTGGGCATGCCGAAAAGTCGCGGGCGAACGTTATCGGGTCTGGCGCAAGCACTACTGGATGATCCGCTGCTGTTCGAGCCGGGGCGCGCGGGCGGCGTGGCGCGGCTGCTGGCGTTGCACGGGATTGGCGAGTGGACGGCGCAGTACATCGCATTGCGGCAGTTGCGCGATATAGACGGCTTTCCCTATGGCGATGTCGGCTTGCTGCGGGCGCTGGAGGTGCTGGAAGGTGTGCGACCTGCGGCGCGGGAACTGGCGGATCGGGCTGAGGCCTGGCGGCCTTATCGCGGGTATGCGGCGCAGGTGTTGTGGACGTCTTTGAGCCGGGCTGACTGATCAATATTGTGTGCTGGTCGGACAGGCCCCATCGCTGGCAAGCCAGCTCCCACAGTGTCTGTGTCGAGCACAGAGTGTGTGAACACCTCTGAACCTGTGGGAGCTGGCTTGCCAGCGAAGAGGCCTGCATGGTTCACCACAACGGGCGATGTGAACCCAATTCGCTGGCCGGCAATGCCCAGTGTAGCGGTGTCCCGCTGATCGTCACCGGTGCCAGCAATCGATGCGCCGGCCCCCAGGGTGTCTGCTCCACCTGTGGGTTTTGATCCTGCGCATCTTCAGCCCGCAACGCCTCGTTCGACCCCGGCCCCTGCTCGATCAACAGCCTGGCGGTACGCGCCAGTGACAAGCGCGCCGAGCCACCCCGGCCCGTCTGCAATCGCTCCGTCAGAAGCTGTATCGCACTGGCCGCCATCAAATACCCGGTGCCGTGATCCAGCCCCTGCACCGGCAACGGCTTCGGTTTATCGGCATGCTTCCAGCGCTGCCCGGCCTCGGCGATGCCGCTGCTCATCTGCACCAAGCTGTCGAAACCACGACGGTTGCGCCATGGGCCGCTCCAGCCGTAGGCGTTGAGGCAGACGTCGATCAAACCCGGCGCCAGTTGTCGGCGGCGTTCGGCGCCAAAACCGAGATGTTCCAGGGCATCGGCGCGGTAGCCGTGCACGAGAATGTCGGCGTCCTTCAACAGGTTTTCGAACACTGCACGATCGGCCGGCTGCTGCAGATCCAGTCGCGCGCAGCGTTTGCCCAGGGTCATGTCCGGGATGACGCCCGGCTCGTTCCAGCTCGGCGGATCAATGCGCAGCACATTGGCGCCCAGACCCGCGAGAAAACGGCTGGCGGTGGGACCGGCGAGTACGCGGGTCAGGTCCAGCACCTTGAGCCCGGCCAGCGGTTGCTCCACCGAGCCTTGCCATGGTTTGAGTGTTTCGTCCTGATCGGCGCTGAAATGCACCAACGGCTCGGCATTCACCGCCAACCCCTGCGGGTGCTGCTGCCATTGCGCCCAGCTGCGCATTTCGGCAGCGCAGCCATTGGCCTCGACCACCGCCTGTTCCAGATCGGCGCTGCGCCACTGCGCGACTTTCTTCGCCATCGCGGCACGGTCGGCGCAGGCACCTAGCACGCGTTCGGCTGCGGCACGATGATGCGGGGCGTTGGTGTGCAGGCGGATCCAGCCGTCTTCGGTTGCGTAGTCGCCGGCAATCGGATCCCACAGCGGCGGGATGTCCCAGCCGATCGGGCGCAACGAGGTGGCAAACCAGAACGACGCCAGTCTTCGGTCGACTTCCACGGCGGGCAGGCGCCCGGTTTGTTGCTGGAGCAGTTCGCTGACGGCCTGACCGGCAGCGGCGATGCTGGCGCAGGCCAGATCGGTGACGGCGAACGCCGAGGGCAGGGCGCCACTGGCGGTGAACGGAATCGGCGTGTTGGGCAAGCCGAGTGCGGCTTGAATGGACGTGAGTAAATCAGTCATCGAAGGCCCTCCGGGAGAGAGGGCGATGATAGTGCAAAAGAATCTCGAGGCAGATGAAATCCCCGAACAACGAACACTGCCCCCTGTGGGAGCTGGCTTGCCAGCGATGGCGGTGTGTCAGTCACTCATGTACTGATTGATTCACCGTCATCGCTGGCAAGCCAGCTCCCACAAGGGGACTGTGGTGATTTTCAGACGCGGAACTGATCCATCAGCTTCATCTGCTGACTGGCCAGAGCATTGAGCTGACTGCTGATCGCCGCCGATTCAGTGGCCTGTTCGGTCAGCGTTTCAGTCACGGTACGAATCGCCGAGACATTGCGGTTGACCTCTTCGGCCACGGCGCTCTGCTGTTCGGCGGCGCTGGCGATCTGCAGGTTCATGTCGCTGATCACGGTGACCGCGTCGCTGATCTTGCCCAGCGCGTCCACGGCCTGACGGATCTGCCCGGCGTTGTTGTGCGCCTGAGTCTGGCTCGAATGCATGGTGGCAACCACGCCACGGGTGCCGGTCTGGATGCGCTCAATGACGATGCGGATTTCTTCCACCGAATCCTGAGTGCGCTTGGCGAGGTTGCGCACCTCGTCGGCCACCACCGCGAAACCACGTCCGCTTTCCCCGGCGCGGGCCGCTTCGATGGCGGCGTTGAGCGCCAGCAGGTTGGTCTGTTCAGCGATGCTGCGGATCACCTCCAGCACCGAACCGATCTGCTCGCTGTTGACCGCCAGGGCTTCGACTTCGGTCACCGCTTTGCTGACTTCATCGGCCAGTTGATTGATGTCGCGGGTGCTGCGCTCGATGATCGACATGCCGTCCTTGGCCGACTGGTCGGCACCCTTGGCGGCGTTGGCCGCGTTCGACGCGCTGTTGGCGACGTCGTGGGCGGTGGCGCTCATTTCGTTGGACGCGGTGGCGACCTGATCGATTTCGCGGAACTGCACCTGCATGCCTTCGCTGGTCTGGCGGGCGATTTCCGAAGACTGATCGGCGGTGCCGCGCGCTTCGGTGATGCTCTGCTTGATCTGGGCGATGGTCGGTTGCAGCTTGTCGAGGAAGCGGTTGAACCAGTTCACCAGTTCGCCCAGTTCATCTTTCTTGCTGTAGTTCAAGCGCTGGGTCAGATCGCCTTCACCGCTGGCGATGTTCTTCAGCATCTCGGCGACATTGTTGATCGGGCGGGTGACACCGGAGGCGGTCAGCCAGATCAGCAGCAAGCCAATCAAACCGGCAACTGCAGCCACCGCCAAGGCGGTGAGCACACCGGTTTCCTGCGCATCGTCGAGCACCGCTTGCAGCTTGACCGAGTCGGCCAGCAGCACCTGTTTCGGCAGGTCGATGACCACGCCCCAGGCCCGCGAATTGCCAATCGGATCGACCGGATACACCGCGCGAATCAGGTCGCCCTGTTCGAGAATCTTCGGCGTGCCGCTGCTGACCAGTTGCAGCACGTCCTTGCCATCGGCGCCGAGGGTGTCGCCGATCTTTTTACCGACCTTGGTCGCATCGGAACTGTCGGCACCGAGCACGCCGCTGCCGGAGACGATCAGCATGTGCCCGGCGTTGTTGAACAAATTGCGCTGCGACTCCACGGCCGCCGCTTGCAGGGCATCGAGGGCGATGTCGACCCCGACCACACCGATGGCCTTGCCATCGACGATCAGCGGCACGGAAATGGTGGTCATCAACATTTCCTTGTTACCCACGGTGTCGGCATACGGGTCGAGCAGGCAGGTGCGCTTGTTGTCGCGAGGGCAGGTGTACCAGCTGTTGTACGGCGTGCCGCTGACGCTGAGGGTGGTCTTGGTCATATCTTCTTCGACCATGATCGTGTTCAGCGCCGAACCGGCGGCACGGCTCCAGTAGGTCGCAAAGCGCCCGGCTTCGTTGGATTGACGCGCGGCATCGTTGACGAACTCGCTGTCCTTGCCGTCAAGGCCGTTGGGTTCGAAGGCGAGCCAGATGCCGAGCACCTTGTCGTTGCGCTCGAACGCGGTTTTCAGGCTCTGGTTCAACTCTTCACGCAGGGCGCCGGCGTCCAGCGAACGCTTGGCGGCCAGCACGCGCATGTCCTTGATCTGATCGGCTAGCGCGGTGATCACCGTCAGGCTTTCGCCAAAGGTTTTCTGCACCCGCACCGCCTGCTCGGCCGCCTTGGCCTGCAACAGATTCTGCACACTGGCAGTGAGCAGTTGGTTGCTGGAGTTGCTGACCAGTTCGTCGTTCTGGTTGGTCTGGTAAATGTTCATGCCGACGATCAGCGCGACCACACCGAGCAGGCACAGGCCGGAGAGCAGGACGATTTTCAGGCGAATGGAGAGAGAGTCGAACATGGGGCGATCTCGTGAATGAATGAGCAGGTGGCCACGGGATGAACTACCCGGTTCGCCAAATCCATTCAGCGCCATGCATTGCTCATCGGCGCGCAGCGACAGCGCATGAGGCGCTTGCCGACGAACGGTCAGCGCTAAACGTTTGCGCAGGGGAATGTGCTGAAAAGGCGATTAATTACAGGGAAGTTTCAGCCTGATGAACGACGGAGAGGTTATGAGGCTGTTGTGGCGAGGGAGCTTGCTCCCGCTGGAGTGCGCAGCGCTCCCCTGCATTCTTGCCGACTCAACGTATGCGGTAATTTTGCGACGGCTTCGCCGCCGAGCGGGAGTAAGCTCCCTCGCCACAGGGGGATCTGTGAGTCAGGAAGAGGCGATGGTTTCCGGACGTGACCAGATCCACAGATTGCCCAGACTCATCCCGGCAATCGCCAGATACACCGGCCAGCCGTGATCGAGCATCACCAGCATCAGCGTCGCGCACAGCAGCATGCTGACGGTGGCGCTGACCTTGGCCTTGCGCGCGATGATCTTGCCGTTGCGCCAGTTGCTCAGGATCGGCCCGAACAGTCGATGATTTTCCAGCCAGGCACTCAGGCGCGGCGAGCTGCGGGTCGCGGCCCAGGCGGCGAGCAGGATGAACTCGGTGGTCGGCAGACCGGGTACGACGATGGCGATCAGGCCAATGCCGAGGCTGACGTAGGCCAGCAGGCCGTACAGCAGGCGGGCGAGTTTGGAGGAGGCGGGTTGCGGCATGGGCTCGGCGGTTGCTTCTGAAGCGGGACGGGAATCTTACAGGCTTACACAGTTCCCCTGTAGGAGCTGCCGCAGGCTGCGATCTTTTGATCTTGAAAACAACATCAAAAGATCGCAGCCTGCGGCAGCTCCTACAGGGGGATTTGTGTGGTGTCAGGCCGGTTCGGCTTCGGTGGCGTAAGCCTGTTCCAGGAGCACGGTGAAGCGGTTGAACGCGTCGATCGCGCCTTGCTCGACTTCAGCTTCCTCTTCGGCAGTGAACTGCAGCGAATCAAGGGTGCGCACGAAGCTTTTCCAGCCTTCAGCACGGCCGCCTTCAGGCTCACCCAGGTGGCGCGCGCCGAAGGTTTCGCTCAGCTCCAGCGCCACCGCGCGTTTGATCAGGAATGCCGCGCCCAGCTTCGAACCTTCGGAAACGAAGATCCAGCCGAGGGCACGGGCCTTGCTCGGGTTTTTCAGCGCGCCGGCCACGGGTGCCGGGATGTCGGTGTCGAGATCTGCGAGGTCAGCCTTGGCCGCATCCGCGCGGCATCGGGCCGGCAGATTCGGGACGATGGCAGTCAGTTCGGCGTTGTTGTAGAGGTCAACCAGCTCCGACTGGAACAGGTACTGCGCGACCACGAAACGGGCGAAGTTGGCGCGGGTCTCGAACGGCGCGTGAGCCTTGACCAGCGCATCGAGTTTGCTGTGCGGCTCGTGGGTGATCTGGTTCAGACGTTGTGAACGCAGGGCTTTTTCCGAAGTGGTCATGGGAGGTCCTTGATAAAAGAGGCGCTTGCTAACGAGACGAACAAGAAGACGTGCGAGCGTAAAAAAACCTCACTGCGCAATGCGCATGCATGCGCAGTGAGGTCGGCCCGGGTCAGATGTCCCAGATCAGGTTGATCGCGAAGTTGCGGCCCGGTTGGGTCAGGCGGTCGAGGTTGGCCGGGCTGATGACCGAAGCCTCGCCCACACCGTCGTAACCGCGTACGTCATCCCACAGCCAGTATTTCTTGTCGGTCAGGTTATAAATGCCGCCGCTGACGGTGACGTCATCGGTAACCTTGTAATAACCGGCCAGGTCGAGAATGCCGAAGCCTGGCGATTTGAACTGGCTGCTGACGCCGTCCGGCGACTTGAATTGCGTGTCGTCGACGCGATCCTTCTTCTTCACCACTGTCCAGCTCAGCAGGCCACCGTAGTTGTCCTGGTCGTAACCCAGGCCGAACACGCCGGTCAGCGGGTTGACGCTGTTGAGCGGCTCGCCGGTGTCGTTGTTGCGCCCGTAGGCGTAGGCGATCGAGCCTTGGGTGTACAGGCCTTGCGGTGCGCCGAACGCATCGAGGTTCAGGCGACCTTTGACTTCGGCACCCTTGATGGTCGCGTGCTTGATGTTGCTCGACTGGAAGGTCAGTTCATCGTAACCAGGAGTGACCGCGTCTTCGTTGATGAAATCGCGGTACTTGTTATAGAACACCGCCACATCGAACGAGCCTTGCTCGAAGTTGCCGCGCAGACCGGTTTCATAGCTTTTGCTTTTTTCCGGTTCCAGATCCGGGTTCGGCGCCACGTTGTAGCCGGTGGTGCTGTTTTCGAAGCGGCCGTACAGCGCTTTGGCGGTCGGCGTGCGGAAGCCTTCGGCGTACTGGCCGTACCAGGTGTAGTTGTCGGTCAGGGCGTAGGTCAGGCCGAATTTGGGCGAGACTTTGTGCCAGGTCTTGTTCTCGTCGCTGACCGTGCCGTTGCCGTCAGCAGCCACGGTGTTGAGGAATTCCTGGGTGATGTGCGGCTTGAGCTGGGTGTAGTCGTAGCGCAGGCCCGGCAGGAAGGTCCACTTGTTCCAGCTGATCTGATCCTGGGCGAACAGGCTGTAGGTGTTGATGGTCGGGTCCGGGAAATCGCTGGATTTCTTCAGCACGTCTGCCGCACTGGTGGCGCCGATGGCGGTGCAGCCACGACCGACCGCCAGGCACTTGCCGTCGCCGCTGCGCGAGCCGGTGACCTTCTGCTGCTTGATCGTGGTGCCGTAGGTCAGCACGTGATCGGTGTCACCGATGGCGAAGGCCTTGTCCAGTTGCGCATCGAATACCCACTGTTTTTCCTCGTAGATTGTGTCGCGAGTGCGCAGCACTTTACGGGTCATCGGGTAGTAGAACTCCTCGGTGCTCTGGTCAGTCTTGGCGACCTGATGGTTGAGGCTCCACTTCACGTTATCCGCCAGCAGGCTGTCGAGGGCAAAGCTGTGTTCGAGGCCGAAACGTTCACGGGTGATGGTGTCGTTGCCGGTGCGCCACTGGTACATGCCGCCGGGCAGTACGCTGTTGGGGATGGTCGGGGCGCCATTGAAGTACGGGCCGCCGTAGGCGCTTTTCTGATCGGTGTCGCGATCGTCCTTATACTTTTCGTAGGTCAGGCCGAGACGCGAATCTTCGTTGTAGTTCCAGCCAATTTTCGCCAATACGTTGGTGGCTTTGACGTCTTCCGGGTTAGCGGCGGTGCGCGCCAGGCCGGTGCCGTTGTTGCTGCCGTAGGAGTCGGTTTCGTGACCGTCGCGTTGGCTGAAGTGCAGCAAGCCATCGAACTGCTCGGCACGGCCGGCGACGGTGGCGGATTTCAGCCAGCTCTCATCGGCGGAGCTGTAACCGGTTTTCAGGCGCGCGCCGACATCTTTGCCGGGCTTGATGATGTCGTCCGGGTCGAGGGTGTAGTAGCTGACGGCGCCGCCGATGGCGTTGCTGCCGTACAGCACCGAGGCCGGGCCACGGAGGATTTCCACGCGTTTGACGATTTCCGGGTCGACGTAATTGCGCTGGGTCTTGGCGTACGGGCCGTTGAAGAAACCGTCCGGCACTTCGACGCCGTCAACCTGCGTCAGGATGCGGTCGCCGTCGATGCCGCGAATGTTGTAGCCGCTGATACCGCCACGCTGGCCGGCACCGCCAACGGACACGCCCGGCTCGTAGCGCACCAGATCCTTGATGGTGTTGACGTTGTTGCGGTCCAGATCCTGACGGGTCTGCACGGTGACGGTGGCCGGCACGCTGTTGACCGACTGCTCCTGGCGGGTGGCGCTGATGGTCACCTGATCCAGGTTGAGCGCGCCGCTGGTACTGCGCTTCTCCAGCACCACATTGTTGTTGCTCAGCTTGCGGAAGCTCAGGTTGGTCCCCACCAACAGGCGCTCCAGGGCTTTCTCCGGCGGCAGCGAACCGCGCACGCCCGGCGACGAAACACCCTGACCCAGTTCTGCCGGCAAGCCGACCTGCCAACTGGTCACGCTGGTGAAGGCATTGAGCGCCGACACCAGCGGTTGCTGGCCGATCGAGAACGAATAATCACCCATGTTGCGTGCCGGTTGCTCGGTGGCAGCCATCAGCGGTGCGGTGCCGGCCATGAGGATGGCGGCCGTCAGCAACGACAATACGCGGGAAGGGGTAGCAGTCTGGCGGGTAAGGCGAGAGGACATCGATAGCGCTCCGTGTCGCACGAATCTTTATAGGTGCTGATTCGCGTCAGAAGATGCGAATCAATTGCATTGGCTATAACGAGACGAACGGGATTCGGCTATCGAGTAAAAATAATTCTCATTTAGTTCAAAATCACCAGCGCAGGGAATTCCTGCAGGCGCGCCGAGGTGATATGAGCGAGGGAGCGCACGACGTCCAGCGGCTGGTCGAGACGGTAATTGCCGGTGACGTTGACGTCGGCCAACTGCTCGTTGGTGTTGATGATCCAGCCCGGGTAGTAGCGGCGCAGTTCGGCCAGCACCTTGTCGAGCGGACAGTTCTCGAAAATCAACCGGCCCTGGACCCAGGCAAGATCGGTGGCGGTATCCAGTTTGGCCGGATGATCGAAACCATTGGGACCGATGCGAATGCTTTCTCCGGCGGACAAGCGCACCCGCGCGTCGTTGTGCGTGGCGCGCAGATCGACATCGCCGCGCTGCACATTGACCTGCGCGACGCCGTCCAGATAACGCACGGCGAACGCGGTGTCGCGCACGCTGGCCTGTACCGGGCCGGCATCGATTTCCAGCGGTTGACCACGGTTGCTGGCCACCTCGAAAAACGCTTCGCCCTGATACAGCCGCGCCACGCGCTGGCGCTCGTTGATGGTGCTGGACAATGCCGAATTGGTGTTGAGCAGCACCCTGGAGCCGTCCTCCAGTTGCAGACGCTGGCGCTCGCCGACCACGGTCAGGTGATCGGCCTGAAGGCGCATCGGCAGGTTGCTGAAACTGAACAGGCCGAGGATCAATACGGCGGCGGTCGCCAGGGGTTTCCAGTGCGGACGCAGACGTTTGAGCCAGGTCACCTTCGCAGGCTTCGCCGCGAGGCTCTGCGCACATTGCACCACTTGCGGCCCGTCCCAGATCGCCTGGGCCCTGGCGAACGCCTCCGCATTCAACGGATCGGCCGCCAGCCAGGCGTGAAACTGCCGGGTCTGCTCGTCGTCCGCACTGCCGAGCACGATGAGCCAGTCCAGAGCCTGGTCCATTGCGCTTGCAGCGTCCTGCGCCGTTGCGGGCGAAGGCGAGCGGTGGGTGTCCGTCACGGTGTGTCCTCGGCAGTGTCTGTGCACGGCTGTTTTTTTAGTGAAGCGTAAAAGTCGGGCAAGGGTAGCAAAGCCCGATGATCAGTGCAGGCGATCCTGTGGATGACAGCAAACGCCTGTGGCCTCAGTCGCCATTCAGACGCTCGGCGACACCGATGCAGATCGACATGATCAGCTTGAGTTCCTTCTGCACGGTGCTCAACGAGACGTTCAACTCGTCGGCGATTTCCTGATAACTGTGCCCGTGCAGGCGGCTGAGAATGAAAATCTGCTGCTGGCGGGGGCTGAGTTGACTGAGGCTCACATTCAGGCGCTCCAGCATCTGTTCGGCATGGGCGGCGTCTTCGGCGCTGCTGGCGGGGGCGGCGACGCTGTGCACCACGTCCTGCGGCACGTCGTCGACCATGGTCCGCGAATGAATCTTGCGCGCGCGCAAATGATCCAGCGCCAGGTTGCGCGCAGTCTGGAACACAAAGGGTTCAAGGTGATCGATGGCACGCTCGCTCAGCGCCCGTGTGACGCGCAGGTAGGTTTCCTGCAGCAGGTCTTCGGCGGTGCTGTGGTTGTTGACCATCCGCTCGATCGTGCGCAGCAGGGACGTGCGCTGAGAGAGGAAGACGTGATTGAAGCGCGATTGACTCACGGGGGAACCTGATCCATTTCGAGCGAATGATAATGCTTATCATCTATTCGGCTGGTCAAGTGTTGTTTTTCAACGAAGCAGGCAAATGTAGGAGCTGCCGAAGGCTGCGATCTTTTGATCTTGTTTGTAAAAAATCAAAATCAAGATCAAAAGATCGTCCGAACGCGGCCCGAGCCTTCGGCAGCTCCTACAGGGGCGGCGTAGCTTTATTCGGCGTTGCACAGCGCCAGGCAGTTATCCAGCATGCGGTTGGAGAAACCCCATTCGTTGTCGTACCACGCCAGCACCTTCAGCAGTTTGCCGCTGGCTTTGGTGTGGTTGGCGTCGAAGATCGACGACAGCGGGTTGTGGTTGAAGTCGCTGGAAACCAGCGGCAACGTGTTGTAACCCAAAATTTTCGAATGCTGGCTGGCGGCTTTCATCAGCGCGTTGACCTCGTCGGCCGTGGCTTCCTTTTTCAACTGCACAGTCAGGTCCACCAGCGACACATTGATCACCGGCACCCGCACGGCCATGCCGGTCAGTTTGCCCGCCAGTTCCGGCAGCACCAGGCCCACCGCTTCGGCGGCGCCGGTCTTGCTCGGGATCATGTTCTGCGTGGCCGAGCGCGCGCGGTACGGGTCGGTGTGGTAGACGTCGGTGAGGTTCTGGTCGTTGGTGTAGGCATGAATGGTGGTCATCAGGCCGCTTTCAATGCCCAGCTCGCGGTGCAGCACCTGCGCCACGGGCGCCAGGCAGTTGGTGGTGCACGACGCGTTGGAGATGATCTGGTGCGACTGGCGCAGAATGTCGTGGTTCACACCATAAACCACGGTAGCGTCGGCGCCTTTGGCTGGGGCCGAGATGATGACTTTGCGCGCGCCGGCAGTAAGATGCGCGGCCGCTTTGGCGCGGTCGGTGAACAGACCGGTGCACTCGAACACCACGTCGATCTTTTCCGCGGCCCATGGCAGGTCGGCCGGGTTGCGAATGGCGCTGACCGCAATACGGTCGCCGTTGACCGTCAGGCTCTCATTGTCATGGGCCACTTCGGCGTCGAATGTGCCGTGAACGGTGTCGTATTTGAGCAGATGGGCGTTGATGGCGCTGTCGCCCAGATCGTTGATGGCGACGATCTGCAAATCCTGTCGATAGCCTTGGGTATACAGTGCGCGCAGGACATTACGGCCGATGCGGCCAAAACCATTGATTGCGATTCGAAGAGTCATTGAACAGCGCCGCCGTCGTTTTGTTGTTGGAATTACAAGATTATTCGCATAAAAATAGAAAACAAGCCTTTTTAGTGGCAATATTTTGTTTTATCTACAACGAGTGACCTGAATCAACTGGTCCGAATGGTCAAAAAAGCCGTCTGTCATTTCAACAACAACGGCGTTTGATCAGCATAGACAATCAGGTCGCCACATCCGTTAGCCTGGAGTTCTACACATGCATCCCCGCGTTCTTGAGGTCACCGAACGGCTTATCGCCCGCAGCCGCGCCACGCGTCAGGCTTACCTTGCACTGATTCGCGGCGCCGCCACCGACGGGCCGATGCGCGGCAAGCTGCAATGCGCCAACTTCGCCCACGGCGTGGCCGGGTGCGGCAGCGAAGACAAGCACAGCTTGCGGATGATGAACTCGGCGAACATCGCCATTGTTTCTTCGTATAACGACATGCTTTCGGCGCACCAGCCCTACGAAGTGTTTCCCCAGCAGATCAAGAACGCCCTGCGCGAAATCGGTTCGGTCGGCCAGTTTGCCGGCGGTACGCCGGCGATGTGTGATGGCGTGACCCAGGGCGAGCCGGGCATGGAACTGAGCCTGCCGAGCCGCGAAGTGATCGCCATGTCCACGGCGGTGGCGCTGTCGCACAACATGTTCGACGGCGCGCTGATGCTGGGTATCTGCGACAAGATCGTGCCGGGCCTGATGATGGGCTCCCTGCGCTTCGGCCATCTGCCGACGATCTTCGTCCCCGGCGGGCCGATGGTCTCGGGGATTTCCAACAAGGAAAAAGCCGACGTGCGGCAGAAGTACGCCGAAGGCAAGGCGACCCGCGAAGAGCTGCTGGAATCGGAGATGAAGTCCTACCACAGCCCAGGCACCTGCACCTTCTACGGCACCGCCAACACCAACCAGTTGCTGATGGAAGTCATGGGTCTGCACTTGCCGGGCGCCTCTTTCGTCAACCCGAACACCCCGCTGCGTGACGCCCTGACCCGCGAAGCCGCGCATCAGGTCACGCGCCTGACCAAGCAGAACGGCAACTTCATGCCGATCGGCGAAATCGTCGACGAGAAGGCGCTGGTCAACTCGATCGTCGCGCTGCACGCCACCGGCGGCTCGACCAACCACACCCTGCACATGCCGGCCATCGCCATGGCGGCTGGCATTCAACTGACCTGGCAGGACATGGCCGACCTCTCCGAAGTCGTGCCGACCCTCAGCCACGTCTACCCGAACGGCAAGGCCGACATCAACCACTTCCAGGCTGCGGGCGGCATGTCGTTCCTGATCCGCGAACTGCTCGAAGCCGGCTTGCTGCACGAAGACGTCAACACCGTGCTTGGCCATGGCTTGAGCCGCTACACCCAAGAGCCGTTCCTCGATAACGGCGAGCTGGTGTGGCGCGAAGGCCCGACCGACAGCCTCGACGAAAACATTCTGCGCCCGGTGGCCCGTGCCTTCTCGGCCGAAGGTGGCTTGCGGGTGATGGAAGGCAACCTCGGTCGGGGGGTGATGAAGGTTTCCGCCGTGGCGCTGGAAAACCAGATCGTCGAAGCACCGGCCATGGTGTTCCAGGATCAGCAGGATCTGGCCGATGCGTTCAAGGCCGGTTTGCTCGAGAAGGATTTTGTCGCGGTGATGCGCTTCCAGGGCCCGCGCTCCAACGGCATGCCCGAGCTGCACAAGATGACGCCGTTCCTCGGTGTGCTGCAGGATCGCGGCTTCAAAGTCGCGCTGGTCACCGACGGGCGCATGTCCGGCGCGTCGGGGAAAATCCCGGCGGCGATTCACGTCAGCCCCGAAGCTTATGTCGGTGGTGCTTTGGCGCGGGTGCAAGAGGGCGATATCATCCGCGTCGATGGCGTCAAAGGCACTTTGGAACTCAAGGTCGACGCCGCCGAATTTGCAGCGCGCGAACCCGCCAAAGGCCTGTTGGGCAACAACATCGGCAGCGGCCGCGAGCTGTTTGGCTTCATGCGTTTGGCCTTCAGCTCGGCGGAGCAGGGCGCCAGCGCCTTCACTTCTGCCCTGGAGACGCTTAATTGAAACTGGCTTTGGTCGGTGATATCGGAGGCACCAACGCGCGGTTCGCGTTGTGGAAAAACCAGCAACTGGAATCGGTTCAGGTGCTCGCGACAGCCGACCACGCCAGCCCGGAAGAGGCGATCAGCCTCTACCTGAGCGGCCTCGGTCTGGCGCCGGGTTCGATCGGCTCGGTATGCCTGTCGGTGGCAGGGCCGGTAAGTGGTGATGAATTCAAATTCACCAACAACCACTGGCGCCTGAGTCGCACGGCGTTCTGCAAGGCCTTGCAGGTCGAGCAACTGCTGCTGATCAACGACTTCTCGGCGATGGCGCTGGGCATGACCCGTTTGCAGCCCGGCGAGTTCCGTGTGGTCTGCGAAGGCACGCCGGAGCCGTTGCGGCCGGCGGTGGTGATCGGCCCGGGCACTGGTCTGGGCGTTGGCACCTTGCTCGATCTGGGCGAGGGGCGATTTGCCGCGTTGCCGGGGGAGGGTGGACACGTCGATCTGCCGCTGAGCAGTCCGCGAGAAACCCAGCTGTGGCAACACATCCACAACGAGATCGGCCACGTCAGTGCGGAAACTGCGCTGAGCGGTGGTGGTTTACCGCGAGTTTATCGGGCGATCTGCGCAGTGGACGGACATGTACCAAAGCTTGATACGCCGGAAGCGATTACCGCAGCCGGTCTGGCCGGCGATCCGATCGCCCTGGAAGTGCTGGAACAGTTCTGCTGCTGGCTCGGCCGCGTGGCCGGCAACAACGTACTGACCACCGGTGGGCGTGGCGGGGTGTACATCGTTGGCGGGGTGATTCCGCGCTTTGCCGACTTCTTCGTCAACAGCGGTTTCGCCCGCAGCTTCGCCGACAAGGGCTGCATGAGTGATTACTTCAAGGGCATTCCGGTGTGGCTGGTGACGGCGCCGTATTCGGGGCTGGTGGGTGCCGGTGTGGCCCTGGAGCAATCCACTCTTGTTGTGAAATAAGTACCCTGTGGCGAGGGAGCTTGCTCCCGCTCGGCTGCGCAGCAGTCGTTACTTTGGCAAGCTCGATATCACCGAAAGAACATTGGGGCAGCTGCGCAGCCCAGCGGGAGCAAGCTCCCTCGCCACAAAAGCTCGTACGCCATCTGTTTTTGCTCAGGCATAATCCGCCCCAATTCCAACAACAAGGATGCCTTCGAAGTGAGCTCAGTCAACAAGTCGATATTGTTGGTCGATGACGACCAGGAAATACGCGAGTTGCTGGAAACCTACCTGACCCGCGCCGGGTTTCAGGTGCGGGCCACGGCCGATGGCGCCAGTTTCCGCCAGGCCCTCAACGAGGCGCCCAGCGATCTGGTGATCCTCGATGTGATGCTGCCCGATGAAGACGGTTTCAGCCTGTGCCGCTGGGTGCGTCAGCATCCGCGTCAGGCCCAGGTGCCGATTATCATGCTCACCGCCAGTTCCGATGAGGCCGATCGGGTGATCGGGCTGGAGCTCGGCGCTGACGACTACCTCGGCAAACCGTTCAGCCCCCGCGAACTGCAAGCCCGAATCAAGGCGCTGCTGCGTCGCGCGCAGTTCGCTCAGGAACGCAGCGGCAGCGACGTGCTGGCCTTCGACGAGTGGCGGCTGGACATGGTCAGCCATCGGCTGTTTCACACCGACGGTGAGGAAGTGATTCTCTCCGGTGCCGACTTCGCGCTACTGAAGTTGTTTCTCGATCATCCGCAGGAAATTCTCGACCGCGACACCATCGGCAACGCCACCCGTGGCCGTGACCTGATGCCGCTCGACCGGATTGTCGACATGGCCGTCAGCCGCTTGCGCCAGCGCCTGCGCGATACAGAAAAACCGCCGCGCCTGATCCGCACCGTGCGCGGCAGTGGCTACCAACTGGCAGCCAATGTGGTTGCCGGCAATGCTCACTGAGTCGCTGCGCCGGCTCGCCAGCAAGGTGCCGGTGCCGCGTTCGCTGCTTGGGCGGATGCTGCTGCTGACCTTGTTGGCGGTGTTGTTTGCGCAGACGTTGTCGAGCGTGATCTGGGTCTCGCAACTGCGCGCGACCCAGCTCGAAGGCCTGGTCACCAGCGCCCGCAGCCTCGCCCATTCGATGACCGCCAGCGTCAGTTATTTTCGCTCGTTGCCGGTGGCGTACCGGCCGCTGGTACTCGACCAGTTGCGCAGCATGGGCGGCACCCGTTTTGTGGTGACGCTCAACGACAAGCCGCTGGGTATGGACGTGCTGCCGATCACCCCGCGCAAGGCTGCGGTGATCGAGGCAGTGGACGAAGTGCTGCGTCAGTCGCTGGGCCATGACACTGATATCTCGGTGACCTTCGTCAGCCCGGAGGATCTGCGGATCTTCAATGCCGGGCTGAAACTCGATGAGCTGCCGCGCTCGTGGGCGCATTATGCGCTGACCCTGGAACCGGTGAACCCGCCGGTGCTGGTGACGCAGATTCAGATGGCGCCCGGCGAATGGCTGTACATCGCGTCGCTGCTGCCCGAGCCTTACACCAGTCTTGAAGAACAAGGCCTGCCGGCGCAGCAGGTTTGGTTCATCGTCCTCACCAGCGGTTTTCTGCTGTTGTTCATCGGCTTGCTGGTGCACTGGCAGAGCCGGCCGCTCAAGCGTCTGGCGCGGGCGGCGCGGGACCTGTCGTTGGGCGCCGACGTCGAGCCGGTGGCCGAGGGCGGCGGCAGTGAAGTGGTGGAAGTGGGGCGCGCGTTCAACACCATGCGCGAACGCATCAGCCGTTATTTGACCGAACGCAGCCAGTTGTTCAGCGCGATTTCCCATGACCTGCGCACGCCGATCACTCGCCTGCGCCTGCGCGTTGAATTGCTGGAGGACGAGCAACTGCAAGCCAAGTTCGGCCGTGATCTGGATGAGCTGGAGTTGCTGGTAAAGGGTGCGCTGCAATGCGTGAAAGACACCGACATCCACGAGAACATCGAGCCGGTGGATCTCAATCATGTGCTCGACTGTCTGGTGGAGCCGTATCTGGCGCCCAACGGCAACGGCCGCGTGACTCAGCACGGGCGGGCGCTGGCGACCTATCCGGGCAAGCCTTTGGCGCTCAAGCGCTGCATCGGCAATCTGATCGACAATGCGCTGAAATACGGGCAGAACGCGCATCTGCACATCGACGACGATGAAAGCGCCTTCGTGCTGCACGTCGACGACGAAGGCCCGGGGGTGCCGGAGCAGCGGCTGGAGCAGGTGTTCGAGCCGCACTTCCGGCTGGCCGGGCAGCAGCAGGGATATGGCCTCGGTCTGGGCATTGCGCGCAACATCGCCCACAGCCATGGCGGTGAGGTGACGTTGCAGAATTTGCGTGAAGGCGGGTTGCGGGTGACGTTGCAGTTGCCGCGCAGTGTTGACTGATACCGCCCCTGTGGCGAGGAAGCTTGCTCCCGCTGGACTGCGCAGCAGGCCGTCTTTTGGGTGCCGCTTCGCGCCACAGCGGGAGCAAGCTCCCTCGCCACAAGTAATATGTGAATGTCACGATCCGGTGACAAACCCCGTCCCCTTCGTTACAAGCCCACCCCGGCCCGTTGTTTAGACTGCCCGCAGTCATAACAACAAAAAAGGGCCACTCATGGACACCTTTCACCCAGGCTTCAGCAGTTGGCTGAATGCACCTGCCCACCAGCAATGGCTCGCCGACGAAGGTCTGCGCCTGCTGGCATTCGCCAAAGCGGCAAAACTGCCCGAAGGTTTCGGCAACCTCGACGAGCGCGGCCGTTTGCCGGCGCACGCACAAGCCGAAACCATGAACACCGCGCGCATGACCCACAGCTTCGCCATGGCTCACATTCAGGGGCTGCCAGGGTTCGCGGAGCTGGTCGATCACGGCATCGCAGCCTTGCGCGGGCCGCTGCGTGATGCGCTGCACGGCGGCTGGTTTGCGGTCGCTGAACACCGCGATGGCAACACCGGCAAGAACGCCTATCTGCATGCCTTTGTCGCGCTCGCGGCCAGTTCGGCGGTGGTCGCGCAGCGTCCCGGCGCCCAGGCGCTGCTGGATGACGCGATCGACATCATCGACACGTATTTCTGGAGCGAAGAAGAGGGCGCGATGCGCGAATTCTTCAATCGCGACTGGCGCGAAGAAGAAGCCTATCGCGGCGCCAACAGCAACATGCACGCCACCGAAGCATTCCTCGCGCTGGCCGATGTCACGGAAGATCCACGCTGGCTGGTGCGCGCACAACGCATCGTCGAGCGGGTGATTCACGGTCACGCCGCCGCCAACGGCTACATGGTCATCGAGCACTTCGATCGCGACTGGCAACCGCTGCGCGAGTACAACCGCGACAATCCCGCTGACGGCTTCCGACCTTACGGCACCACGCCGGGCCACGGTTTCGAGTGGGCGCGGCTGTTGCTGCACCTCGAAGCCGCGCGGGTCCAGGCCGGAATGCTCACGCCCGGTTGGCTGGCGACCGATGCGCAAAAACTCTTCGAGCAGAACTGCCGACACGGCTGGGACGTCGATGGCGCGCCGGGGATCGTCTACACCCTCGACTGGGACAACAAAGCCGTGGTGCGTCACCGTTTGCACTGGACCCATGCCGAGGCCAGCGCGGCGGCCAGCGCCTTGCTCAAACGCACCGGTGATGCGCAATACGAAGCCTGGTATCGACTGTTCTGGGAATTCTGTGAAGGCCATTTCATCGATCGCTGTGACGGCAGCTGGCATCACGAACTCGATCCGCGAAACCGCCCGAGCGCCGATATCTGGCCGGGCAAACCCGATCTGTATCATGCCTGGCAGGCAGTACTGATCCCTCGGCTACCCTTGTCACCGAGTATGGCGACAGCTCTGGCGCAAATATCCCGGGCTGTTCCTGTGTAACCATGTGGTGACATTTGCGCGTCCCTTCGTTACCTGCGAAGGGAATCGCCCTGTTTAAACTCCTGTGCAGCGCAAGCACCAGACTTGCATGCATAACAACAAGAAAGGTACATCTCAGATGAATGCGATTTCTCGCCTCGCTACTGTCATTTCTGTCGCCTCCCTGTTCCCGCTCGCAATGCTGCCTCTCAGTGTTTCCGCTGCCGAATCCAAAGGTTCGGTCGAAGTCGTGCACTGGTGGACGTCCGGTGGCGAAAAAGCCGCCGTTGATGTGCTCAAGGCGCAAGTTGAAAAAGACGGTTTCACCTGGAAAGACGGCGCTGTCGCCGGCGGTGGCGGTGCCACGGCCATGACCGTGCTGAAAAGCCGCGCCGTAGCCGGCAACCCGCCGGGCGTCGCCCAGATCAAAGGTCCGGACATCCAGGAATGGGCGTCCACCGGTCTGCTCGACACCGACGTCCTGAAGGACGTGGCCAAAGAAGAGAAGTGGGACAGCCTGCTCGACAAGAAAGTCTCCGATACCGTGAAGTACGACGGTGATTACGTGGCCGTACCGGTGAACATTCACCGGGTGAACTGGCTGTGGATCAACCCGGAAGTCTTCAAAAAGGCCGGTATCACCAAGAACCCGACCACCCTCGAAGAATTCTACGCCGCCGGCGACAAGCTCAAGGCGGCGGGCTTCATCCCGCTGGCCCACGGCGGTCAGCCTTGGCAGGACAGCACCGTGTTCGAAGCCGTGGTGCTCTCGGTCATGGGCGTTGATGGTTACAAGAAAGCCCTGGTCGATCTGGACAACAAGGCGCTGACCGGCCCGGAAATGGTCAAGGCGCTGACCGAGCTGAAGAAAGTCGCGACCTACATGGACGCCGACGGCAAGGGCCAGGACTGGAACCTGGAAGCGGCCAAGGTCATCAACGGCAAGGCCGGCATGCAGATCATGGGTGACTGGGCCAAGTCCGAATGGACCGCCGCCAAGAAAGTCGCCGGCAAGGACTACGAGTGCGTAGCGTTCCCGGGCACCGACAAGGCGTTCACCTACAACATCGACTCCCTGGCGGTGTTCAAGCAGAAAGACAAAGGCACTGCGGCCGGTCAGCAGGACATCGCCAAAGTCGTGCTGGGTGAAAACTTCCAGAAAGTCTTCAGCATCAACAAGGGCTCGATCCCGGTTCGTAACGACATGTTGAACAACATGGACAAACTCGGTTTCGACTCCTGCGCGCAGACCGCCGCCAAGGACTTCCTGGCAGACGCCAAGTCCGGTGGCCTGCAGCCGAGCATGGCGCACAACATGGCGACCACGCTGGCGGTGCAGGGCGCGTTCTTTGATGTCGTGACCAACTACATCAACGACCCGAAAGCCGACCCGGCCGATGCGGCCAAGAAACTGGGTGCGGCGGTTCAGTCGGCCAAGTAATGCTTGGCCCCTGTAGGAGTGAGCCTGCTCGCGATAGCGATCTGTCAGATAAAGGATTCATCAACTGACACACCGCAATCGCGAGCAGGCTCACTCCTACAAGGGGAATGCTCTCGTAAATCATTATTCTGGATTTCCCCATGAGTTCTGTTGCTGTGTTCAGCAAAGCCTCGCCGTTCGATGCACTGCAGCGCTGGCTACCGAAACTGGTGCTGGCGCCGAGCATGTTCATCGTGCTGGTGGGCTTCTATGGTTACATCCTGTGGACGTTCGTGCTGTCGTTCACCACCTCGACGTTCCTGCCCAACTACAAGTGGGCCGGTCTGGCGCAATACGCCCGGCTGTTCGACAACGATCGCTGGTGGGTGGCGAGCAAGAACCTCGCGGTGTTCGGTGGCATGTTCATCGGCATCACGTTGGTGATCGGCGTGCTGCTGGCGGTGTTCCTCGACCAGCGCATCCGTCGCGAAGGCTTTATCCGCACCATTTACCTGTACCCGATGGCGCTCTCGATGATCGTCACCGGTACCGCGTGGAAATGGCTGCTCAACCCGGGCATGGGCCTGGACAAATTGTTGCGTGACTGGGGTTGGGAAGGCTTCCGTCTGGACTGGCTGATCGACCCGGATCGCGTGGTGTACTGCCTGGTGATCGCTGCTGTGTGGCAAGCCTCGGGCTTCATCATGGCAATGTTTCTCGCCGGCCTGCGTGGCGTTGATCAATCGATCATCCGTGCCGCGCAGATCGATGGCGCGAGCATGCCGACCATCTACTGGAAAGTCGTGCTGCCAAGCCTGCGTCCGGTGTTCTTCAGCGCGGTAATGATTCTGGCGCACATCGCGATCAAGAGCTTTGACCTGGTCGCGGCGATGACGGCGGGTGGCCCGGGTTATTCCTCCGACCTGCCGGCGATGTTCATGTACTCCTTCACCTTCAGTCGCGGCCAGATGGGCATGGGCTCGGCCAGTGCGATTCTGATGCTCGGTGCGATTCTCGCGATCATCGTGCCTTACCTGTACTCCGAGCTGAGGACCAAGCGTCATGACTAGTCTCGCTGCCAAACCCGCTTTCAGCCTCAGTCGTGTGGCGATCTATGCGGTGCTGATCCTCGCGGTCCTGCTGTACCTGATCCCGCTGGTGGTGATGTTGCTGACCAGCTTCAAGACCCCGGAAGACATCAGCACCGGCAACCTGCTGAGCTGGCCGACCGTGGTCAGCGGCATCGGCTGGGTCAAGGCCTGGGCCACGGTGGACGGCTACTTCTGGAACTCGATCAAGATCACCGTGCCGGCCGTGGTCATCTCCACCGCCATCGGCGCGCTGAACGGCTACGTGTTGTCGTTCTGGCGCTTCCGCGGTTCGCAGCTGTTCTTCGGCCTGCTGCTGTTCGGCTGCTTCCTGCCGTTCCAGACCGTGCTGCTGCCGGCTTCGTTCACCCTCGGCAAGATGGGCCTGGCGAGCACCACCACCGGCCTGGTGTTCGTGCACGTGGTCTACGGTCTGGCGTTCACCACGCTGTTCTTCCGTAACTACTACGTGAGCATTCCCGATGCGCTGATCAAGGCAGCACGGCTGGATGGCGCGGGGTTCTTCACGATTTTCCGGCAGATCATTCTGCCGATGTCGACGCCGATCATCATGGTCTGCCTGATCTGGCAGTTCACCCAGATCTGGAACGACTTCCTGTTCGGTGTGGTGTTCTCCAGCGGTGACTCGCAACCGATCACGGTGGCGCTGAACAACCTGGTCAACACCAGCACCGGCGCCAAGGAATACAACGTTGATATGGCAGCGGCGATGATCGCCGGCCTGCCGACCCTGCTGGTCTATGTGGTCGCAGGCAAGTATTTCGTGCGCGGGCTGACGGCCGGCGCAGTCAAGGGGTAATCATGGCAACGCTCGAACTTCGCAACGTCAACAAGACCTACGGTGCCGGCCTGCCGGACACCCTGAAGAACATCGAACTGTCGATCAAGGACGGTGAGTTCCTGATCCTGGTCGGCCCGTCGGGCTGCGGCAAGTCGACCCTGATGAACTGCATCGCCGGCCTCGAAACCATCACCGGTGGCGCGATCATGATCGGCGATCAGGACGTCAGTGGCATGAGCCCCAAGGATCGTGACATCGCCATGGTGTTCCAGTCCTACGCGCTGTACCCGACCATGAGCGTGCGCGAGAACATCGAGTTCGGTCTGAAAATTCGCAAGATGAGCCAGTCGGCGATCGACGAAGAAGTCGCGCGCGTGGCCAAGCTGCTGCAGATCGAACACCTGCTCAACCGCAAGCCGGGCCAGCTCTCCGGTGGTCAGCAACAGCGCGTGGCGATGGGCCGTGCGTTGGCGCGTCGGCCGAAGATCTATCTGTTCGACGAACCGCTGTCCAATCTCGACGCCAAGCTGCGCGTCGAGATGCGCACCGAAATGAAATTGATGCACCAGCGCCTGAAAACCACCACGGTCTACGTGACCCACGACCAGATCGAAGCGATGACCCTGGGCGACAAAGTGGCGGTGATGAAAGACGGCATCATCCAGCAGTTCGGCACGCCGAAAGAGATCTACAACGACCCGGCCAACCTGTTCGTGGCGAGCTTCATCGGTTCGCCGCCGATGAACTTCATCCCGCTGCGCCTGCAACGCAAGGACGGTCGTCTGCTGGCACTGCTCGACAGCGGCCAGGCCCGTTGCGAGTTGCCGATGAGCATGTCGGATGCCGGCCTTGAAGATCGCGAAGTGATCCTCGGCCTGCGCCCGGAACAGATCGTTCTGGCGAACGGCGAGGGCAATGGTCTGCCGAGCATCAAGGCCGAAGTACAGGTCACCGAACCGACCGGTCCGGACACCCTGGTGTTCGTCAACCTCAATGAAACCAAGGTCTGCTGCCGTCTGGCGCCGGACGTGGCACCGCAGGTCGGCGAGACCCTGACCCTGCAATTCGATCCGTCGAAAGTGTTGTTGTTCGATGCCAAGACTGGCGAGCGTCTGGGCGTTGCGGGCCAGGCGCAGACCGAAGCACGGTCGGCGAACGTGGCGCAGTTCAAAGGCCGCTAAGAAATCAATGCAGGAATGCGGTCATGTGGGAGCTGGCTTGCCAGCGATGCAGGCAACTCGGTTCACAGTGGAACTGAGTCGATGCCATCGCTGGCAAGCCAGCTCCCACAGGGATCGGATTCCAAACAGGAGCACGCGCTGGATTGCCTGTAATCCAGCGCAATTTATGTAAACCGCGTTGGAAAAAAACAGTTAATAACAATAAAGACGAGGATGTAGGGATGAAAAAGAAACACGTCAATGCCCGGTTGATCTGCCAAGTGTCAGCTGCGGCGGCATTGGTGCTGGCCGGTAACGCCATGGCGGCGGATGCCTTCAGCTCCGACTCGAAATGGATGACCGGTGACTGGGGTGGCGAGCGGACCAAGCTGATCGAGCAAGGTATCGACATCAAGGCTGACTACGTTGGGGAAATGGGCGCCAACCTGCATGGCGGCTACAACGACGACAAGACCGGTCGCTACAGCGATCAGTTCGGTCTGGGCGTGGCGCTGGACCTGCAAAAACTCTGGGGCTGGGACAACACTCAGGCCAAGATCCAGCTGACCAACCGTAACGGCCAGAACATCTCCAACGACCGCGTTGGCGATCCGCGTGCCGGCACTCTGTCGTCGTCGCAGGAAGTCTACGGTCGTGGCCACATGGTGCGTCTGACCCAGTTGTGGATTCAGCACCAGTTCTTCGACAACAAGCTCGACGTCAAGGCCGGTTACTTCGGTGAAGGCGAAGACTTCAACACCTTCCCGTGCGACTTCCAGAACCTGGCGTTCTGCGGCTCGCAAGTGGGTAACTGGGCGACCAACATCTGGTACAACTGGCCGGTCAGCCAGGCCGCGATCCGCGTGAAGTACAACATCAACGACGAGCTCTACGCGCAGATCGGTGCGTACAACCAGAACCCGTCGCAGTTGGAACATGGCAACGGTTTCAAACTCAGCGGCAGTGGCACCGCCGGTACTGTGTTGCCGGTCGAACTGGTCTGGTCGCCGAAGGTCAACAGCCTGCCGGGCGAATACCGCATCGGTTACTACAAGAGCACGGCGGATGCCAATGATGTCCGCGAAGACGTCAACGGTTTCGACGCGGCGACCACTGGCGACGCGTACAAGACCCACAGCAGCAAACACGGCTACTGGTTCGTCGCGCAGCAGCAACTCACCAGCCACAACGGTGATGCGACTCGCGGTCTGAACATTGCCGCCAACGCCACGTTCCACGACAAGGACACCAACTTCATCGACAACTACCAGTCGGTGATGTTTGTCTACAAAGGCCCGTTCGACGCGCGTCCTAAAGATGACGTGGGTATCGGTGCGGCGCGCATCCACGTCAACGATGACGTGAAGAAAAACGCCGAGCTGCTGAATGCTTCCAACGGAGTGTCGGACTACGACAACCCGGTGTTCTCGCCGATTCGTGAAACCGAATACAACTACGAGATCAACTACGGCTTCCACGTCACCAACTGGCTGACCGTGCGTCCTAACCTGCAATACATCACTCACCCGGGTGGTGTGGATGCAGTGGACAACGCTTTGGTCGCTGGCCTGAAAATTCAGTCTACGTTCTAACGTTGTTGCGATAAGCTCCTCTCCATGTGCGCATATTTGCGGACAGCCAAGGCTGTCCGCTTTTTTTTGCGAAGTTCAGTGGATCGCTTTTGTGGCGAGGGAGCTTGCTCCCGCCCGGCTGCGCAGCAGTCGTAATCCGGCAAATGCAGTCTGACTGACACACCGCAGTGAATGGTTTCAGGGCCGCTTCGCAGCCCAGCGGGAGCAAGCTCCCTCGCCACAAGAGCAATGTGGATTGTTGAGTACCCCCATGATTTTCAGGACCGTGGCCAATGCATGAGCATCCGCTGCAACGCTTCTTCAAATCCCTGCGCGAACGACCGGTGTTCGCCTGGGAGCGCTATCAGATGCGCGACGTGCTGGTGATCGACCATCCGCTGTGTCAGGCGGTGTTCAGTCGCCAGGGCGCGCAGTTGCTGCACTTTCAGCCGCGCGGGCAGAAACCGTGGTTGTGGTGTGCGGCGAAGTGGCCGCACGTTGGCGCCATTCGTGGCGGCGTGCCGGTGTGCTGGCCGTGGTATGGCCGCCATCCGAGCGAAAACGCCTGGCCGTCCCATGGCTGGGCGCGCCTGCTCGACTGGAAGCTGCTCGACAGCAGCAGCGCCGAGGATGGCGTGCGCCTGCATTGGCAATTGCAGCTGTGCGACTGGCAGGTCGACCTGCATGCGCACCTCGGTGAACGCATGGAATTACGCCTGAGCACCGAGCATCAGGACGACATGCCGTGCCAGTTGAGCCAGGCTTTGCACGCTTACTGGCGTATTGGTGATGTCGGTGAGATAGCGCTGTCTGGCCTCGAAGGTGCGCAGGGTTATGACCAACTGAGCCGCCAGTCCTGTCAGCAGGAAGGCGAGTTGCGCGTCGATGGCGGTTGTCAGCGGGTGTTCCAGCACGACGGCGAATTACAGCTCAAGGATCACGCCTGGCAGCGCGAGTTGTGCATCGATACCGGCGACAGCGGCGACACCGTGGTCTGGCATCCTGGCTCACGGCCCCTGTTGGGCGTGAGCTGGGATGAAGTGACGGAGTTTGTCTGTGTCGAAGCGGCGGCGGGCGGTACCGACAGCCTGCATCTGGCGCCGGGGGAGAAGGCGCATTTGAGTTTGCAGGCGCGGGCGGCGGCTTGAGTGTGTCATTCACCTCGTAGCCCCTCACCCTAGCCCTCTCCCGGAGGGAGAGGGGACCGAATCGGGGATATTCGAGAGATTCACCGACCTGAACGAATGTCGGTGAATCCATAATCGACTCGGTGTTTCAGGTCGATGTACCGCGCAAGACACCTCGGTCGGCCTCCGGGAGAGGGCTGGGGTGAGGGTGCTTCTGATCTTTAGTTGAATTCATCCCCAACCGGATACCGGCTGGCATTCAAGCTCTCTTTGATCTTGCGCAGATGCGGCTGGAAATCCACCCCGCGACGCAGCGTCATGCCGGTCGCCAGCACATCCAGCACCGTCAGTTGAATGATCCGCGAGGTCATCGGCATATAGATGTCGGTGTCTTCCGGCAGCGGAATGTTCAGGCTCAGGGTACTGGCCTTGGCCAGCGGCGAATTCTCGGCGGTCAGGCCCAGCACCGAAGCGCCGTTCTCCCGGGCGATGCGCGCCACTTCCACCAATTCGCGGGTGCGGCCGGTGTAGGAAATGATCACGAACAGCTCACCCGTATGCGCCACCGAAGCAATCATCCGCTGCATCAGCACGTCTGCGTGGGCGGTGACGGCGAGGTTGAAACGGAAGAATTTGTGCTGCGCATCCAAAGCCACGGGCGCTGACGCACCGAGGCCGAAGAAGTGGATCTGCCGGGCCTGAATCAACAGGTCGACGGCGCGGCTGATCAGGTTCGGATCGAGCGCCTGGCAAGCGCTGTCCAGCGAAGCGATGGCGCTGCCGAAAATCTTCTGCGTGTACGCCTCGGGATTGTCATCGGCCTCCACCGCACGGCTGACATACGCCGCGCCGCTGGCCAGGCTTTGTGCCAGTTGCAGCTTGAGTTCGGGATAGCCGCTGACGCCGAACGAACGGCAGAAACGGTTGACCGTCGGCTCGCTCACCGATGCGGCCTGAGCGAGGGCGGCGATGCTGAAGCGAGTGGCCTGCTGCGGGTTGAGCAGGATCACCTCGGCGACTTTGCGTTCGGCCTTGTTCAGCTCTTCAAGGCGACTCTGGATCTGTTCCAGTAAATTTCGCACGCGGTCCATATGGAATTCCTAATTCACCTGCGCAAAGGTGCGCCGGGCTATGCAAATTGGGCCTTTGATGTGGCCCGTAACGGTGGCCTATCCTACTGATGGCTCCGACCGACCACCACTCGGAATCTGTATTTTGCGAAAATGTTGTGGTTATTACTACATTTTCCCTTGAGTGATGCCTTGAAAAAAGGTATTTGTAGCTTAACTTGATAAAAGAACAAACATCATGCCTTCGATTACGGTTGAACCGTGCACCTTTGCCTTGTTCGGCGCTCTGGGCGATCTGGCCCTGCGCAAGCTGTTTCCTGCCCTTTATCACCTCGATGGCGCCGACCTGTTGCACGAGGACACGCGCATCATCGCGCTGGCCCGTGAACCCGGCTCCGAGCAGCAGCACCTGGCATTCATCGCCGCCGAACTGCGCCGTTACGTCGGCAAAGAGCTGGACGAGGCCGTGGCCGAGCGCTTTCTGGCGCGCCTGAGCTACCTGCACGTCGACTTCCTCAAGGCTGAAGATTATGTGGCGCTGGCCGAAGCGGCCGGCAGCGCGCAACGCATGATTGCCTACTTCGCCACCCCGGCAGCGGTGTATGGCGCGATTTGCGAGAACCTGGCGAAAGTCGGTCTGGCGGAAAACACTCGCGTGGTCCTGGAAAAGCCGATCGGCTCCGATCTGGAATCCTCGCGTAAAGTGAATGACGCCGTGGCGCAGTTCTTCCCGGAGAACCGCACCTACCGCATCGACCACTACCTGGGCAAAGAAACCGTACAGAACCTGATCGCCCTGCGTTTCGCCAACAGCCTGTTCGAAACCCAGTGGAACCAGAATTACATCTCCCACGTGGAAATCACCGTGGCCGAGAAGGTCGGCATCGAAGGCCGGTGGGGCTACTTCGACAAGGCCGGCCAGCTGCGCGACATGATCCAGAATCACCTGTTGCAGCTGCTGTGCCTGATTGCGATGGACCCGCCAGCCGACCTGTCCGCCGACAGCATCCGTGATGAAAAGGTGAAAGTGCTCAAGGCGCTGGCGCCGATCAGCCCGGAAGGTCTGACCACCCAAGTGGTGCGCGGTCAGTACATCGCCGGGCACAGCGAAGGCAAGTCCGTGCCGGGCTACCTCGAAGAGCCGAATTCCAACACCCAGAGCGACACCGAAACCTTCGTTGCCCTGCGTGCCGACATCCGCAACTGGCGCTGGGCCGGTGTGCCGTTCTACCTGCGCACCGGCAAGCGCATGCCGCAGAAACTGTCGCAGATCGTCATCCACTTCAAGGAACCGTCGCACTACATCTTTGCGCCGGAACAGCGCCTGCAGATCAGCAACAAACTGATCATCCGTCTGCAACCGGACGAAGGTATTTCCCTGCGCGTGATGACCAAGGAGCAGGGCCTGGACAAGGGCATGCAACTGCGCAGCGGCCCGCTGCAACTGAATTTCTCCGACACCTGGCGCAGCGCGCGGATCCCCGATGCCTACGAGCGGTTGTTGCTGGAAGTGATGAACGGCAATCAGAACCTGTTTGTCCGTAAAGATGAAATCGAAGCCGCGTGGAAGTGGTGTGACCAGTTGATCGCCGGCTGGAAGAAGTCCGGTGACGCGCCCAAGCCGTATGCGGCCGGGTCGTGGGGGCCGATGAGCTCGATTGCACTGATCACGCGGGACGGGAGGTCGTGGTATGGCGATATCTGATGTGAAACTGCCGGCGGGCGTGAATGCCCACGAATTCAAGAGCCCGGTGCTGTTGGCCGAAGGTCTGGCGCTGAGCGTCGCCAAGCAGTTGAGCGATGCCATCGCCGCACGTGGCAACGCGGTGCTGGTGGTCTCTGGCGGCCGCAGCCCGGTGGCGTTTTTTCAGCACCTGGCCAAGCAGGAGCTGGATTGGTCGAAGGTCGTCGTGACCCTCGCTGACGAACGCTGGGTACCGGTCGAACACGCTGACAGCAACGCCGGTCTGCTCAAGCAGTACCTGCTCAAGGGGCCGGCGGCAAAAGCAAAGTTCCTAAGCCTTTATAGCGCGGCGGCCAACGTCGAGCAGGCTGCGGAACAGGCCGACCATCTGCTCGCGGAATTGCCGCCGATCGACGTGCTGGTGCTGGGCATGGGCGATGACGGTCACACCGCGTCGTTGTTCCCCGACAGCCCGAACCTGACCGAAGCCTTGCAGGCTGACGGCAGCCGTCGCTGCTGGCCGATGCTGGCGCCGAGTGTGCCGCGTCAACGCCTGACCATGAGCCGTGCGCTGCTGGCTTCGGCGAAGCACAAGATTCTGTCGATTTCCGGTCAGTCCAAACTGACCACCCTGAATGCCGCACTGGCATCCGACGACGTCGCGGCCATGCCGGTGCGCGCGTTTCTGCAACCCACGTTAGAGATTTACTGGTGCCCATGAGCCAAGGAACAGCCGCTATGACAACCCCATCCCCGACCGTTTCCATGGCGGACAAAGTTGCCCTGATCGACAGCCTCTGCGCCAAGGCGCGGATTCTGCCGGTGATCACCATCGCCCGTGAACAGGACGTGCTGCCACTGGCCGACGCTCTGGCCGCCGGTGGCCTGACCGCGCTGGAAGTGACCCTGCGTTCGCAGTTCGGTCTCAAGGCGATCCAGATCCTGCGTGAGCAGCGTCCGGAGCTGGTGACCGGTGCCGGCACCGTGCTTGATCGCAACATGCTTGCGGCGGCGGAAGCGGCGGGTTCGCAGTTCATCGTCACCCCGGGCATCACCCGTGACCTGCTCGAAGCCAGCGTCGACAGCCCGATTCCGCTGTTGCCGGGCATCAGCAACGCCTCCGGCATCATGGAAGGCTATGGCCTGGGCTATCGCCGCTTCAAGCTATTCCCCGCAGAAGTCAGCGGCGGTGTAGCAGCAATCAAGGCCCTCGGCGGCCCGTTCGGCGAAGTGAAATTCTGCCCGACTGGCGGCGTCGGCCCGGCCAACATCAAGAGCTACATGGCGTTGAAAAACGTCATGTGCGTGGGCGGCAGCTGGATGCTCGATCCCGAGTGGATCAAGAACGGCGACTGGGCGCGCATTCAGGAATGCACCGCCGAGGCCCTGGCGCTGCTCGACTAAACGTTTTACCTGACACTTCGTTGTGTGTTCTACGGCTTTACGGTGCGCTTGGTCGGTGCACCGTTTTTTTTGCCCGAAGAAAACCACATCCCTGTAGGAGCTGCCGCAGGCTGCGATCTTTTGATGTTGTTTTTTAAATCATGATCAAAAGATCGCAGCCTGCGGCAGCTCCTGCAGTGGGGGCGTGCGGGATCACCGTTACGCTGCGATACATAGTTACCGCACGGGCCTTTGGACGTGGCGTTAACCTGCGTTCTCTTATGGAGAAGAGAACGCGTCATGGAACGAGACACTTCAACCGCACCGTCACCATCGATCTATCAGTTGGCCCCCGAGCAGATCGCCGGGCCTTACTTCCGCAATCCGAAGTTGCTGCGGCGCAACATCAGCGAAGGCGCCGAGGGGCTGCCCTTGCTGCTGCGCCTGAGTATCGTCGACGCGATGACCGGCCAGCCGGTGAGCGGGGCACTGGTGGACATCTGGCATTGCAATGCACGGGGCGCCTATTCGGGGTGGAGCCGGATCAATCCGGATCTGGAGGTCGACTCCGATGCCATCGGCTCAGTGCCGCGCACCGACGATGACACTTACCTGCGCGGCAGCCAGTTCTGCGATCAGCAGGGGCGGGTGCGCTTCACCACCATCTATCCGGGGTTCTATGCCGGTCGGGCGCTGCACATTCATGTGGCGGTGCGCATGGTCAGCGGCAGTGAATATCTGGAGGAGCGCAACGTGGCCTGGGTTGGTCAGCTGTATTTCCCCGAAGTGGTGTCACGCGCGGTGCTCAATGCCCGGGACTATCGTGGGCGTGCCTCGGCACCTTTGAACAATGCCGACGACAGCTACTACGCCAACATGGGCGGCGAGGGGTCGACCCTGACCGTGTGGCCGATCGGCCGCGACTCTCACGAGGACGGATTTTTCGGCCACCTGACCATCGGCATCGATACGTTCGCCGCCTCGTCGCAGATCAAGCCCGAGGACTTCGACAAGTTCACCGTGTGAGCGGATCAGCGCAGCTCGTTGAGTGCACGGGTCAGCAACTGCATGTCATCCGCAGTGGTGGTCAGCCCCGGCGTGATGCGGATGCTCGGTCCGCTCGCTGCGCCGTTGCGCACCACAGTGAACAGGTTGTACTCGTTGAGCAGGCGCTCGACCATGGCCTGTTGATCGGCGTGGCGAGTGAAACGCATCGAGGTGATCCCGCAATACAGGCGCGGATCATCCGGGGTCATCACTTCGATCCCCGGCAGGTGGCGCACCGCGCTGACCCACAGGTTGCGCAGGTAATTGAGTCGCGCCCCTTTGGCCGCCGCACCACCGAGCGAACGGTGCTCCTCGAACACCAGCGGTAGCGACATCAGCGCCGGAATGTTCGGCGTGCTGTACGGGGTGCGGGCGCGGATGTCGCTCGCGGGGAAGTGCATTTCGCCCATGTCCGGGTCGATGTCGGCCAGACGCTGCGGGGCGATATACAGAAAGCCCAGGGTCAGCGGTGCGCCGATCCATTTGTGCAGATTGAAACCGGCGAAGGTGATGCCCATGGCTTCCAGATTGAAGTCGATCTGGCCGAGGGCGTGAGCGCCGTCGAGGATGATGTCCACGCCATGCTGTTTCGCCAGCGCGGCGATGGCCTGCACCGGCATCACCAGACCGGTACGGTGGGTGACATGGGTCAGAGCCATCAGCTTGAGTTTCGGATAGCGGATGAAGGTTTCGCGGTAGCTGTCCAGCAGGCTGTCGAAACTGGCCGGATGCGCATGGTTGATCTCGATCACGTCGACGCCGCGATGGCGTGACAGCCAGCGCATGGCGCCCTTGACCGTGTCGTATTCCAAGTCGCTGATCAGCACCTGATCGCCCGATTGCAGGCGGTTGTAATTGCGGATCAGTGACTGCAGCGCATCGCTGGCGTTGCGGGTGAAGGCCACACTCTGCGCGCGCACACCGATGGTCTCGGCCAGTTGCGCACGGATCTCCAGGCTGTCGTGCTGTTCGAAACGCTGGCGCACATACACCGAGTTGCGGGTGTTGATCAGCTCGATGTTGCGCTGGTAGTCCTCGATCACCGTGCGCGACATGCGTCCGAAGTAACCGTTCTCCAGATTCAGCGGGCCGGTTTGCGCTTCGTAGCGATCGGCGAAGGTTTGCCAGAAAGCTTCGTCACGGGCGCGGCGGGTGTTGTCAGGCATGGTCGAGGCTCTTGGGAGGAGGGCGCTTCAGTGGCGCGGGGCAGGTTTGCCGTGTTTGGCGCGTAGTGGTTCGAGCAGATCCGACAGGCCGTTATGGTCGATTTCCTGCATCAGCGCCAGCAGTCCGCCGAGTTCGCCGTGAGGAAAACCTTCGCGGGCAAACCAGTTGAGGTAAGGCCCCGGCAGGTCGGCAATGATCCGGCCCTTGTACTTGCCGAAGGGCATTTCACGGGTGATCAGCAGTTCAAGTTTTTCAGGATTCATCAGTGGCAATCATCTGGATTCAGAACAGTCAGGAAAATACAGGCATTCTGCATGCAGGCCAAATGACAGATCATGCAAATAACCGTGATACAGATAGTTCAAATATCTTTAACTTATTGAAAAATAACGATTTATTTTTGATTCAAAAGCTGGCACGCACACTGCAATAACCCTTGCATCTTCAACCAACCGCAAGGAATTGAAAAAATGACTGACATGAATAAAGAAGCGATCTCTGTACTCAACGACCTGATCGAAACCTGCAAGGACGGCCAGGAAGGGTTCAAGACTTGCGCTGAAGACATCAAGCATCCAGAACTGAAAACCCTGTTCGTGACCCGTTCTGCCGATTGCGCGACTGCCGCCGCTGAACTGCAGGCTGAAGTGCGCAAGCTGGGCGGTGATCCGGAAACCTCTACCAGCGTCAGTGGTGACCTGCACCGTCGCTGGGTCGACGTCAAAGCCATGTTCACTGGCAAGGACGAAGAGGCTGTACTGAACGAAGCCGAGCGCGGTGAAGACCATGCGCTGAAGGCTTATCGTGAAGCCATCGAGAAAATCAACAAGCACGGTCTGGTCGGCATTCGTGACCTGGTTGAGCGTCAGTACCACGGCGTACAACGTAACCACGACCAGGTGAAAGCCCTGCGTAACCAGGCTCGCGCTCGTTCGTAAGCGTTTGCAGGTTACAAAAAACGCCAGCTGGTCTGGCGTTTTTTTATGCGTGAGGGGAAAGCAAAAGATCGCAGCCTGCCGCAGCTCCTACATTGGAATGCGTTCCCCTGTAGGAGCTGCCGAAGGCTGCGATCTTTTAATCAGCCAATGCTGATCGCCGGCAACGTCGGCAAGGTCACGGTCTGCTGTTTACGCGGCGCGAGAATCTCAGCCTCGCCATCCACTACCAATTCATCACGCTGATTGAACACTCGAGTGGCGATGCGCACGCGAAACTTCGGCAGTTTCTCGAGGATTTCCAGGCGCACGGTCAGGGTGTCGCCGATCTTTACCGGCTTCTGAAAGCTCATCTGCTGACCGATGTAGATGGTGCCCGGCCCAGGCAGTTCGCAGGCAACGGCGGCGCTGATCAGCGCACCGCTGAACATGCCGTGGGCGATGCGTTCCTTGAACATGCTGGCGGCAGCGAACTCGGCGTCCAGGTGCACCGGGTTGTGGTCGCCCGACATTGCGGCGAACAGCTGAATGTCGCGCTCTTCGACAGTCTTGCTGTAGCTGGCGGTCTGGCCGACTTCGAGGGCTTCGTAAGGGATGTTGGTAACCTGGGTCATCGGTCTTGATTCCTGTGACGGATTAAAGTGAATCCACAAAAAATTATTCGCTGCGATGCGGGCGGCGATGGCTCAGCGCCTGGTCGATCCAGGTCAGCACATCGGCAATCACTTCGTCGCGATTGGTGTCATTGAACAATTCGTGCCGCGCCTGCGGGTAGATCTTCAGTTGCAGGTTCTGGCTGCCGGCCGCGCGCAACGCTTCGGCCAGATCTGTCAGACGCTTGCCTTCGCTCACCGGATCACATTCACCGCCGATCACCAGCAGCGGCAGGCCCGGGTCGATCTGGGCGAGATTGGACGCTTTGCTGATCTGCTGCAAGCCGCCGAGCAAGTCGATCCACAATTGATTGGTGCAGCGAAAGCCGCACAACGGGTCTCTGGCATACAGATCGACCTCGACCGGGTCGCGGCTCAGCCAGTCGAACGGCGTGCGCGCCGGTTTGAATTTCTTGTTGAACGAGCCGAACGACAACCACTCGATCAGCGCACTGCGGCCCTTGCCACCCTGGCGCAGTTTCTCGAAGCGGGCGATTTGCCGTGCGGCGCCGTAAAGCGCCACCGGCTGGAAATTCGAACCGCTGAGAATCGCCCCGTGCAGGCTGGCGCTGTGATGCAGCAGGTAACCCTGAGCGAGGTAGCTGCCCATGCTGTGCCCGAGCAGGATGATCGGTACCTCGGGATGCTGCTGGCCAATGTGCTGATTGAGGTTGGCCAGATCGCCGATCACCTTGCACCAGCCGTCGTCATCGGCGAAATGCCCGAGTGTCCCGTGTTCGGCGGTTTTGCCATGGCCGCGCAGATCCGGGGCGTACACACCGTAGCCTTGAGCACAGAACGCATTCGCCAGCCGCTCGTAGCGAGCGCTGTGCTCGGCCATGCCGTGGGCCAGCAGGATCAGCGCTTTCAAGGGCGCAGCCGGCAACCACTGGTTGACGAACAGGCGGCTGCGGTCACTCGCGTCCAGCCAAAAGCCTCGGTGGATCATGGCAATTCCTTTTTATCGAGCGGTATTGGCCCGCATTCGTTGCATTGTATAGCGCGTCCGATCAGCTCACGCCACGGCAGGAAGATTCATACGATCAATGTCGCCATCGCCCATATTTGCCTCAATGGCCATAACTGCTAGTGTCCGTGAAGCTCCGCTTTTTGCTTTGTGCCCTCAGGGATCAGCGCGAAACCACAGAAAAGCGGCTCCCGGATCGATTCAGGTAAAGAGGACAAGAACAATGCAACCTGATTTCTGGAATGACAAACGCCCCGCCGGCGTACCACTTGATATCGACATGGGCGAGTTCAAGTCGGTGATCGAGGTGTTTGAGCGTTCCTGCAAGAAATTCGCCGACCGTCCGGCCTTCAGCAATATGGGCGTGACCCTGACCTACGCTGAACTCGAGCGCTACAGCGCGGCATTCGCCGGTTACCTGCAAGCCCACACCGATCTGGTGCCGGGGGATCGCATCGCGGTGCAGATGCCCAACGTGCTGCAATATCCGATTGCCGTGTTCGGCGCCTTGCGCGCCGGACTGATCGTGGTCAACACCAACCCGCTGTACACCGCGCGCGAGATGCGCCACCAGTTCAAGGATTCCGGCGCCCGCGCGCTGGTGTACCTGAACATGTTCGGGCAGAAGGTTCAGGAAGTGCTGCCGGACACTGACATCCAATACCTGATCGAAGCAAAGATGGGCGACATGCTGCCCACCGCCAAGGGCTGGCTGGTCAACACCGTGGTCAGCAAAGTGAAGAAAATGGTCCCGGACTATTCGCTGCCCCAGGCGATCTCGTTCAAGAGTGTGCTGCGCCTGGGTCGCGGCCTGGGGATCAAGCCGCTGAAAGTCGGTCTCGACGACATTGCCGTGTTGCAATACACCGGCGGCACCACCGGTCTGGCCAAGGGCGCGATGCTGACCCACGGCAACCTCGTGGCGAACATGCAGCAAGTGCGCGCGTGTCTTGCGCAGTTGGGGCCGGACGGTCAACCACTGCTGCGCGAAGGGCAGGAGGTGATGGTGGCGCCGCTTCCGCTGTACCACATCTATGCCTTCACCGCGAATTGCATGTGCATGATGGTGTCCGGCAACCACAACGTGCTGATCACCAACCCGCGGGACATCGCAGGCTTCATCAAGGAGCTGAAGAACTGGCGCTTCTCGGCGTTGCTCGGCCTGAATACGTTGTTCGTCGCGCTGATGGAGCACCCGGACTTCAAGACCCTGGATTTCTCCAGCCTCAAGCTGACCAACTCCGGTGGTACCGCGCTGGTCAAGGCCACCGCCGAGCGCTGGGAGCAGATTACCGGTTGCCGCATCACCGAAGGTTACGGCCTGACCGAAACCTCGCCGGTGGCCTGCACCAACCCGTATGGCACACAGTCGCGCCTGGGCACGGTCGGTCTGCCGGTGCCGGGGACGCTGCTGAAAGTCATCGATGACGAGGGTGTCGAGCAGCCGATGGGCGAGCGCGGCGAGTTGTGCATCAAGGGCCCGCAGATCATGAAAGGCTACTGGCACAAACCCGAAGCCACCGCCGAAGTGCTGGACGCCGAGGGCTGGTTCAAGTCCGGAGATATCGCGGTGATCGACCCGGACGGCTTCGTGCGCATCGTCGATCGCAAGAAGGACATGATCATCGTCTCCGGTTTCAACGTGTACCCCAACGAGATCGAAGACGTGGTGATGGCTCACCCGAAAGTCGCCAACTGCGCGGTGATCGGCGTGCCGGACGAGCGTTCGGGCGAAGCGGTGAAGCTGTTTGTGGTGGCGCGGGAAACCGGGGTCAGCCTCGAAGAACTCAAGGCGTACTGCAAAGAGAATTTCACCGCTTACAAAGTGCCGAAGCACATCGTGCTGCGTGAGTCGTTGCCGATGACGCCGGTCGGGAAGATTCTGCGGCGGGAGTTGCGTGATATCGCCTGATCGGTGAATGGCCGCGCGTTGCGCGGATCGCGGGCAAGCCACGCTCCCACAGGGATCTCCATCAACCTTGTGGGAGCGGGCTTGCCCGCGATGCTTTTTGGGCGGTGAAGTCCCGGAAAACCAGGGCTTTCAGGGTGGTATAGGATTTTTGCTCTAAAATGACTGCTGGAAAGTCTTGAGTCACTAAAGTGACCATGGAGGCCGCTTTTGGCTCTAGTCGGCCCTCGGCAAAGCTGCTACTCTCGGCGCGCTTTGTGACTTCTCGGCCTGTAGAAAAGCCAGATTCACCAATACAAAACACACACCAATAATAATCGCATCAAATGCGGTGAAGAATTCGCGTTGCTGAGGAGTGGGCTTCCATGATCGAAGACTTTTGGAAGGATAAATACCCGGCTGGAATTGCTGCCGACATCAATCCAGACGAGTACCCGAATATTCAGGCAGTGTTGAAGCAATCCTGCCAACGCTTCGCCAACAAGCCGGCTTTCAGCAACCTGGGCAAGACAATCACCTACGGTGAACTGTACGAATTGTCCGGTGCTTTTGCCGCGTATCTGCAACAGCATACCGACTTGCAGCCCGGTGATCGAATCGCCGTGCAACTGCCCAACGTTCTGCAGTACCCGGTGGCCGTCTTCGGTGCGATCCGCGCCGGGCTGATCGTGGTCAATACCAACCCGCTGTACACCGCGCGGGAAATGGAACACCAATTCAACGACTCCGGCGCCAAAGCCCTGGTGTGCCTGGCCAACATGGCGCACCTGGCGGAAGCCGTGGTGCCGAAAACCGGGGTCAAGCACGTCATTGTCACCGAAGTCGCCGACCTGCTGCCGCCGGTCAAGCGCCTGCTGATCAACAGCGTGATCAAGTACGTGAAGAAGATGGTGCCGGCCTATCACCTGCCCAAAGCCGTCAAGTTCAACGACGTGCTGAGCAAGGGTCAGGGCCAGCCAGTGGCCGAAGCCAATCCGCACAGCAGCGATGTCGCGGTGCTGCAATACACCGGCGGCACCACCGGTGTGGCCAAGGGCGCGATGCTGACCCATCGCAACCTCGTCGCCAACATGCTGCAGTGCAAGGCGCTGATGGGCTCCAACCTCAATGAAGGTTGCGAGATCCTGATCACGCCGCTGCCGCTGTACCACATCTATGCGTTCACCTTTCATTGCATGGCGATGATGCTGATCGGCAACCACAACATCCTGATCAGCAACCCGCGCGATCTGCCGGCGATGGTCAAGGAACTGTCGAAATGGAAGTTCAGCGGCTTCGTCGGCCTGAACACGTTGTTCGTCGCGCTGTGCAACAACGAAGGTTTCCGCAAGCTGGATTTCTCCAACCTGAAAGTCACCCTGTCCGGCGGCATGGCCCTGCAACTGGCGGCGGCCGAGCGCTGGAAAGCAGTGACCGGTTGCTCGATCTGCGAAGGCTACGGCATGACCGAAACCAGTCCGGTGGCCACGGTCAACCCGATCCAGAACATCCAGATCGGCACCATCGGCATTCCGGTGCCGTCGACCCTGTGCAAAGTCATCGACGATGCCGGTGTCGAGCAGCCCATGGGCGAAATCGGCGAGCTGTGCGTCAAGGGCCCGCAAGTGATGAAGGGCTACTGGCAGCGTCAGGAAGCCACCGACGAAATCCTCGACAGCGAAGGCTGGCTGAAGACCGGTGACATCGCGCTGATCCAGCCCGATGGCTACATGCGCATTGTCGATCGCAAGAAAGACATGATCCTGGTCTCCGGTTTCAACGTTTACCCGAACGAACTGGAAGATGTGCTGGCGACCCTGCCGGGCGTGTTGCAGTGCGCAGCCATCGGCGTGCCGGACGAGAAGTCGGGCGAGGCGATCAAGATTTTCATCGTGGCCAAGCCGGGCGTGACCCTGACCAAGGAAACCGTGATGGAGCACATGCGCGCCAACGTCACCGGTTACAAGGTGCCGCGTTCGGTGGAATTCCGCGATGCGCTGCCGACCACCAACGTCGGCAAGATCCTGCGCCGCGAGCTGCGCGACGAAGAGCTGAAGAAGATCAAGGCGAAGAACGCCGCCTGAAGCAAAAAGCCCCGCAGATGCGGGGCTTTTTATTGGGCGGTGTCTCGTCCTGAATAAGGTTTACACCTTCTGACTTCTCATCAGGAAGGTGCAATGGATACAGGTGCAAAACGCAGTCAGCGTGATTACACGCTGACTTTTAAATTGTCGGTTGTCGACCAAGTTGAAAAGGGCGAGTTGAGTTATAAAGAGGCTCAACGGCGCTACGGGATTCAGGGCAGGTCGACGGTGTTGGTTTGGTTACGTAAGCATGGTCGGCA
>NZ_JBIVMY010000030.1:0-68959 GCF_044753325.1 Pseudomonas sp. NPDC088414 | reverse complement strand
GAACCCCAGTGTGTTAAGTAAAACGTAAAGCGCCGCGTCAGTTCAGGTAAGGGGACCAGGACGGTTCTCTGACTTCGCCTAGTGCGGTAGGAAGCGGGAGCCTCACGCGTCCATTAATGGACACGAGCATCAAGACTCCCCGGCCCTGCTGGCGGGTGGCGTAGATTACCATGGTGCCGTTGGGCGCAACAGTGGGTGACTCGTCCAGAGTGCTATCAGTGAGGATCTTTACACTACCTCGCTGCAAATCCTGGGCCGCCACCTTGAAATTGGTGAAACCATCCTGGCGATGGATCATCACCAGCGTCTTTTCATCCGCCGAAAGCTTCGGGTTGGCGTTGTAGTTGCCAATGAAGGTCACACGCTCGGCACCACCGCCGCTGGCGCTGGTTTTGTAGATCTGTGGTTTGCCGCCGCGGTCCGAGGTGAAGTAGATGGTCGAACCATCCTTGCCCCAGTACGGTTCGGTGTTGATGCCAGGACCTGCCGTCACACGAGTGATCTGACGCGAACCCAGGTTCATCACATAGATGTCCGGGTTGCCGTCTTTCGACAGCACGAAAGCCAGGCGATTGCCATCCGGCGACCAGGCTGGCGCGCCATTCAGGCCTTCGAAGTTGGTGATCTGCTCACGGCGACCGGTGTCGATGTTCTGCATGAAGATCCGTGGACGCTTCTGCTCGAACGACACGTAAGCGATACGCTTGCCATCCGGGGCGAAACGCGGCGACAGGATCGGCTCGCGCGATTGCAGCAGAGTTACCGCACGGGCACCGTCGTAGTCCGAACGCTGCAGGGTGTAGCGAGTGTTCTTCTCGGAAAAACGCTCGGCTGTCACGTACAGCAGACGGGTCGAAAACGCACCTTTGATACCGGTGAGTTTTTCGAACGACTGGTCAGAGATGAAGTGCGCCATGTCACGCAGTTGCTCGGTGGTACCGGAAACACTGCCGTCAGCCACTTTCTGCTCGGTGGCCACGTTGAACAGTGCCCATTGCACCTGCAGACGACCGCCTGCCGGAGCAATGCTGCCGACCATCATGTATTGAGCACCCACCGCCTTCCAGTCACGGAAGATGATTTCGCTCGGCTGGCTTGGCTGGCTGATCATGTTTTGCTTTGGAATCGGCGAGTAGTAGCCCGAGTTCCGCAAATCATTACCAATGATTTCTGCCATGTCGTCCGGCAGCACGGCACCGCCCTGCATGCCGAACGGTACGACGGCGATCGGGGTGGCCCGATCGCTGCCGCTGGTGACCAGAATGTTCTTTTCATCAGCCATCGCGATCCCTGCCATGCAGCAGATCACGACCAGCATTCCTCGAAGAAGGTTTCTCACAAGGCTAGATCCTCAGGTGTGAATGTCATCTTGAATGAACGATACGGAGCGAAATCGCTCGGCTTCATTCCCTGCATTTCCGTCAAACGTCCAATATTCTTCACTGCCGCGACTGCCGAAGCATCGAACGGACCGTCGCCACTGGACTTGGCCACGCTGACCGAAGTCACCGTACCGTCCGGCAACATGCCGATTTGCAGCACGACCGTCATGCCTTTGCGTGCCGAAGGAGGACGAGCCCAACCTTCCGCTGCCCGCGCACGAATCAGGTCATCGAAACTGCCCGCGACTTCGTCACCCTGCTCATCGGCCAAGGCCTGCTGACGCTGTGGCGTGTCGGAAAGCAAATCTGCCAGGGCCTGAGCCTTTTTCTCTTCGGCGGATTTACGTGCCGCTTCCTGCGATTTCTTCTTCGCAGCATCGGCAGCAGCTTTCTTCTTCGCTTCGTCGGCGACTTTCTTCTTCGCCTCCTCAGCTTCAGCTTTTTTCTTGGCGTCTTCGGCGGCTTTCTTCTTCGCGTCTTCGACGATCTTCTTCTTGGCTTCTTCAGCGGCCGCTTTCTTGGCCTCTTCCTTGGCCTCTTCTTCGGCTTTCTTCTTGGCTATATCAGCCAATTGTTTCTCTTCTGCCTTCTTGGCCTCGGCTTTCTTCGCATCGTCGGCTTTCTTGGCTTCATCAGCCTTTTTCGCCTCGTCCGCTTTCTTCGCCTCGTCGGCCTTCTTGGCTTCCTCGGCCTTTTGAGCCGCTTCTTCTTTCTTTTGTTCCGCAGCCTTCACCGCTTCCTGCTCGACCTTTTTCTGTTCCATCTGCTCGACTTCGGTCTGGCGCGCGGCGGATTTCTTCGCCTCACCCGCAATCTTCTGATTGGTCTGGGTGGTTGCCTGACTTTTCGATTTCAACTGGTACAGGGTCGCCTGGACGATCGGCTTGGCCGGCGGCAACTCGGGTGTGAAGGCAAAACTGACGAACAGCATGCCGAACACCAGCACGTGCAGGACAATCGCCAGAACACTGGGCCAGAAGTAGCTTTCCGAGGCGGACGGCTCTCGCTGTTGCTGCATCAGGGGGCCTCGGTAATCAAACCAACATTACCGACCCCGGCTTTCTGCAACCCGCCCATGGCACCCATGACGGCGCCGTAGTCGACCGACTTGTCGCCACGAATGAAGACCTGGGTACGCTTGCCGCCTTCGGTGCCGGCGCGAATGATCTTGGTCACCGCGTCAGTCATCTGCGGCAGCGTCATTGCCCTGTCCTGCTGCTTTTCAGTATCGACTTCGCTGCCAAGGTTCCAGTAGTAGGTCTTGTCAGCCTTGATCGAAATGGTCAGCACCTGAGTGTTGTTGTCCTGCGGCAAGGCTTCGCTGGAAACCTTGGGCAGATCCACTTTCACGCCCTGATTGAGCATCGGCGCGGTCACCATGAAGATAACCAGCAGCACCAGCATCACGTCGATGTATGGCACCACGTTCATCTCGGCGACCGGCTTGCGCTTGTTTCGGGCTCGAGCGATTAAAGCCATCGGGAAATACCTGCTTATTCTTCGCTGGTGTGCACTTTGCGGTGCAGGATCGCCTGGAACTCATCGGCGAAGGTGTAGTAGCGGCTCAGCAAGGTTTCGCTGCGGGCAGAGAAACGGTTGTAAGCGATAACGGCCGGGATCGCGGCGAACAGGCCGATCGCGGTAGCGATCAGGGCTTCGGCGATACCCGGGGCCACGGTGGCCAGGGTCGCCTGCTGGGCGCTGGCCAGACCGCGGAAGGAGTTCATGATGCCCCACACGGTACCGAACAGACCGATGTACGGGCTGACCGAACCAACGGTGGCAAGGAACGGCAGGCTCTGCTCCAGCTTCTCTTCCTCACGGGAGATGGCAACGCGCATGGCACGGGCCACACCTTCCATCACCGCTTCCGGATCAACACCTGGCTGCTGACGCAGACGGGAGAACTCCTTGAAACCGGCACGGAAGATCTGCTCCACGCCCGAATCAGGATCCGGGTTGCTGCCGGCCTGACGGTACAGCTTGGACAGGTCGATACCCGACCAGAAGCGCTCTTCGAAGCTCTCCAGGGCGCGTCGACCGGCGCGCAGCAGATTGCTGCGCTGAAAGATCATGATCCATGAGGTCACCGATGCGGCCACCAGGGTCAACATTACCAACTGCACCACGATGCTGGCATTGCTGACCAGGCTCCACATGGAGGAATGGTCGACGACGTTAGCTTCCACGCTTTATCTCCTGCTTTGAGTGTGTACCCGTGCCGCCCGCGTCGGCAAAGGCCGCACGCAAGGATTCGGGCATGGCCCGGGGTTTCAAACTGTCGGTGCGCACACAGGCCACCAGAAACTGCCCTTCACAGAGCAGCACATTATCCGTGGCCCGCCTGACCTGCTGTTTGAAGCGCAGGCTGGCACGGTTCAATTCGATTACATCAGCGCTTACCAGCAGTTCGTCGTCCAGTCGCGCCGGCGCGTGGTAGCGCGCTTCGCTGGAATGCACGACAAACAACAGGTCCTCCCCGGCCAGTTCCGACTGGGCAAAGCCCAGCGTCCGGAGCCGCTCGGTTCGAGCCCGTTCCATAAACTTGAGGTAATTAACGTAATACACGATGCCGCCCGCATCGGTGTCCTCGTAATAAACGCGACAACGATGTGCGAACGGCTCAAGCCCGTTTTGCGCGCGCATACTCTAGTGCTTACTCCTCGGGTTGCCAATCCGGCCAGGCAACTGTTTTTTCAGTGTTTAAGGCTTTACCGCAAAAGTACCGTCCTGTGACAGTACAAACGCTGAATAAATCGCGAAAAAATGTGTATCAATCGTCCACGGCATCGAGAAACTCGTCTGCCACGGGCATCTCGCCCATTCGTGACGGAATGTTTAACCCGAAATGCAGGTACGCATGCCGCGTCACCACCCTGCCCCGTGGCGTACGCATGATGTAGCCCTGTTGAATCAGGTACGGCTCCAGCACGTCTTCGATGGTATGGCGTTCCTCACTGATGGCAGCCGCAAGGCTGTCGATACCCACCGGACCGCCATCGAACTTCTCGATCATGGTCAGCAGCAAGCGCCGGTCCTGATGATCGAAGCCATGCTCATCGACATCCAGCAGATTCAACGCCAGATCGGCAACCGACTTGGTGATATGACCCTTGGCCCGGACCTCGGCAAAATCGCGCACCCGACGCAGCAGACGGTTGGCGATCCGCGGCGTACCACGGGCACGACGAGCGATTTCGAAGGAACCCTCCGGATCCAGTGGCAGACCGAGAATCGCCGCCGACCGACTGACAATCGTCGCCAGATCCGCCGTGCTGTAGAACTCGAGACGCTGGACGATACCGAAGCGGTCACGCAACGGGTTGGTCAGCATGCCAGCACGGGTGGTGGCGCCGACGAGGGTGAACGGTGGCAGATCAAGCTTGATCGAGCGCGCCGCCGGCCCTTCGCCGATCATGATGTCGAGCTGGAAGTCTTCCATCGCCGGATACAGCACTTCCTCAACGATGGGCGACAGACGATGGATTTCGTCGATGAACAATACGTCGTGCGGCTCAAGATTGGTCAGCAGTGCCGCCAGATCCCCCGGACGTTCTAGCACCGGACCGGACGTGCTCTTGATCGACACGCCCATTTCCTGGGCAATGATATTGGCCAGCGTGGTTTTACCCAGACCCGGCGGGCCGAAGATCAACGTGTGATCCAGCGATTCACTGCGACCACGCGCCGCCTGGATGAACAGTTCCATCTGCTCGCGCACGGTCGGCTGGCCAATATAGTCGGCCAGACTGACCGGGCGAATGGCCCGGTCCTGGACTTCTTCGCGCTCGCGCGGGCTGTGCGCGGCGGCGATCAGACGATCAGCTTCAATCACTTAAATCATTCCCTTCAGGGCGCGGCGGATCAGGTCTTCACTGCTCAAATTCTTGTCCTTGATGGCGGTAATCGCCTTGCTCGCTTCCTGCGGCTTGTAGCCCAGGGAAATCAACGCACTGACCGCATCGTTTTCAGCGGTGTTGACCGGCGCCGGGCCGTCCGGCTGGTTCGGCACCAGAGCGAACATGGCCGGCGAGGTTTCCCAGGCCTTGAAGCGATCCTTCAGTTCAACCAGCAGGCGTTCCGCGGTTTTCTTGCCGACACCCGGGACCTTGGTCAGCGCCGAGGTGTCCTGGGATTGTACGCAGCGGATCAGCTCATCGACTTCCAGGCTCGACATCAAGGCCAGGGCCAATTTCGGCCCGACACCATTGAGACGGATCAACTCGCGAAAAAAGTCTCGCTCACGCTTGCCGGCGAAGCCATAGAGTAATTGCGCGTCTTCGCGTACGACCAAATGGGTGTGCAGCGTCAGCGGTTCACCGACCGACGGCAGACGATAAAGGGTGGTCATGGGCACTTCCAGCTCATACCCGAGGCCGTTTACATCCAGAATCAGGTGCGGCGGCTGTTTCTCAGCCAAGGTGCCGCGCAAGCGTCCAATCACGTTTCAGATCCTTGAGCGTTGACCAGCCGGGGGCTGGCGACAGATGGAAGGCGGGAATCGGGCCGACGACCCAGGCGCGAAATCCGCATTCCACAAAAATGATTGCTGATGCTATCAGAGACGCAGGCGCCCGCCACGACTGCGTGCGGTTCCCAAGCCGTGCGGCAGAAGGCTGGAACGGGTGTGCGCGTGACAAATGGCGATAGCGAGGGCATCCGAGGCATCGATCTGCGGTTTGCTGGTCAGCTTGAGCATGTGCATGACCATCATCTGCACCTGTTCTTTATTGGCAGCGCCGGTGCCGACCACGGCTTGCTTGACCTGGGTGGCGGTGTATTCGGCAATTTCCAGACATTCTTCGGCGCCTGCGACAATCGCCGCACCGCGAGCCTGCCCGAGCTTGAGCGCCGAGTCGGCGTTTTTCGCCATGAACACTTTTTCGATGCCCATGGTCACCGGGCCATAGGTCTGAATGATTTCACGCACGCCGCGATAAACGATTTGCAGCCGCTCATGCAGCTCGCCGGCGCCGGTTCGGATGCAGCCCGAGGCCACATAGATGCAGCCGCCGCGTCCGGTATCGCGAACAATCCCGTAACCGGTGATGCGCGAGCCGGGGTCGATACCCAGAATTAAAGTCATAACGCCTGCTGGTTCGAAATAACACAAAAACAAATGTGGGAGCTGGCTTGCCAGCGATGACGGAGTGTCAGGCGCCATCATTGCCTGATGTGCCGACGCCATCGCTGGCAAGCCAGCTCCCACATTGAATCGTAGTCGCTCTTAACCGAGCTGAGCGGCCACGTCTTCCGGAATGTCTGCGTTTGAATAGACGTTCTGCACGTCATCCAGATCCTCGAGCATGTCGATCAGCTTGAGCACCTTCTCCGCGCCTTCCAGATCCAGCTCGGCGCTGGTGGTCGGCTGCATGACGATTTCTGCGTCGTCGCCTTTGAACCCGGCCGCTTCCAGCGCGTTACGCACCGCATAGAAACTGGTGAACGAGGTGAACACGTCGATCGAGCCGTCTTCATGGCTGACGACGTCGTCGGCATCGGCTTCCAGCGCCGCTTCGGTCAGGGCGTCTTCGTCGACGCCCGGGGCGAAGCTGATCTGCCCCTTGCGCTCGAACAGGTACGCGACCGACCCGTCGGTGCCGAGGTTGCCGCCACACTTGCTGAATGCATGGCGGACGGCTGCAGCGGTACGGTTGCGGTTGTCGGTCATGCATTCGACCATCACCGCCACGCCACCCGGGCCGTAACCTTCGTAGGTCAGCTCTTCAACGTTGTCCGCTTCGGTCGCACCGGCGCCACGGGCCACGGCGCGATCGATGATGTCGCGGCTCATGTTCGCGCCAAGGGCCTTGTCCAGGGCCAGACGCAGACGCGGGTTGGAACCCGGATCACTGCCGCCCTGACGGGCCGCAACGGTCAGTTCACGGATCCACTTGGTGAAGATCTTGCCTCTCTTGGCATCCTGACGTTCTTTGCGGTGCTTGATGTTCGCCCACTTGGAATGACCTGCCATAACTCGCTCCGAATTCTCTTGAAACGTTGCCCGCCCTGCTCACGCAGCGGCCAGCAAACAAAAAATCTCGACCTGCTCTCTATAGAAAGAAAAAAGGCGCATCCGAAGATGCGCCTTCAGGCCCGTCTTACTCAGCCTTTGGCGTTTCGCGCAAACGAATGTGCAGCTCGCGCAGTGCCTTGGCATCCACCACACCCGGCGCTTGGGTCATGACGTCCGCAGCACTCTGGGTTTTCGGGAAGGCGATCACTTCACGGATCGACTGGGCGCCGGTCATCAGCATCACCAGACGGTCCAGACCGAAGGCCAGACCACCGTGCGGCGGTGCACCGTACTTCAGCGCGTCAAGCAGGAAGCCGAACTTCTCTTCCTGTTCCGCTTCGTTGATACCCAGCAGACGGAACACCGCTTGCTGCATTTCCTTGCGGTGGATACGGATCGAACCGCCACCCAGTTCGGTACCGTTCAGCACCATGTCGTAGGCGCGGGACAGAGCGCCGGCCGGGTTGGCCTCCAGCTCTTCAGGGGAGCACTTCGGTGCGGTGAACGGGTGGTGCAGCGCCGAGAAGCTGCCATCGTCGTTTTCTTCGAACATCGGGAAGTCGACGACCCACATTGGCGCCCACTTGCAAGTCAGCAGGTCGAGGTCGTGACCCAGCTTGATACGCAGCGCGCCCAAGGCTTCGCTGACGATCTTGGCCTTGTCGGCGCCGAAGAACACGATATCGCCGTCAACCGCACCGACGCGATCGAGGATCACGTTCAGGTTGGCTTCAGGGATGTTTTTCACGATCGGCGATTGCAGACCTTCAACACCGGCAGCGCGCTCGTTGACCTTGATGTACGCCAGGCCCTTGGCACCGTAGATGCCGACGAACTTGGTGTAGTCGTCGATCTGCTTGCGCGGCATGCTTGCCCCGCCTGGAACGCGCAGTGCAGCGATACGGCATTTCGGATCATTGGCCGGGCCGCTGAACACCTTGAATTCGACTTCTTTGAGTTGATCGGCAACGTCGACCAGTTCCAGCGGGTTACGCAGGTCCGGCTTGTCGGAACCGTAACGACGCATGGCTTCTTCAAAGGTCATGTGCGGGAATTCGCCGAATTCCAGATCCAGCACTTCCTTGAACAGGTTGCGGATCATGCCTTCGGTCAGGCCCCTGATGTCTTTTTCGTCGAGGAAGCTGGTCTCGATGTCGATCTGAGTGAACTCAGGCTGACGGTCGGCACGCAGGTCTTCGTCGCGGAAGCATTTGGCGATCTGGTAGTAACGGTCGAAACCGGCAACCATCAGCAGTTGCTTGAACAACTGAGGCGATTGCGGCAGCGCGAAGAACGAACCGGCGTGAGTACGGCTCGGCACCAGGTAGTCACGGGCGCCTTCCGGAGTCGCGCGGGTCAGGATCGGCGTTTCGACGTCGAGGAAGCCGTTCTCGTCGAGGTAGCGACGGATGCTGGTGGTCATGCGCGAACGCAGACGCAGCTTCTCGGCCATTTCCGGACGACGCAGATCCAGGAAGCGGTAGCGCAGACGGGTTTCTTCGCCGACGTCGGAGTATTCGTTGAGCGGGAACGGCGGGGTTTCCGACTCGTTCAGCACTTCCAGCTCGTAGCCCAGCACTTCGATCATGCCCGACGCCATGTTGGCGTTGGTCGCACCCGCCGGACGCAGACGTACCTTGCCGGTGATCTTCACCACGTATTCGCTGCGCACGCGATCGGCGGCGGCGAAGCTCTCGGCGCGATCCGGATCGAACACCACCTGAGCCAGACCATCACGATCACGGATATCGAGGAAAATCACCCCGCCGTGGTCGCGACGACGGTGAACCCATCCGCAAAGGGTAATTTCCTGGCCTTCCAGGCTTTCGTTCAGTTGGCCGCAATAATGGCTGCGCATCATGGTAGTGGTTTCGCTTCTCGTAATTCGAAATTCGGTGGAGATTCCGTCGCACTCAAGCACTGCGAAATCTCACGCGTGTCGTTCGACCAGGGTTTGAACCCTAGTCAGATTTGTCGCCACCGGCCAGATTCTTCTTGGCTCCGGTCTTGAAATCGGTTTCGTACCAACCGCTGCCGCTGAGGCGAAAACCCGGCATGGACAGCTGTTTCTTGAGCTCTGGCGCCTGACAGGCAGGGCAGTCGACCAGCGGTGCCTCGCTGATCTTTTGAATGGCTTCCAACTGATGACCACAGGAAGCACATTGATAATCGTACATCGGCATGGGGGTGTCTCGGCGATCAGATTGCCACCGCGCGCAGGGCTTTGCGGCGAAAGAGCGGGATTATATCCATTAAATGCGGGCTGTGCAGCCGTAAGACTGCACAGCCCGCCACGTCATTTCAAGTATTGGTCGTTCAGGACATGACGGCCGCCGGGGTATCGCGCAGGCCATTCATCACACACACCACCCGTACCAGACCGCTGAAGTTTTTCACCCCGCCGTGACGCAGGTGCACCTGGCGGTCCACGTGGGACAGCAACGTACTGACCGAGCAGCCATTGTGCCCGGCCATGTCACCGAGAATGTTCCAGTAAACCTGCTCGAGCCTCAAGCACGTGGCAAACCCGTTCAACCGCACTGATCTCGCCAGCGGCCGGATCAGCTCGAAGTCGAAATCGCTGACAAACGGATCAACCTTCAGAGCCTGCTGCGAAACGCCATGTTCGCTTTGCCTGTCTGCACCCACCATATCGCTGACACTCCTTTGTCATCGCTGCTTTTATAAAGACAACATCCTGTGCCTTCATAAAAACGCAGACGCAGAGCCAGCGCCAGATGACTAGTTGCCCAGCAACGTAGGATAAGCCGACATGTTCAGTAAGATTTGAAACAGCACGCGGACATCCATTACCCCCGGATATCCGCGCACCGGATTATCAGGCCTCGAGCAACGCGCGCAGCATCCACGCAGTCTTCTCGTGTACTTGCATGCGCTGGGTCAGCAGGTCGGCCGTCGGCTCGTCACTGACTTTGTCCAGCAACGGGAAGATGCCGCGAGCGGTGCGCGTGACCGCTTCCTGGCCGTCGACCAACTGCTTGATCATGTCCTCGGCACTTGGCACGCCGACTTCTTCTTTAATAGAGGAGAGACGTGCGTAAGTCGCGTAGGCACCCGGCGCCGGAAAACCCAGAGCGCGGATGCGCTCGGCGATCAGATCCACCGCCAGCGCCAGCTCGTTGTATTGCTCTTCGAACATCAGATGCAGGGTCCTGAACATGGGCCCGGTGACGTTCCAGTGGAAGTTATGGGTTTTCAGATACAGCACGTAGGTGTCCGACAGCAGGCGCGACAGCCCCTCGACGATGGACTTGCGGTCTTCTTCACTGATACCGATATCGATTGCCATGTTTACCCCCTAAGGCGATTGAATTCATCCAACAGGTGCAGCCCCACTCTAGCAAGACAGCCGCCACCTCGCAGCCGGCAATCTTCACTCGCCGTGCGACAAATCGACCGGGCCGGTGCCGCTGGCCGGGGTAATTTGAGTCGCTGCAGGCTTTGCTGTTAAATAGGCAGTGTGTCGCTAAGCCCCGTTTTTCGGGGGTGTCGCGCATAGGCTGATGCCGGGCACGTGTCCAACGCCTCTTTATTGTTCCGAAGCGAACCGTGCGCCTTCAGCTCTTCCTTGTGAGCCGTCATAACGTGAGCCAATCAAAATGTTGAAGATCGTCCACCTGCTAATGGGCGCAGCGGCCTTGCTGCTGTCGTTCATACCTAGCTTGAAATCCGAAGCCGTTCCTTACCTGCAACAACCCGATGCACTTTACCTGGCCTTTTTCGGCCTGCTGAACCTGGTCATCGCTCCAGTGATTCCTTACTGGAACAAAGGCCCGCGCCAGCATCTGCAAAATCTGGTCAGCGCTCTTCTCGTGCTGACTGTCGTCCTGCAAACCCTGACCCTGATCGCACCGATGCCAGTCATCGCCGGTCAACCTGCCGTGTTGTTCAGCCTGGTGATCGCCCTGGTTGCCGTGGTTGTGCATCTGGCTGTGAGCTTCTACAAATCTTCACCGGCTGCCGCACCTGTCAGCTATGACATGAGCAATCGTGATACCGGTACCGTCAAGTGGTTCAACACCTCCAAGGGCTTCGGCTTTATCTCCCGGGATTCCGGCGATGATATTTTCGTGCACTTTCGTGCAATCCGTGGCGAAGGCCACCGCGTACTGGTCGAAGGCCAGCGCGTGGAGTTCTCGGTGATGAACCGGGACAAAGGCCTGCAAGCCGAGGACGTGATCGCCGCCCTGCCGCGTCGCTGATCCAGGGTAATAAAAAACCGCGAGCAGCCAGGCTGATCGCGGTTTTTTTATGCCTGCACAAACGTGCCTGGCATCAGTAATGCGGCGGTGGCGCCTCTTCCTCGAAAGAGTCGAACTGCCCGACCATCTCTTCCTGACGCTTGAGCAAGGCGGCCATCTGCAGCTGCAGGCGCTCGATTACGCGCTGCTGCGCCACCAGCTCGTCGTTCAACGCCTGAATGGTGTCATCCTGAAAAGCCAGGCGGCTTTCCAGATCGGTAACGCGTTCTTCAAGGTTCATGGTTCAACTCTCCAGAAACGTGAAGTGTTCGGTCAGCACCAGACGCAACCGCTCACGAATGGCCGCTACCTGCTCGGCGCTGTAGGGCTTTGCCGGATGTTTGCCCCAGACTGGCGCCGGCCATGCCGCATCGTCACGTTTGCGCACGATCACATGCATGTGCAGTTGGCTGACGACGTTGCCTAGAGTTGCGACGTTCAGCTTGTCGGCGTCGAACAAGTCCTTGAGCAACTCGGCCAGCGCGGTGGTTTCCTGCCACAACTGCTGCTGGTCGGCGACATCCAACTGAAACAACTCGCTGATATCGTCGCGGCGTGGCACCAGGATGAACCACGGGTAATTGGCATCGTTGGACAACAGCAGCCGGCAGAGCGGGAAGTCGCCGATGGTCAGGGTGTCCTGTTGAAGTCGTGAATCTAAAGCAAACACTGCATGCACTCCCGGCTGATCTACACAATTCAGCTTAGCGGCCATCCCGACGGGCGACGCACCAAGCGACAGGCAGGCAGCATACCTGCGAATGCGCCGGGGTTCACGAAGCCAGCCCACTCAGGCCCTTGCAAGAGGCATTCATACGGACCGTGCACCATCACAGCGCCAGGTTTGCCCTCGAGCACGAACAAATGCCCGAGACGCCCAGATCAACCCGACAGCCGAGTGACCACACACTGTATGAATCCGGTACAGCCTGTAAATTTTTTGCACCAAAAGCGCACAGTGCGTCTACGCTCAGTGCGTCGGGCATCCGCCAAATACTCACTTATGGGGTGAACCGGTAACGTTTTTGGTTGTCACGCCACCCTTCGAACGTGACAACACGATGTAAAGGTATGCGTCAAGCCCCTGATACAAAAGGGCTTGAACCCCCGTTTTTGTGAGGTTTTTACGGCTACAGGCGGGTGTTCAGAAAAATAAACGCGGCAACCCTGCACTTTGTGCACGCTTGTTGCATTGAGACACACATGGTCTATAAGCGCAGCACGTGAAGTGGCAGCTTAGACCAACCAAATACGGTGGCAGGGTTGCCCCAATGGAGATTCAAGTGTTTTGCCAGGGACTCTTTTTTACCGATGCAAAAAGGCCCAGAAACAGCGATAAAGTTGTCAGCCCGGCTGCATGGGTAATGTGAATTTGCGACATCGACCAAGCTATTTGCGACCTCGTCGTAAAGAACATGAAAGGTTGTATGTGCAAGTATCGCCAACAATGTCGGCGTGATATAAGTTTGCGCCGACACAAAAAGAAAGAGCCGCCCAGATAATAAAACAGGTGGGACGGCAGTACTCTTCTAAAACCAAAGGAGCAAATCACGATGCGCGTGATGAAGTGGAGCACAATCGCACTGGCAGTTGCAGCAGCAGCCAGTACTCAGTTGGCTACGGCCGCCCCGTTTGTAGATGACCAGGCAGAAGCCAAAGGTTTTGTTGAAGGCGCGAAACTCACCGAGACGTTGAAGAACTACTACTTCAACCGCGACAACAAGAACGGTGGCCACGACCAGAAAGACTGGACCCAGGGCTTTCTTGGTAACTTCACTTCCGGTTACACCCAAGGCACTGTAGGCGTCGGTATCGATGCATTCGGTTACCTGGCGGTCAAACTGGATGGCGGTGATGGTACTTCCGGCACCGGTAACATGAGCCGTAGCGACACCGTCAAGGCCAACGGTTATGCCCACGACGTTAACGACAGCCAAGGCAAAGCCGGCGCTGCCGTTAAATTCCGCATCTCCAAAACCGAGCTGAAATTTGGCGACATGCAGCCAAGCACCGCTCCGGTATTCGCTGTTGGCGGCTCCCGTATCCTTCCGCAAACTGCCACTGGCTTCCAGTTGCAGAGCAGCGAAGTCAAAGATCTGGACCTCGAAGCGGGTCACTTCTACTCGGCTACCAGCCAGGACAAAAACGCACGTGAAGGCGGCCTTTACGCCACCTACGCGGGTGTTGAAGCCAAAAACATCGACTACTTCGGTGGCAAATACGGCATCACTGACAACCTGACTGCATCGCTGTACGGCGCCAAGCTGGAAGACATCTGGAATCAGTACTACGCCAACGTGAACCTCACTACCCCGTTTGGTGGTGACACTTCGCTGAACACCGACTTCAACATCTACCGCACCACCGACACCGGCAGCGCCAAAGCGGGCGACATCAGCAACACCGCCTTCTCGCTGGCAACCGCCCTGTCGTTCCTGAAGGCACACACCTTCACCCTGGCCTTCCAGAAGGTCAACGGCGACACCCCGTTCGACTACATCGGCGTGGGCAAGAACAACCGTGGTGGCGACTCGATCTTCCTCGCCAACTCCATCCAGTACTCCGACTTCAACGGTGCTGGCGAGAAATCCCTGCAAGCCCGTTACGACCTGAAAATGGCCGAGTACGGCGTTCCTGGCCTGAGCTTCATGGTTCGTTACGTTAAAGGTTGGGATATCGACGGTACCCACACTCCAGCGGGTAGCGCTTACGCCGGCCTGTACGGCGAAGACGGTAAACACCACGAAACCAACTTCGAAGCCAAGTACGTTGTTCAGTCTGGCCCAGCGAAAGATCTGTCCTTCCGCATCCGTCAAGCCTGGCACGTTGCTAACGCTGACGAAGGCGAAGGCGACGTTAAAGAGTTCCGCCTGATCACCGAATACCCACTGAACATCCTGTAATTGTCAGTGGTTAGTTTCGAAGCATAAAAAAAGGCCCATCTACGGATGGGCCTTTTTATTGCCTGTCACTTGTAATAAATGCCTGACCAGCAAGTCAGGCATTTAATTAGCAACCTATCATTGTGTTGCCGATTCCTGAACCACACGAATTACGCGCTGTGGAAACGGAATATCAATACCGGCAGTCTTTAAACGATCACGCGACTGTTCGTTAAACATGAACATCACATCCCAATAGTCTGCAGTTTTAACCCAGACTCGCAGGGAAACCGTGATCGAACTGTCACCCAATGTCGAAATGACCGCTTGTGGCGCAGGGTCCTGCAACACGCGCTCATCCTTGGCCAGATCCAGCAGCACTTGACGGGCCTTCTGCAGATCCGCTTCGTAATCCACACCCACGTCGAACACCACTTTGCGGGTTGGCTGACGGTTGGTGTTGGTGATGATGCCGTTCGACAGATTGCCGTTCGGCACGATGATGGTCTTGTTGTCGCCGGTACGCAGCACGGTGTGGAAAATCTGGATGCTGTCGACCGTACCCGCCACGCCTTGCGCTTCGATCCAGTCACCGATACGGAATGGACGGAACAGCAAAATCAACACGCCGCCGGCGAAGTTCGCCAGGCTGCCTTGCAACGCCAGACCGATGGCCAGGCCGGCAGCACCGATCGCAGCCACGAACGAGGTGGTTTCCACGCCGATCATCGAGGCGACGCTGACGATCAGCAACACCTTGAGGATGATGTTCGCCAGGCTGCTGATGAAGCCTTGCAGCGCCAGGTCAGCATTGCGCAGGGCCAGCAGACCGCCGAGTTTTTGCGTGACCTTGTTGATCAGCCACCAGCCGATGGCCAGGGTAATCACCGCCAGCAGCACGCGGCTGCCGTATTCCATGATCATCGGAATCCACGCCTGGGACGCCTTGACCAGGTTGTCTACCTCAGCATTCAAATCCATCATCCATCTCCTGATGTCCGGCTACCCGGGCTGTAAAAAATCAGCGGCAGAAACCGCCAGGTATACATAAAACAATGTGGGAGCGAGCTTGCTCGCGAAGGCGGTGTGCCAGTCAACTCATGGCTGAATGACATACCGCTTTCGCGAGCAAGCTCGCTCCCACAGATCATCTGACCGGACTTAGTCGCGGAAGTTGTTGAACTGCAGCGGCATGCCGAATTCCTTGGCGCGCAGGGCCGCGATGGCTTCCTGCAGGTCATCGCGCTTCTTGCCGGTCACACGTACCTGCTCGCCCTGGATGGCGGCCTGCACCTTGAGCTTGGCGTCCTTGATGTGCGCGACAATCTTCTTCGCCAGTTCCTTGTCGATGCCTTCCTTGAGAATGGCGTCCTGCTTCATCAGCTTGCCCGAAGCGTAAGCATCTTTGACTTCAAGGCACTGCACATCGATCTTGCGCTTGGTCAGAGCCAGCTTCAGGATCTCGATCATCGCTTCCAGCTGGAACCCGGCTTCAGCGGTCAGGTTGACGGTCAGGTCCTTTTCCTTGAACTCGAAGCTGCCCTTGCCTTTCAGGTCATAGCGACGATCGAGTTCCTTCACGGCGTTCTCGACCGCGTTGGTCAGCTCGTGTTTGTCCAGTTCGGATACCACGTCGAACGACGGCATGTAATCTCTCCAATAAAAAGGCGCGCTCGATGAGGATGGAGCGCGCTTGGCTTGCGGTTAAAATCCGGCTCATTATAACGGGTCTTTTCCCACCGATACGGCGAGCCTTGCATGCCAGTACCTTACCGAGTGAAAAACTGATGTCCACCCCCTGGCACGTTCTCGGCGCCGGCAGCCTCGGCACCCTGTGGGCCACGCGTCTGGCGCGGGCCGGTCTGCCGGTGCGGCTGATCGTGCGGGATGCCGAGCGTTTGCGCAGCTATCAGGCGGCGGGCGGTCTGACGCTGGTCGAACACGGCGCAGCCACTACATATACCGTCCCCGCGCAAACGGCGGACGATCCAGAGCCGATCCGCCGCCTGCTGGTCGCCTGCAAGGCCTATGACGCCGAAAGCGCCGTCGCCCGCCTCGCCCCGCGCCTGAGCGCAGATGCCGAGCTGGTCCTGCTGCAAAACGGCCTCGGCAGTCAGGACGCGGTCGCAGCGGTGGTGCCGCAGGCACGCTGCATCAGCGCCTCCAGCACCGAAGGCGCGTTCCGCGACGGCGACTGGCGCGTGGTGTTTGCCGGCCACGGTTTCACCTGGCTGGGTGATGCCGGCCATCCGGTGGCGCCGATCTGGCTGGACGACCTGCAAGCGGCGAACATCCCCCACGAATGGAGCGCCGACATCCTCACCCGGCTGTGGCGCAAACTGGCGCTCAATTGCGCGATCAATCCACTGACCGTGCTCCACGATTGCCGTAACGGCGGGCTGAAACAGCATCAATGCGAAGTCGCCACGCTGTGCGCAGAACTTGCCGAATTGCTGGAGCGTTGCGGTCAACCGGCGGCGGCGCTCGATCTGCAACAGGAAGTCGAACGGGTGATCCACGCCACAGCGGCCAATTACTCGTCGATGTATCAGGACGTGGCCAACCAGCGCCGCACCGAAATCAGCTATCTGCTGGGCCACGCCTGCAAAGTCGCCAGCCGTCATCAACTGAATCTGCCGCACCTCAAGCAATTGCAGCAACGGTTGGTCGGCCATCTGCGCAGCCTTGGATTGCCCAGCGACTGAGCAGCGGCTACGCTGCCCACTTGTTCCTTTGCTGCGATAAACCTGATGCCATTGCGCCAGCGCCTTGAAAACCTGCCGGTCGGCCAGAAACTGCTGGCCGCCCTGCTGGTGTTGTTGACCACCGTCCTGCTGGTCGCCAACCTGACCTTTATCAGCGCCGCCTATTACATCTCCCAGGAAAGCATGGCGCCGCAGGCCCTGCAGACCATCGGCCGACTGATCTCCAACCCGAGCCTGGTCGCGCAAGCCCTCGAGTCGCCACAAAGCGCCGAACGCCTGCTCAAGGAACTCGACAGCTATTCGCCGTTGCGCGCGGCGGCGCTGTATGACGGCAAGGGTGACCGCATCGCCCAGGTGCAGCGTGGCGACAAGCTCAATCTGCCGGAACGCTATCGGCACGTCGAAGCCTGGCAACTGACCGAGTTTCGCAGCAACCAGTTGATCACCCTGCCCCGCCCCGGCACCGCGCCGGGGCATCTGCTGCTGGTGGCCAGCAGTGAACTGCCGATGGCGTTCTACACCGGCACCCTGACTGCCAGTCTCGGCATCCTGATTTTCAGTGTGCTGCTGTGGCTGGTGATTGCACGGCAGATCAAACGCCTGATCACCCGGCCGATCCATGAGCTGGAAGAGCTGTCGCGTCAGGTCACTCGCGAAGAGAACTATGCCCTGCGCGCCTCACGCGGCAACCACGATGAAATCGGCAGTCTTGCCGAGGCGTTCAACACCATGCTCTCGCGTATCGAGGCCCGCGAACAACAGCTCAAGCGCGCCCGCGATGACTCGCAGGCCGCTTACGATCAGGCGCAGGGCCTGGCCGAAGAAACCCGCCACACCAACCGCAAGCTGGAGCTGGAGGTCCAGGTGCGGAGCAAGATCGAGAAGAAGCTCACCGGATTCCAGAACTACCTCAACAGCATCATCGACTCCATGCCCTCGGCGCTGATCGCCCTCGACGAGCAGCTCTACGTGACCCAGTGGAACCAGGAGGCCAGCGCCCTCTCCGGGACGCGCCTGGATGAAGCGCTGAACCAGCCGATCTTCCTCGCCTTCGAACCGCTCAAGCCGTTTCTGCCGCAACTCAAACAGACCGTGGAAGAGCACACGGTGGCGAAAATCGAGCGAGTGACCTGGTTCAAGGATGACGAACCCAAGCATTACGCCCTGACCTTTTACCCGCTGATGGGCGGTGCCGGGCGTGGTGTGGTGATCCGCATCGACGACATCACCCAGCGCCTGTCGCTGGAAGAAATGATGGTGCAGTCGGAGAAAATGCTCTCGGTCGGTGGCCTCGCTGCCGGCATGGCCCATGAGATCAACAACCCGCTCGGCGCGATCCTGCACAACGTGCAGAACATTCGTCGGCGGCTGTCGGCGGATCTGCCGAAGAACCTCGAAACCGCCGAGCAGCTCGGCATCGGACTGGACACGGTCAACCGCTACCTGCAAAGCCGTGAAGTGCCGAAACTGCTCGACGGCATCCAGCAGGCCGGCGCGCGCGCGGCAAAAATCGTCACCCACATGCTCAGTTTCAGCCGCCGCAGCACCCGGCAAATGGCCCCGTGCGATCTGCCCGCGTTGATCGATCAGGCGGTGGAAATTGCTGGCAACGACTTCGATCTGGCGATCGGTTTCGACTTCAAAGGCCAGGCGATCATCCGCCAGTTCGATCCGGCGCTCGGCCCGGTGCCGGGCACCGCCAACGAACTGGAACAAGTGCTGCTCAACCTGTTGAAAAACGCCGCGCAAGCCATTCACCAGCGCGAGGACGACAGCGAGCCGGGGCGGATCATCCTGCGCACCAAGCTCAATCCGCCATGGGCCGAGATCCAGGTCGAGGACAACGGCATCGGCATGAGCGAGAACGTGCGCAAACGTACTTTCGAGCCGTTCTTCACCACCAAGGAAATCGGCCAGGGCACAGGGCTGGGGCTGTCGGTGTCGTACTTCATCATCACCAATAACCATAAAGGCCAGATGGAAGTGCAGTCGGCGCCCGGTCAGGGCACCTGCTTTACCCTGCGCCTGCCGCTGGCACAACCGGCAGCCATCGCTGCCGAAACCAATCAACTACCGAGGTAACCCATGGGCTTTCGCTTGTCGAAGATTTACACCCGCACCGGCGACAAAGGCGAAACCGGCCTGGGCGATGGCCGCCGCGTACCCAAGGATCACCCGCGGATCGAAGCGATTGGCGAAGTCGACACGCTGAACAGTCAGGTCGGTGTGCTGCTGGCCGGATTGATCGCCGAACGTGAGGCATTCCCGGGTTTGAATGAACTGATCGACGTGCTCGCGCCTTGCCAGCATCGCCTGTTTGACCTCGGCGGTGAACTGGCGATGCCGCAATATCAGGCGCTGAATGCGGCGGAAATCGAGCGCCTGGAAGCGGCGATCGATGTGTGGAACGAGGAATTGGGGCCGCTGGAGAATTTCATCCTGCCCGGCGGTTCGATGTTGATTGCCCAGGCCCATGTGTGCCGCAGTCTGGCGCGCAGTGCCGAGCGACGCTGTCAGCATTTGAATGCAATTGAGCCATTGGCCGGGGTTGGCCTGGCGTATATCAATCGGCTGTCGGATCTGTTGTTCGTGGCCGCAAGGTTGATTGCGCGGCGGCAGGGGATTGCGGAGATTTTGTGGCAGCCGGCGGTGAAGCCTTCAGATAAGTAGCGCCTGACAGGACGCCATCGCGAGCAGGCTCACTCCTACAGTTGATCGCATTCCATCAGGTAAAACACGGTTAATTGTAGGAGTGAGCCTGCTCGCGATGAGGCCGCTAGCCGTTAAACAGAATCCGGCCAGAACGCCCGAATCCCCGCCACACCCTGAGCCCCGACACCCCAAGCCTTCTCGCGCTCCGCCGGGCCAACCCCGCCGAGCAAGAACACCGGTTTGCCAAAGCCCTCGATCAACGCCGCAGCCTGCTCCCAGCCCAACGGTTGTGCGTCCGGGTGGGTCAAGGTCGGCTGTACCGGCGACAGGGTGACGAAATCCACGCCCATCTGCTCGGCCAGCGCCAGTTCTTCAGCGTTGTGGCACGAAGCCGCCAACCAGCGCTCCGCCGGCAGCGGCCGCCCCGCTGCGGCGTATTTGCGCAGTTGCGCGGCAGTGATATGCCAGCCGGCAGACGGGAAGTCGCCGAGCCATTCGAACGGGCCCTTGATCATCAACTGCGCCTTGCCGGCACACAGACCGGCTGCATCCACCGCCAGATCGCGGTATTTGGGGTCGTAGCCGTTGGGCGCACGCAGCTGGATCAGTTTGATCCCGCCGGCAATCGCCTTCTGAATGCCGCGCAGCAAGGCCGGGGCTTCCAGATCTTCCGGAGTGATCAAGTATTCAGCGGGCAGGCGTGCGGCGGCGACGATTGGCTGGTTGGCGGCCGGAAACTCGTAGCCGGTCAGTTCTTTCGCGCTGACCCAGGCCAGTGGCTGACCTTCGGCGCCGTGGGGTTCACCGCTGAAGCTTGAGACTTCCCAGACATCCAGCAACACCTGCTTGTCCGGGTAGTCGTGGCGAACCTTGATCAGTGGACGAGCGGCGCCCACGACGATGCCCAATTCTTCCTGAAGCTCGCGAGCCAGGGCGCTTTCGACGGATTCGTCAGCCTCGACCTTGCCGCCGGGAAACTCCCACAAGCCGCCCTGATGCTGGGTGTCGGCACGGCGGGCGATGAGGATTTTGCCGCTGTCGTCCCGAATGACGGCAGCCGCGACGTGTACGCGTTTCACGGATTCAACTCCTCCAGTCCAGCCTTTTGCCACGCCTTGAAGGCGGGCCATTGGTAGATGGTTTCAACATAGGCCTGATCAACCGCCGGCAACTGCACCTGGTAGGTCCGCAGGCGCACGGCAATCGGGGCGAAGAACGCATCAGCCAGACTCACCCGGCCAAACAGATACGGCCCAGGCTCTGTGGCAGCAGCACGGCATTCAGCCCACAGCGCGAGCACGCGCTCGATATCGACCTTCACTTCCGGCGGCACCGGGTTCAGCGGTGCGTCGTGGCTCAGGTTGAACGGCATGTGATTGCGCATGGCGAAAAAGCCGCTGTGCATCTGCGCGCACGCAGAACGGGCCTGGGCGCGAGCGTAAACATCGCTCGGCCAGAGCTGTTCGGACGGAAACTGCTCGGCCAGGTATTCGGCGATCGCCAGAGAGTCGGCGATGGTGCCACGAGAGGTTTGCAGCAACGGCACCTTGGCGGTCGGCGAATGCTTGAGCAGCTTCTCGCGGGTGTCGGGCTTGCCGAGCTTGATCAGTTCTTCGCTGTAGGGTGCGCCGGTCAGCTCGACGGCCAGTGCGGCACGCAGCGACCAGGAAGAAAGCAGTTTGTCGCCGATGATCAGGTGCAGGGACATGGTGTGGCGCCTTTTCGTCAGTGGAAAGCTTCAAGACTTGTAGTGACCGGGCCGATGCTTTCGCGGGCGAGCCCGCTCCCACAGTAGTTTCGGTCGTGCACAAATGTCGTGTAGACCACAGAACCCTGTGGGAGCGGGCTTGCCCGCGAAGAGGCCGGCACATTCAACATTGATGTTGCCTGACACAACGCCATCGCGAGCAGACTCACTCCTACAGTAGATGAGTGAACGACACGGATCCCTGTAGGAGTGAGCCTGCTCGCGATGGCGGCGACTCGGTCTCAGGTTGGATCAGGTCCGGTATTCGGCGTTGATCTTCACGTATTCATGCGACAGGTCGGTGGTCCAGATGGTTTCGCTGCAATCGCCACGGCCCAGCTCGATGCGGATGGTGATCTCTTCCTGCTGCATCACCGCCGAACCCTGTGCCTCAGTGTAGGTCGCTGCGCGTGCGCCACGGCTGGCGATGCACACGTCACCGAGGAACACGTCGATCTTGCTTACATCCAGATCCGGCACGCCGGCACGGCCGACAGCGGCCAGAATGCGGCCCCAGTTCGGGTCGGAGGCGAACAGCGCGGTCTTGATCAGCGGCGAGTGGGCCACGGTGTAACCGACATCCAGGCATTCCTGATGATTGCCGCCGCCGTTGACCTCAACGGTGACGAACTTGGTCGCGCCTTCGCCGTCACGCACGATGGCCTGGGCCACGTCCATGCACACCTCGAACACCGCTTGCTTCAACTTGTTGAACAACTCGCCTTCGGCACGGGTGATTTCCGGCAGTGCAGCCTTGCCGGTGGCAATCAGCATGCAGCAGTCGTTGGTCGAGGTGTCGCCGTCGATGGTAATGCGGTTGAACGACTTGTTCGCACCGTCGAGCATCAGGTTGTGCAGCACGTCGCGGGAGACTTTGGCGTCGGTAGCGATGTAGCCAAGCATGGTCGCCATGTTCGGGCGAATCATGCCTGCGCCTTTGCTGATGCCGGTGACGGTGATGGTCACGCCGTCATGCTCGAACTGACGGCTGGCACCCTTGGGCAGGGTGTCGGTGGTCATGATGCCGGTGGCGGCGGCTTCCCAGTTGTTTTCCGACAGATCATCCAGTGCGGCCTGCAGCGCGCCTTCGATCTTCTCGACCGGCAGCGGCTCACCGATCACGCCGGTGGAGTACGGCAGGATCTGGCTGGCATCGACACCTGTCAGCTCGGCCAGTCTGGCGGTGGTGCGCTCGGCAGCCGCCAGGCCCGGCTCTCCGGTACCGGCGTTGGCGTTGCCGGTGTTGGTCAGCAGGTAGCGCACGTCGTTCTGCACACGTTTTTTCGCCAGGATCACCGGCGCGGCACAAAAGGCGTTCAACGTGAACACACCGGCCACGGTCGAACCTTCGGCACAGCGCATCACTACTACATCCTTGCGCCCGGGGCGCTTGATGCCGGCCGAGGCGATACCGAGTTCAAAACCGGCAACCGGGTGCAACGTTGGCAAAGGACCAAGACCAACAGCCATGAATGCGCTCCTTACTCAATGATGTCAGCACCGCTCTCTTGCTGTTTTCGACAGAAGGGCGGTGGATTGAATGGCAAAACGCCGCGACGGCAGGAGCCGGTCGCGGCGCGGGTATTTCAGCGATTGAAACGGGGTTTACTGGATCTGCCCGTGGCAATGCTTGAATTTCTTGCCCGAACCGCAGTAGCACAGTTCGTTGCGGCCCAGCTTCTGCTCGTTGCGTACCGGCGCGGTGGCGAGGGCGACATCGACCTCTTCACCCAACACTTCCGGTTGCTCCAGACCAGGGGCCTCGGCGTGTTCGAACTGCATGCGGGCGGCCAGTGCTTCGGCCTCCTGACGCAGACGTTGCTCTTCGGCTTCCGGATCTTCGCGGCGCACCTGAACGTGCGACAGCACACGGATCGAGTCGCGCTTGATCGAATCCAGCAGCTCGGAGAACAGCGTGAACGACTCGCGCTTGTATTCCTGCTTCGGGTTCTTCTGGGCGTAGCCACGCAGGTGGATGCCGTGACGCAGGTGATCCATGGTCGACAGGTGGTCTTTCCACAGGTCGTCCAGCACGCGCAGAACGATTTGTTTCTCGAACGAGCGCAGTGCTTCGGCACCGGCCTGATCTTCTTTCTCGTTGTACGCCGCCATCAGCTCGACCATCAGCTTCTCGCGCAGCGTCTCTTCGTACAGGTGATCGTCCTCGTCGAGCCATTGCTGGATCGGCAGTTTCACCCCGAAGTCGCTTTCCAGCGAAGCTTCCAGACCGGCCACGTCCCACTGCTCCGGCAGCGATTGCGGCGGAATGTGTGCGCTGACGGTGGCGTTGAGCACGTCCTGACGGAAGTCGGCGATGGTTTCACCGATGTTGTCGGCGGCCAGCAACGTGTTACGCATGTGATAGATCACTTTACGCTGTTCGTTGTTGACGTCATCGAATTCAAGCAACTGCTTGCGGATGTCAAAGTTGCGACCTTCAACCTTGCGCTGCGCCTTCTCGATCGCATTGGTCACCATGCGGTGCTCGATCGCTTCGCCAGGCTGCATGCCCAGGGCTTTCATGAAGTTCTTCACCCGGTCAGAGGCGAAGATGCGCATCAGGCTGTCTTCCAGCGACAGGTAGAAGCGGCTGGAACCGGCATCACCCTGACGACCGGCACGGCCACGCAGCTGGTTGTCGATACGACGCGATTCGTGACGCTCGGAGGCGATCACCTGCAGACCGCCGGACTCCAGCACCTGCTGGTGACGCTTCTGCCAGTCGGCCTTGATCTGGGCGATCTGCTCGGGGCTAGGGTTTTCCAGCGCCGCGACTTCCACTTCCCAGTTACCGCCCAACAGGATGTCGGTACCACGACCGGCCATGTTGGTGGCGATGGTCAGGGCGCCCGGACGACCGGCTTGCGCGATGATCTCGGCTTCTTTTTCGTGGAACTTGGCGTTGAGTACCTTGTGCTCGATGCCTTCCTTGTTGAGCAGGTTGGACACATGCTCGGAAGTTTCGATGGTCGCGGTACCCACCAGGATCGGACGACCCTGGGCCATGCCTTCCTTGATGTCGTTGATGATCGCCGCGTATTTCTCTTCGGCGGTCAGGAACACCAGGTCGTTGAAATCTTTACGCGCCAACGGCTTGTTCGGCGGAATGACCATGACCTGCAAGCCATAGATCTGGTGGAATTCGAACGCTTCGGTGTCGGCGGTACCGGTCATGCCGGACAGCTTGGTGTACAGACGGAAGTAGTTCTGGAACGTGGTCGATGCCAGGGTCTGGCTCTCGGCCTGAATGTTCAGACCTTCCTTGGCTTCGATGGCCTGGTGCAGGCCTTCGGACAGACGACGACCCGGCATGGTACGACCGGTGTGTTCGTCGACCAGTACGACCTGACCGTCCTGCACGATGTATTCGACGTTGCGGTGGAACAGCTTGTGCGCACGCAGACCCGAATAGACGTGGGTCAGCAGGCCCAGATTATGCGCCGAGTACAGGCTCTCGCCTTCAGCCAGCAGGCCGACACCGGTGAGCATTTCTTCGATGTACTGGTGACCGGCTTCGTTGAGTTCGACCTGACGGGTCTTCTCGTCGATGGTGTAGTGACCAGCCTTGGTGACCTGGCCTTCGACTTCTTCGACGTGCAATTCCAGCTGCGGGATCAACTTGTTGATCTCCATGTACAGCTTGGAACTGTCCTCGGCCTGACCGGAAATGATCAGCGGGGTACGGGCTTCGTCGATGAGGATGGAGTCGACTTCGTCGATCACGGCAAAATTGAGTTCGCGCTGGAATTTCTCTTCCATGCTGAACGCCATGTTGTCGCGCAGGTAGTCGAAACCGAATTCGTTGTTGGTGCCGTAGGTGATGTCGGCAGCGTAGGCGGCGCGCTTCTCTTCCGGCGGCTGGAACGGCGTCACGACGCCGACGGTCAGGCCGAGGAATTCATAAAGCGGGCGCATCCAGTTGGCGTCACGGCGGGCCAGGTAGTCGTTCACGGTTACAACGTGCACGCCCTTGCCGGACAGCGCGTTGAGGTAAACGCCCAGGGTCGCCACGAGGGTTTTACCCTCACCGGTACGCATTTCGGCAATCATGCCTTCATGCAAGGTCATGCCGCCGATCAACTGGACGTCGAAGTGGCGCATGCCCATGACGCGCTTGCCGGCTTCACGGGCGACCGCGAAGGCTTCAGGCAACAGCTTGTCGAGGGATTCCCCTTTGGCGATACGGGCCTTGAACTCATTGGTCTTGGCGCGCAACTGATCGTCCGAAAGGGCCACCATTTGCTCTTCGAAGGCATTGACGAGCTGCACCGTCTTGAGCATGCGTTTGACTTCACGCTCGTTCTTGCTTCCAAAAAGTTTCTTTAACAAAGGCGCAAACATATCGGCAGGATCTTCCACACTAAAGGGATGGAGGGCGGCCCCGTGAGTCGCCCGTGCAGCCCTCATGGCCGCATGCGAACGAGCATTCTACCCGGAAACGGTGGTGAGGAAAGTGGCGATATTCCACGATGCTGGCACTGCGCTTTGACGGGGCTCACTTAAAATAAGGGCGTTTTGCTCAACTTCAACCCATCAAGGCAAGAAGTTAGTTGTTGATTTAATGGGTAAAGCAGGGACAAAAGCAATGGGCGAGTGGTTCCGTTGCTTTCTGCTACCATGGCGCCTCTGTTACTTCAGGTGTTCGATCATGGCATTTCGCCCCCTTACAGCCAGAGCGCCCGCCGTTCTGCTACGCGAAGCCAAACCGCTCAAAGCCATTCTTGGCCATGCCCAACGCCTCGCTCATCTGCAACGCCTGCTTGAAAGCCAACTGCAACCCGCCGCCCGCGCACACTGTCATGTGGCCAAGTGGCGTGAAGGTGAACTGTCGCTGGTGGTCACCGACGGCCATTGGGCTACACGCCTGCGCTACCAGCAAAAACGCCTGCAACGGCAACTGCAGCTGTTCGAAGAGTTCGCCAACCTGACGCGAATCAAGTTCAGCGTGCGACCACCGATCATCCAGCCTGGGGCTGCCGGGCACACGATGGACCTGTCGAGCGATGCGGCGGCGACCATTCAGTCCACGGCCGACGGGATCAGCGATCCTGGCCTGCGCGCGGCGCTTGAACGACTGGCGGCGCACGCTAAAGACAAGGCCTGAAGCAAAAGCAAAAGATCGCAGCCTGCGGCAGCTCCTACAGTTGGAACACATTTCCCCTGTAGGAGCTGCCGCAGGCTGCGATCTTTGCTTTTAGCGGCGTTTGCTGCCGCCGAGCAACGAACCCATCAGCCCGCGCACCAGTTGTTTGCCCAGATTGTTCGCCGCCTGGCGCATCGCCGATTTCAAGGCCTGCCCCGCCGCCGTGCCCAGAAACTCTCCGGCACGATCAGCCAGGCTCGGCTCTTCGGCTGCCGGCTTACCCGCTGGCGTATCTGCCTCCGGCGCCAGATCCTTGCGGCCCATGAGGATTTCGTACGCGGATTCGCGGTCGATCGGTTTGTCATATCGGCCCTTGAACGGCGACCCGGCAATCAGCATTGTGCGTTCGGTTTCGCTCAGCGGCCCGATCCGCGACTGCGGTGGCGCCACCAGCACCCGCTGGACCATCTCCGGCGTGCCTTTTTCCTGCAGCGTCCCGACCAGTGCTTCGCCGATACCCAATTCCGTCAGCACCGACAAGGTGTCGAATGCCGGATTCGGCCGGAAGCCATCGGCCACCGCGCGCAGGGACTTCTGCTCCTTGGCGGTGAACGCACGCAAACCGTGCTGGATGCGCAGACCGAGTTGCGCCAGCACGTTATCCGGCAAATCCCCCGGTGACTGGGTGACGAAATACACGCCGACACCTTTCGAGCGAATCAGCCGCACCACCTGCTCCAGACGCTCCTGCAGCGCCTTGGGCGTATCGCCGAAGAGCAAATGCGCTTCATCGAAGAACAACGCCAGCAGCGGCTTGTCGGCATCGCCGCGCTCCGGCAACTGCTCGAACAGCTCGGCCAGCAGCCACAGCAGGAGCGTCGCGTAGACCTTTGGAGCCTCGTGCACCAGACGGCTGGCATCGAGCAAATGAATCCGTCCACGGCCATCGGCGGCCGGTTGCAGAATGTCTTCGAGTTGCAGCGCCGGTTCGCCGAACAAGGCTTCAGCGCCCTGCTGTTCCAGGGTCGCCAGCCGGCGCAACAGTGCCTGACTGGAACCGGTGGTCATCAGCGCCGCGTCTTCGCCCAGCAACTGCGGGTTGTCCTTGAGGTGATTGAGCAGCGCCTTGAGGTCTTTCAGATCCAGCAGCAACAGGCCTTCGCGATCCGCCACTTTAAAGGCTGCGTACAGCGCCGACTGCTGGCTGTCGGTCAGTTCCAGCAGGCTGCCGATCAGCAACGGGCCCATTTCACTCAAGGTGGTACGCAACGGATGACCGGATTCACCGTGAATGTCCCACAGCGTCACCGGATAAGCCTGCGGCTTGTAATCGAGCCAGGGCATCCCGGCGATACGCTCGGCGACCTTGCCCTGCGGATTGCCGGCGGCACCGAGGCCGCACAGATCGCCCTTGATGTCGGCGGCGAACACCGCGACCCCGGCGTCACTGAATGCTTCGGCAAGGCGTTGCAAAGTCACGGTCTTGCCGGTCCCGGTCGCACCGGCGATCAGCCCGTGGCGGTTAGCCAGGCGCATGGCCTGAGCAATCGGTTGCCCCGCCAGATCGGCGCCGATAACGAGTTGCGATGTGTCAGGCATTTTGTCACCTATGGTTAATCTTTAATCCGCTGTGGCCGATAGCTAAGGCGAGAACCGACTGAAAAGTCGGTCGGACATTTCCCTAAGGAGAGTCGGAAATATCAGTTTGTTTCACCCTTGCCCATATTGCGCGTCTTTATAAAAGCACGCCCAGGACATTAAGACCTTAGCGGAACCCCAAGCCATGAACAAAAACCTGCGCTTCAGCCATAAAATTTTGCTTGCCGCCGCCCTCATCGTCATCGCCGCTTTCGCCTCGTTTACGCTGTACAACGACTGGCTGCAACGCAACGCGATCCGCGATGACCTGAACAACTATCTCAACGAGATGGGCGAAGTCACCGCCGACAACATCCAGACCTGGCTCAACGGGCGCATTCTGCTGGTCGAGAACGCCGCCCAGAACATCGCCATCAACCCGGAACCGGCCAACGTCGCCAGCCTGCTGGAACAGAAATCCCTAACCTCGACGTTCATGGCCACTTACCTGGGCGATGCCACCGGTCACTTCACCATCCGCCCGGACGTGAAGATGCCTGACGGCTTCGATCCACGGGTGCGCCCTTGGTATAAAGGGGCCGAGAGCAGCAGCGCCTCGACCCTGACCGAACCGTACATCGACGCCGCCACCGGGCAGTTGATCATCTCGATCGCCACCGCCTCGAAAAAGGCCGGCCAGAGCGTCGGCGTGGTGGGCGGCGACCTGAGCCTGCAAACCCTGGTCGACACCCTCACCGCCCGGGACTTCTCCGGCATGGGCTACGCCTTCCTGGTCAGCGCCGACGGCAAGATCCTCGTGCACCCGGACAAGGCACTGGTGATGAAATCACTGAAAGAAGCCTATCCGCAGGACACTCCGCGCATCAGCAGCGACTTCAGTGAAATCAGCGTCGATGGCAAGACGCGCATCGTCAGCTTCACCCCGATCAAAGGCCTGCCGTCGGTCAATTGGTACATCGGCCTGTCGGTGGACAAAGACAAAGCCTTCTCGATGCTCAGTGAGTTCCGCACCTCGGCGGTGATTGCCACGGTGATTGCGGTGGTGATCATCATTGCCTTGCTGGGCATGCTGATTCGCCTGCTGATCCAGCCGCTGCACGTCATGACCCGCGCCATGGAAGACATCGCCGATGGCGAAGGCGATCTGACCAAGCGCCTGACCATCGTCAATAACGATGAGTTTGGCGTGCTGGGTACCGCCTTCAACCGTTTCGTCGAGCGTATTCACGGCTCGATCCGTGAAGTGTCGTCGGCCACCGGGCAGGTCAACGAGGTCGCGTTGCGCGTGGTCGCCGCGTCCAACTCGTCGATGTACAACTCCGACCAGCAAGCCTCACGCACCAGCAGCGTCGCCGCCGCGATCAATCAACTGGGCGCCGCCGCCCAGGAAATCGCCCGCAACGCCGCGCAAGCCTCGAACCAGGCCAGCGACGCCCGTGGTCTGGCCGAAGACGGCCAGCAAGTGGTGGATCGCAGCATCAAGGCGATGAATCAACTGTCGAGCATGCTCAGCGCCTCCAGCACCAACATCGAGTCGCTGAACAGCAAAACCGTGAACATCGGGCAGATCCTCGAAGTGATCACCAGCATCTCCCAGCAGACCAACCTGCTGGCACTCAACGCCGCGATCGAAGCGGCGCGGGCCGGTGAAGCCGGACGCGGTTTTGCCGTGGTCGCCGACGAAGTGCGTAACCTGGCGCACCGCACTCAGGAATCGGCGCAGCAGGTGCAGACCATGATCGAGGAGCTGCAAGTCGGCGCCCGTGAATCGGTGAGCACCATGAGCGACAGTCAGCGCCACAGCCAGGACAGCGTGGAAATCGCCAACCTCGCCGGCGAACGCCTGAACAGCGTGACCCAGCGTATCGGCGAAATCGACGGGATGAACCAGTCGGTGGCGACCGCGACCGAGGAGCAGACCGCAGTGGTGGAATCCATCAACGTCGACATCACCGAAATCAACACGCTGAACCAGGAAGGCGTCGAGAACCTGCAGGCGACGTTGCGCGCCTGTTCGGATCTGGAGCAGCAGGCTTCGCGCCTGAAGCAACTGGTTGGCAGCTTCCGCATCTAGGGCGCTGAGCCTGGCCTCTTCGCGAGCAAGCTCGCTCCCACATTTTATCTGTGTCGTTTGCAGATCCCTGTGGGAGCGAGCTTGCTCGCGAAGGCGTCCTGTCAAACACCACAACACCTCGCAAAAAACCCCACCGTGTATTCCCGACCGAACATCTATTCTGGATAAAGGTCAACCAAGGGAGTGCAACGCAGCGGAGGGTTGATCACTGTGCATATCGCCGACATCACCATGTTCTACGCCCCGGCCAGCGGCGGCGTACGCACCTATCTGGACGCCAAGCATCGTCGGCTGGGCGTCAAACCGGGCATTCGCCACAGCCTGCTGATCCCCGGCGCGCACTTGAGTGAACACGATGGCGTCTACACGGTGCCTGCTCCCGCCCTGCCCTTCGGCAAGGGTTACCGCTTCCCCGTGCGTCTCGCCCCCTGGCGCAACGTCCTGCAGGATTTGCAGCCGGAGCTGATCGAAGTCGGCGATCCGTACCTGACGGCCTGGGCGGCGCTGGATGCACGACGGCAACTGGACGTGCCGGTGATCGGCTTTTATCACTCGGATCTGCCGTTGCTGGTGGGTAACCGCATGGGTCATTGGGTCACGCCGAATGTCGAGGCGTACGTCAGCAAACTGTATGGCAACTTCGACCGGGTGCTGGCGCCGAGTCAGGTGATGGCCGACAAGCTCCGGGGCCTGGGGGTGCGCAACGTCTTCGTGCAGCCGCTGGGGGTCGATCTGCATACCTTCCATCCTGACGCCCGCGACAACGGTTTGCGCGCCGAACTGGGGATTGCCGAAGACACCCGCCTGCTGATCTTCGCCGGGCGCGGATCCAAAGAGAAGAACCTGCCGATACTGCTCAAATGCATGCAACGTCTCGGCCCACGCTATCACCTGCTGCTGGTCGGTTCATCGATGCCCGCTGTGGTTCCGGACAATGTCAGCGTGATCGACGGGTTCTGTCCCGCCGCCACCGTCGCAAGGTTGATGGCCAGCGCCGACGCCCTGCTGCATGCCGGCGATCAAGAAACCTTCGGTCTGGTGATCCTCGAAGCCATGGCCTGCGGGATTCCGGTGGTCGCCGTGGCGGCCGGAGCATTTGAAGAAATCGTCGCCGAAGACTGTGGTTTGCTCTGTGCGCCGAACAACCCGCAAGCCATGGCCAATGCGGTGCGCGAGCTGTTCAGTCGCGGCTGTGTGAAACTCGGCCAACAGGCGCGGCAACACGTTGAACGGCGTTATTCCTGGGACAGTGTGGTCGACAGCTTGCTCGGTCACTATCACGCGGTGCTCGGTCACTCGCTGCCAAGGGTGGCCAATGGCTGATTCCTTGAATGACCGCGCAGTGCTGCTGGTGCTGCACGACGTGGCACCGTCGACGTGGGCGGATTATCGGCCATTTGTCGAGGCGGTCGACGCAATGGGCGGCGTGCCGATGACCTGGCTGGTCGTTCCGGATTTCCATGGCCACGACGCGCTTGAGGATCATCCCGCGTTTTGCCGAATGCTCGGCGAGCGGCTGGCCCGTGGCGATGAACTGGCCTTGCACGGTTTTTTCCATGACGACCGCGAGCCGGCACCAACCACGCCGCGCGACTGGTTCATGCGCCGGATCTACACTCACGAAGGCGAGTTTTATCGCCTGTCCCGCGAAGCCGCCCTGGCTCGCCTGCACGACGGCATTGAACTGTTCCGGCGCAATGAATGGCCGTTGCACGGCTTCGTCGCCCCGGCCTGGTTGATGAGCGAGGGCACGCGCCAGGCGCTTCGCGAAACACCATTGCGCTACAGCAGCGACCCGCAACATCTTTATCAATTGCCGGATTTCACCCCGATCAACGCCCCCGGTCTGGTCTGGAGCGCACGCAGTGCCTGGCGCCGGGGTCTGTCGAAACTTGTCAGCGAGCAACGCGAACAGCAGTGGCGCGACGCACCGGTGATTCGTCTAGGCTTGCACCCGGTAGACATGCGCCACGCCTTCGCACGTGATTACTGGCTACGAACCCTTGAACGGCTGCTGGCAGAAGGACGCACGCCCATGACCAAAATCAAATGGCTCAGCGAGCAACGCGGGCGAATGGAGCGCGCTGCATGAGTCGCGGCATTGTGCTGTTGATCGGCCTGCTCGCTGCTGTACTGATCCCGGTGTTGCTCGGCGGCGGCGAGATCGGTGCGCGCCTGCAAAACTTCCCACTGCAATGGCTGCTGATCATGTTCGGCATGATTCTGCTCTGCTGGGGTATCAACACCCTGCGCTTGCGCCTGCTGCTGGGCGATCAACGCGAGCGGGTAACACCGCTGAAAAGCCTCGGCGTGGTAATGGCCGCCGAGTTTGCCTACTGCGCCACGCCCGGCGGCAGTGGCGGGCCGCTGACGATCATGGCGTTGCTGGCGCGCAGCGGTGTGCGCCCGGCCCGTGGCAGTGCGGTGTTTGCCATGGATCAGTTGAGCGATCTGCTGTTCTTTCTCTGTGCCTTGAGCGGCATCCTGATTTACGCGTTGTTTCAGCACCTCAGTGACCGCCTCGAATGGTTGCTGATGGTCAGTGCGGTGTCGCTGTTCGGTGGCCTGTTCAGTTGCGTGCTGCTGGCGCGCTACCACCGCCGCCTGATCCTTTTAAGCGGGCGCCTGCTCGCTCGCCTGAACGTGCGGCCCGCCACTCGCCGGCGCTGGGCACGCAAGCTGCTGCATTTTCTCGCCGCGTTCATCGATACGCTCAAGTTGCCGTGGCAGACCCTGATCAAAGTCTTCGCCCTGACCTGCGTGCACTGGCTGCTGCGCTACAGCGTGCTGTACCTGGCCTTGCGCGGACTGGGCGCGGACCTGCAGTGGGCCTGGAGTTTCCTGGTGCAGATGTTATCGCTGGGGGCTGGTCAAATGAGCCTGCTGCCCGGAGGCGCGGGCGCCGCAGAATTGACCTCGGCGGCGCTGCTGGCGCCGATGGTCGGCAAATCCACCGCAGCGGCAGCGATCCTGATCTGGCGGGTGGTGACGTTCTATTTCTATCTGGTGGTGGGCGGGCCGGTGTTTTTGCTGATGCTCGGGCGGCCATTGCTCAAGAAGCTGCTGAAGATTCGACAAGCCTGAAAAGATCGCAGCCTGCGGCAGCTCCTACAGGGGATCGCATTTCAATGTAGGAGCTGCCGCAGGCTCGGACCGCGATCGGACGATCTTTTCAGGCCTCTCCCTCCGGCTCGGGTTTCACCTGTTCCCATAGCTCGGCAGCCCCGGGAAACTCGGTGCCATCCTCCGGGCTTAGATCATCCGGATCGTAGCGGCTCAAACAGCCCTCCCCCAGAGTGGCAGGTGCTTTCGAAGTGGCTTTGTCCAGTGGATCGCTCACGGGCAGTTCCTCAAGGGCTGAAACGAAAAAGGGCCTGGGACGATTGAACGCCCAGGCCCTTCTTTATTCAAGTACGCGCAGGTCCGATCAGAACACCACGGTCTTGTTGCCGTGCACCAGCACGCGATCTTCAAGGTGATAACGCAGGCCACGGGCCAACACCATCTTCTCGACGTCACGGCCGAAACGCACCATGTCTTCGATGCTGTCGCTGTGGCTGACACGCACCACGTCCTGCTCGATGATCGGACCGGCGTCCAGCTCTTCGGTCACGTAGTGGCAGGTTGCACCGATCAGCTTCACGCCGCGCAGCGACGCCTGATGGTATGGCTTGGCACCGACGAACGACGGCAGGAAGCTGTGGTGAATGTTGATCACCTTGTGCGCGTATTCGCGGCACAGCGCCGGCGGCAGGATCTGCATGTAGCGCGCCAGTACCACCACTTCGGCATCGTGCTGTTTGACCAGACGCGAGACTTCGGCGAAGGCCGGCTCCTTGTCCTGCGGGTTAACCGGGACATGGTAATAAGGAATGCCGTGCCACTCGACCATGCTGCGCAGGTCATTGTGGTTGGAAATCACGCAGGAGATTTCGCAATCGAGCTCGTCGCTGTGCCAGCGGTGCAGCAAGTCGGCCAGGCAGTGGGATTCGCGGCTGGCCATCAGCACCACGCGTTTCTTCTGCTCGGTGTCGGTGATGCGCCAGTCCATCGAAAACTCTTCGGCGATCGGCGCAAACTTCTCGCGCAGCACTTCAATACCGAACGGCAGCGAATCGGCGCGGATCTCGTGACGCATGAAGAACCAGCCATTCTGATTATCCGAATGGTGGCTCGCTTCGGTGATCCAACCGTTGTGGGATGCCAGAAAGTTACTGACTTTGGCAACGATGCCAACGCGGTCAGGGCAGGAAATCACCAACCGAAAGGTGCGCATGGGGGGGAAACTCCAGAACTTCGCAAAGGCGGCCATTCTAGCGACTGTGCGCGGAAACTGCAGTATTGATGACCACATCCCCGCAGGCAGGCCCGATTCGCGGCGTCTGACGCCACGTGCAGCGAAACTATAGTCCTGCAGTGAAGCTGTTCGGCCAGATAATTGTGAATACTCGTGATGACTGCATCACATTATTTAAATGACCATTCAATTCAACGGTTATTTCACGTAACTAATTCAAATAAAAAAACCGGTTAAATGTTTACTTGATGAAACAGCCTGACTATTATTGCGGCACTGTCCCTGCCATTCAACACATCCGCATAAGGTAGTTACCATGTCCTTGATCAACGAATATCGCGCCACCGAAGAAGCAATCAAAGAGCTGCAAGCGCGTTTGAAGAACCTGTCGCAAGACGACAAATTGCAAGCCGAGCTGGAATTCGAAGGCAAACTGCGCACCCTGATGGGCGAATATTCCAAGTCCCTGCGCGACATCATCGCCCTGCTGGATCCAGAATCGAAAACCAAAGGCACCCGTGGCGCCGCAGTCAAAACTACCGGCACCAAGCGCGCGCGCAAAGTTAAACAATACAAAAACCCGCACAACGGCGAAGTCATCGAAACCAAAGGTGGCAACCACAAGACTCTGAAAGAGTGGAAAGCCAAGTGGGGCGGTGACGTGGTTGAAGGCTGGGCTACCCTGCTGGGCTAAGCCGCAACGCCTGTCGCAGACTGATTCTGCGGCCCATGAAAAACGCCAGCATATGCTGGCGTTTTTTTATGCCCGGCATTTCACGGGCACACTATGTTCGATTTCAAAGATTCAAACGTTTGCGCAATGCCTGGACATAATTCTGCCACTCATTGAGCACTTGATTCTGTATCGGCGTAGCACTAAGCGCCCATTGCTGCGCGGCCTCGGCAAAAGATTGCAGGGTATTAGGCGCGCCCATTTGCGGCTCGGACAAACGCTGCTGGCAGAATATTCTCCAGCGTTCTTGCTCCTCGGAATTCAACGTATCGGGAAAGTTACGTGCGCGATATCGAAAGAGTAATTCCGGCAGACGTTCATCATCGAACGGCCAGTGTTCTTGCGCTAATTGCGCCGGATCCGCCGCCCTCACTTGCTCGCATAGACGCCGGTCACGATCACCGATGAATCCATCGTACAACTGCTGTTCCGGATCTTCGCTCGGCGTGAAGTCTTCGCTGGCGTAAATCGCCGCGACTTTATCTTTCCAGACTTGTTGTGCGTCACTTAGCCGCAGTGCACGCGCCTGATACAGCGCCATGTCCAGGCCCAGGCGCTGCTGATCGTCGGCGCGCAACACCGACAACGGCGCCACCACCGGGCAGCGATTGATGTGAATCAGTTTGAGCGGCACCGGGAGTTCACCCTCGGCGAGATCGTCGCGGCGGGTATACAGGCGCTGGCGCAGGGCTTCCGCATCCAGGTCCAGCAAGCCTTGCGGATCAAGGTGCAGGTCACAGACGATCAGCGCATTGCGATTGCGCGGATGCCAGGCCAAGGGCAGCACCACACCGACATAGTGCCGCGCCGCCGAAAATCGTCCAGAGATATGCACCAGCGGTTGCAGCAGACGAATCTGATCCATGACCTTTTGCTTGCTGCGCAGTTGAAACAGCCAGTCATACAACTTCGGCTGTTTCTCGCGGATCAACCGCGCCAGCGCGATGGTGGCGCGCACGTCCGAGAGTGCTTCGTGGGCATGCCCATGGTCGATGTGGTTGGCGGCCGTCAGGCATTCGAGCTTGAGGGTGACCTTGCCTTGGTCATCGGTTGGCCAGACCAGCCCCTCCGGGCGCAACGCATACGCGGCACGCACCACATCGATCAGGTCCCAGCGACTGTTGCCGCCCTGCCATTCACGGGCGTACGGATCGAAGAAATTGCGATAGAGACTGTAGCGGGTCATCTCGTCGTCGAAACGCAAGGTGTTGTAACCCGCGCCGCACGTGCCGGGCGCCGCCAGTTGTGCGTGCACGCGGGTCATGAAGTCGGCTTCGCTCAGACCCTGTTCGGCGAGACGACTTGGGGTGATACCGGTGATCGCGCACGCCGCCGGGTGCGGCAGGATGTCTTCGCTGGGCTGGCAGTAGAGGTTGACCGGTTCGTCGATTTCATTGAGGTCGTGGTCGGTGCGAATCCCGGCGACCTGCAGCGGACGGTCGTTGCGCGGATTGATGCCGGTGGTCTCGTAGTCGTACCAGAAGATTGAAGTCACGGGCGGTTCCTGAACTGAAGATCGGCAAAGTCTAGGCGTTGAACGGCCGTCGCGGCCAGCGCTGTGTCATTCAACCACCGCGCAACACACGATGTGCAATACATAGTTATGTCGTTTTCCCCCAAGAGGCTGCTAGCATCGGACGGACTTCGCATCCCGATCCGGCCCCATCAGGTAGCCCATGCTCGAGAACACAGCACTGCCACGGAAAGCACCGCTGAACCCGCCACTCGATACCCGCTATCAAGTGGAAACGCCGGAGGGCATCGACCTGCCGTTGCGCCCGGCCGGTCTGATGGTGCGCAGCCTCGCCTTCGGCATCGACCTGGGCATTCGCGGGGCCATCCTCGGCGTGCTGTTTCTGCTGCTGGCGTTTCTCGGCCAGCTCGGCATGGGCCTGGGTTCGCTGCTGCTGTTTGCCGTCAGCTGGTGGTACATGGTGCTGTTCGAAGTGCTGCGTCAGGGCCGTTCGCCGGGCAAACAATGGATGGGCCTGCGGGTGATCCACGATGACGGCACACCGATCGGCTGGTCGGCCTCGCTGCTGCGCAACCTGCTGCGTTTTGTCGATCTGCTGCCGTTCGGTTATGCCTTCGGCGCCATCAGTTGCCTGCAGCATCCCACCTTCAAACGCCTCGGCGACATCGCCGCCGGCACTCTGGTGGTCTACAGCGAACGCGCCCTGCTCCGCCCGCAATTACCTGACGCCCAGCCACGCCGCTCACCGGTGCCGCTCAACCTCGGCGAACAACGCGCCCTGCTCGCCTTCGCCGAACGCCAGGCTGAACTGTCGCCGGCGCGGGTCAACGAGCTGGCCGCGCTGCTGGCCCAGCCGCTGCACATCTCGGCGCCCAAAGCCGTCAGTGAGCTTAACGGCATCGCCCGCGGCTTGTTGGGTCCGACATGAAGCAGAGTCTTTTCGAAACTCGCCACAAGGCCGAATGGAAGCGCTTCACCCTGGCCCTCGAACGCCTCGAACACGGCAAGGACACCTCGCAGGTGGCCGCTTTCCCCAAGGCTTATCGACGCCTCTGCCAGCATCTGGCGCTGGCACAGGAGCGTGGTTACAGCAGTTTTCTGATCGACTCGCTGCAACAGTTGGTGTTGCGCGGCCACCAGCAGCTGTATCGGCACCGCAGTCGTTTCGGCGCCAACCTGCTGGGTTTCATCCTCGCTGACTTCCCTCGACTGGTGCGTGCCGAATGGCCGTTCGTGCTGGCCGCCGGTCTGGTGTTTTTCGGCAGCCTGATCGGCTTTGCCTTGCTGGTGTATGCCTTTCCCGAATTGGTCTACAACCTGATCCCCACCGAACAGGTGCGCGACATGCAGAGCATGTACGACCCGGTGGCCGGGCACCTCGGGCGCTCGGCCGAACGGGCCGCCAGCGAAGACTGGGTGATGTTCGGTTATTACGTGATGCACAACATCGGCATCGCCTTTCAGACCTTCGCCAGCGGTTTGCTGCTGGGCGTCGGCAGCGCGTTATTCCTGTTCTACAACGGATTGATCATCGGCGCAGTGGCCGGGCACCTGACCGAGATCGGTTTTGGCCAGACGTTCTGGTCATTCGTGATCGGCCACGGCGCCTTCGAACTGAGCGCCATTGCCCTGGCGGGTGCTGCGGGGCTGAAACTCGGCTGGGCAGTGATTGCGCCGGGGTGGCTGACGCGCGGTGAGGCGCTGGTGCAGGCGGCGCGCAAAAGCGTGCAGTTGGTGTGCGGCGTCATGCTGTTCCTGCTGATCGCGGCGTTCATCGAAGCGTATTGGTCGTCAAAGACCGGGGTCACACCGCCGATCAAATATGCGGTCGGTGCCGCGTTGTGGATCGCAGTGGCGGTCTATCTGCTGTTCGCCGGAAGGACACGCCATGCGCCTGAGTGACGCCACGGTGGCGATCCGCCCGCGCACCAGCTGGGAAGCCATGGACCTGGGCGTGCTCATGAGCCAACAGCATCGACGCCTGCTGATGACCAGTTGGGCCATCGTCACTCTGCCGCTGTTCGCCGTGCTGACCTTGTTGCTGTGGGATTCGCCGTCGCTGGCGGTGTTGATTTTCTGGTGGCTGAAACCGGTCTACGAACGCCTGCCGCTGTACATCCTGTCCAAGGCCCTGTTCGGCGAAACACCGACACTGAAACAAGCCCTACGTGAGTTCCCGCGGCTGCTCAAACCGCAATGGCTGGCCAGTCTGACCTGGCGCCGCCTGAGCCTGAGTCGCAGTTTCCTGCTGCCGGTGCTGCAACTCGAAGGCCTCGACGGTACCGCCCGTCAGCAACGCTTGCAGGTGTTGCTGCAACGCAATGCCGGCGCCGCGCAATGGCTGACGATCATCGGCATGCATCTGGAAACCGCACTGTGGATCGGCCTGATGGTGCTGTTCTACATGTTGCTGCCACAGCAGATTGAAACCGACTGGGACTGGCAATCGCTGATCCTCGACACCGATCACCACTGGCGTTGGCTGGAACACCTGACCAACGCTTTCTACGCGCTGGTACTGGTGGTCTGGGAACCGATTTATGTCGCCTGCGGTTTCAGCCTGTATCTGAACCGGCGCACCACACTGGAAGCGTGGGACATCGAGCTGGTATTCCGCCGTTTGCGCCAGCGCCTGAACAGCAGCGCGGTGGGTTTGTTGTTGGCGGTCTGTCTGTTGCTGCCGGCGGTGCCACCCGTATGGGCTGCGGCCGATCCCGCCAGCGCACCGGAGGCACCCCGCCTGCTGCACCAACCGCTGACCAGTCAGGCTGCGCACGACAGCATCAAGGCGATGCTCGAACAACCACCGTTCAAGAACAAGGAAAGCGTGACCCGCTATCGCTTTGGCGACGACCCGGCAGCCCCGGCCGAGGGTAAACCCGGTGAGGCGCCGCAATGGCTGAAAACCCTGCTCGGCTGGCTGGACAGTCAGCGCTTCAATGCGCTGGCCGGCCTGATTGAAGTGCTGTTGTGGGGAGCGTTGATCGCCGCTGTGGGCTGGCTGATCTGGCGCTATCGCGAGTTCCTGCGCACCTTCGTCAGCCGTCGGCCGAAGCTGCCCGCCCGCATCAGGCCACCTGCACCGCAGCAAGCGTTTGGCCTGGACCTGAGCCCGCAAACCCTGCCCGACGATATCGCCGCCAGTGCCGAACAACTCTGGCACACCCAGCCGCGCGCCGCGCTGGGCCTGCTCTATCGCGGATTGCTCAGCCGTCTGCTGCACGACTTTGCCCTGACCTTGAAACCCGCTGACACCGAGCATCAAGTGCTGCTGCGGGTCGAGCAACTGCAGCGCCCTGAACTGCTGGCGTTCAGTCGCAGCCTGACGCAGCACTGGCAGAACATGGCGTACGGGCACCGCATACCGGCGGCGCATCTGCAACAGGAACTGTGTGACGGCTGGCGCGCCTTGTTCGACCATGGAGCGCGCACTTGAACCGGCGCAGCGCGTGGCTGCTCGGCGGGCTGATCGTCGCCCTGCTCGCGGCGTTGAGCGTTTATCTGTACCTCAAGGCCCGGCCCTATCAGGAAGTGATCGATCACGGCCCTTCGCCCCAGGCGCAGGCCAATCCTTATCTGGCGGCAGAGATGTTTTTGCGTGAACGCGGGCTCAACGTCGGCCATGCCGAAACGCTGGCGGTGCTGCCGGATATCGATCCGCGTCGGCACACCCTGCTGTTGTTCGGCGAACGTTCGCGCATGACCCCGCGTCAGGTCGATCAAGTGTTGAACTGGGCCCGCGCCGGTGGGCGCCTGGTGTTCGTGGCCGAAGCGTTGTGGGACAAGCAGGCCAGACAAAGCGCTGACCTGTTGCTGGATCGGGTGCAGTTGCACCAGTCCCTGAGCAAGGATCTCAAGGAGCCGCCGGCGGAGCTGGCCGATGATCCGTACCCGAACCTGACCAAGCTCTACCTGGAAGACGAGGACGCGCCGGCCTACGCCGGTTTCGACACCGCGTTCCATCTGGAGGATCCGAACAATCTCGCCCAGGCCTGGGCCAACAGCGCCAAGGCCACGCACATGATGCAACTGCCGTACGGCCTCGGCTCGATCACCGTGGTCACCGATGCCGAACTGTGGAAGACCCCGGCCATCAACAAGCACGACAACGCCTGGCTGCTCTGGTACCTGAGCGCCGACACTGACGTCACGCTGATTTTCAACACGGTGCATGATGGTCTGCTGACCTTGCTCTGGCGTTACTTCCCGCAAGCCATCGTCGCCCTGCTGGCGCTGATCGGCCTCGGCCTGTGGCACGTTGCTGTGCGCCACGGGCCATTGCAGACGCCCGCCGCGAGTGGCCGCCGGCAGTTGCAGGAGCACCTGCGCGCCAGTGCCGATTTCATTCTGCGCCACAACGGTCAGCACACGCTGTTGCAAGCCTTGCAACAGGACGTGCTGCGCCGAGCCCGCCGCCGTCATCCCGGCTTCGACCAATTGAACGTGGCCGAGCAATGGCTGGTGCTGTCGCGTCTGACCCGCCAGCCGACCCGCGCCATCAGTCAGGCCCTGAGCCCGGTGCCGAAACAGCGCATGAGCAGCGCCGATTTCAGTCGCCAGGTGGCCCACCTGCAAACCTTGAGGAACACGCTATGAGTGAACAGATCGAGCCCGGCAGCGCCAGCCACGCCGCCCAGCAACGCCAGCGTGCCAGCCAGTTGGCGCAAGCGCTGCGCGGCGAATTGCAGAAGGCCCTGATCGGCCAGAACAGCGTGATCGACGATGTGCTGACCGCGCTGATCGCCGGCGGCCACGTGCTGCTTGAGGGCGTTCCGGGGCTGGGCAAGACCTTACTGGTGCGGGCGCTGGCGCGCTGCTTCGGCGGCGAGTTCGCGCGCATCCAGTTCACCCCGGACCTGATGCCCAGCGACGTCACCGGCCACGCGGTGTACGACCTGCACACCGAGCAGTTCAAGCTGCGCAAGGGGCCGCTGTTCACCCACCTGTTGCTGGCCGACGAGATCAACCGCGCCCCGGCAAAAACCCAGGCGGCGTTGCTTGAAGCGATGCAGGAGCGCCAGGTCACCCTCGAAGGTCGGGCGCTGCCGATCGCCCAGCCGTTCATGGTGCTCGCCACCCAGAACCCGATCGAGCAGGAAGGCACTTATCCACTGCCGGAAGCCGAGCTCGACCGCTTCATGCTCAAGGTACGCATGGATTACCCCGAGGCCGAGCAAGAGCTGAACATGGTGCGTCAGGTCAGCCCCTCGACCCGCGCCGACATGCTTGATGTGCAGCCGCTGCGCACCGTCCTGCAAGCCAAGGACGTGCAAGCCCTGCAACGCATCGCCAGCGATCTGCCGATTGACGATCAAGTGCTCGATTACGCCGTGCGCCTGGCGCGCAGCACCCGCTCCTGGCCTGGCCTGACCCTCGGTGCCGGGCCGCGTGCCTCGATTGCGCTGGTGCGGTGCGCCCGCGCCCGCGCGTTGCTGCGCGGTGGCGAGTTCGTGATTCCCGATGACATCAAGGGCTGCGCGCTCTCGGTGCTGCGCCATCGGGTGCGGGTGGCGCCGGAGCTGGACATTGAAGGCCTGCAGGTCGATCAGGTGTTGCAGCAATTGCTCGACCAAGTGCCGGCGCCGCGCTTGTGAAACCGTCACGCCTGCTGCTGATCTGGCTCGCGATTCTGCTGGCCGTCGGCACGCTGCTGGGCACGCTGCAAGCCCTCGACATCGACGTGCCCGCCACGCTGTTGTCGATCAACTGGGGTCTGCTCCTGGCCCTGCTGGTGCTTGCGCTCATCGATGCGCTGCGCCTGAACAAACTGCCCTCGCCGCTCATCCAGCGGCAGATGCCAGGCAGCCTGGCACTCGGCCGTTGGAGCGAGGTGCGGCTGCAGCTCAGCCATGACTTCATCGAGCCGGTCGCGGTAGAGATTTTCGACCACGTGCCACAGGGCCTGAGCTTCGAAAACCTGCCGCTAGCGATTGAACTGCAACCCGGGCAATTCAGCGCGGTCGGCTATCGCCTGCGCCCGCTCAAGCGCGGGCACTTCAGCTTCGAGCATTGCGAAATCAACCTGCCCAGCCCGTTCGGTCTGTGGACAGGCAAACGCCTGCTCGCCGTCAGCGGCGAGATCCGCGTCTACCCGGATTTTGCAAAGCTCTACGGTGGGCAGTTGCTGGCGGTGGACAACTGGCTCAGCCAGCTCGGTGTGCGCCAGCGCCAGCGTCGCGGGCAGGGTCAGGAATTTCATCAGTTGCGCGAATTTCGCGAGGGCGACAGCCTGCGCCAGATCGACTGGAAGGCCACCGCCCGCCAGCGCACGCCGATTGCCCGCGAGTATGAAGACGAGCGTGATCAACAGATTATTTTCATGCTCGATTGCGGGCGGCAGATGCGCAGCCAGGATGGCGAACAGTCGCATTTCGACCATGCGCTGAATGCCTGTCTGCTGCTGAGCCATGTCGCGCTGCGTCAGGGGGATGCCGTGGGGCTGAGCATATTCGCCGTCGCGCAACCGCGTTTTCTCGCGCCAATCAAGGGTGCCAGTCAGCTCAAGGTCCTGCTCAACGCCGTTTATGATCTGGACAGCAGTCAGCGTCCTGCCGACTATTCGACCGCGACCAGCCAGCTGTTGGCCCGGCAGAAGCGCCGGGCGCTGATCGTGCTGCTGACCAACCTGCGTGACGAGGACAGCGAAGACCTTCTCGCCAGCGTCAAACGTCTGAGCCAGCAGCATCAAGTGCTGGTGGTCAGCCTGCGCGAGGAAACCCTCGACCGCGTGCGCAATGCCCCGGTACAAACACTGCCCGAAGCACTGACCTATTGCGGCACGGTGGACTACCTCAATGCCCGGGCCGAACTGCATGAGCAGTTGAATGCTCATGCAGTTCAGGTGCTGGATGTGCGCCCTGAGGAACTGGGCTCAGCAATGGTGACGCGATACTTGAGCTGGAAGAAGATCGGAGCAATTTAACGACGTGGGAACAGATGAAAGCTCACGCCGCTAACGGCATCCAGTCAGTGCCGCGTTATTTATCTTCTGCATCCTCATTCGCGCTCCGCGCGATGACCCGGAATCGAGCACCATGTGAACCAACTATGCCCGGACTATACAACGACATCGCAAATTGCGTTTGCACGGGAACATCTACCTTCATTTTCCAGAGGACAATGCGTTGGTCGACTCTCCTTAGCACATTTATAGCTGGAGTAAAGATGATGCCTGGATGAGTGCATCCGACAGAGCATTGCCGACCGATCATATCGACTGGAAAAACTCCCTGAATGCTGACCTCGCTGCCTTGCACTAGAGGACTGATCGTATGAAACGGCATGGTAATGAGCAAATCGTCGGCCAACAGTCCAACTTCGTTTATCATACGATTGACATAGTCGCTCACCCATACATCAACGCCAGCCGTGACACCGTCTCGCCCGCTCCTCACGGAAGCACTGAGCCTTGCTATTCCGGTGTCGGGGTACTCCGTCGGCAGAACCGAATGCCGAGACCAGCCGCTCGCATCAGTTGTCACCACTACCGATTGATTTGCCGTTAAAGACCAGGTCACCTCTATATTTTCTGCAGGCCTGCCGGTAGTTCGGTTCAGCACTTGTACCTGCGCAGACTGCGGTTTGGAAAGTTGCACAGCCGTACTGGCCACCGTCAGATCCTTTAGCTCCAAGTCATGACTAACGAAAAATTCCAGCGATTGTGAATTTTGGAAGCCTACCGTTGCAGTGAGTACGAAAGTCCCCAACTCCCACTGTTCGAAGTCCACCCGCGATTTGCCGTCAACTCCTGTTTTGGTGTCAGGTAAATTCCTTCCTGGAAACGCCCATACGACTTTTATTCCACCAACGGGCTTGCCGCTTGAATGCGATACAACGGTCACTTCCGCAATGATTCGCTGGCCGGGAAGAATAGTTTGCGCGGGGCTGGTCAACGACTCAATCACCGGCACTATGCCGTAATACCCCAGTTGCGCCATATCCCAGCCACCCAGCCCGCCTCGGACAACGGCCGATAAAACTCCCTGCGAGTCAGCCGGATAGGTAAAGGTCAAACGGGCAAGACCCTCCTCATCCGTCACCGATGGCGTCAAGGCAGTCCCGGCAAAATCCCAGCGCACTTGCACACCCGCCAGCGGCAAACCGGTGCGTGCGGACACCACTTTGGCAACGGCGTGCGCGCGCTCCTCATTGGGTGGCAAGCGTGAATCTTCCGGCTCATACAGTTCAATGATTACTCGCGGTTCCTCAAGCGTGTACGGCAGATCAACCGACTCCGAACGAACCGCGCCTCCTATACTCGCCGTCACTACCGCCGCGCCCGGCGTCTGCGGTTTGAAGCGCACAGTGGCAACACCATAAAAGTCGGTCAGACTGCTGACCGCCCCCAGATCCTCGTTGCGCCAGGTCACCAATACCCCGGCGATACCTTGACCGGAAATGGACGACACCACTGTCACCTGCTCGACCAGCTCCTGCTCCCATTCCACCACTTGCTGAACGCTACTATGGGTGAGCAGTTTCCACACCTGCGCCCCCTCCCCCAGCGACATCGCATTGGCCGGAGACAAGCTGGCAAGGCGCTCCGCTCCCAGGCGCAGCGCGAAGCCACCGTCCTTCAGGTCGGCGCAACGCAGGGAATAGCTCAAACCGCTTGCCGAGGGGCGCGATGCGCCGAGCGCAGGTTCGAAACTCAGACCCAGTTCCGCAGGGCCGGTGCCGGTCAAGCCCAGGGTCAGCTCCTGCTCGAACAACGGGCTGCCTTTCGGAAGCAGTACTTCGATGACATGTGAGCCATTGCGTCGCGGAAAGTAGGTGTGACTGCCCCATGGATGTTCATCATGCCCATCGAAAAGCACCCGCACATCTTCCCAAGGGTCACGGCCAAGTGCTGTAAAGGACAAGGCGCGCTGCTCTTCATAACCGTCGAACGGGCTGAACACATTGGCCACGACGTTCTGCTCACCGGGACTGCTCGGCACCAGCGCAAACCCGGACCAGCCCAGTGCATCGCTGACGACGGTGTCTGAACTGCCAGCGTATTTCCACTGCACTGCCACCTGTGCCACCGCTTGCCCGGTGAACGCCGAAACCACCCTGATCCAGCTCCACGCCTTATCCTTGCCGATGACGGCGTCAATCGCTGACTCACGCCAGTCTTCGATTCGCAGCTTGTTGTGAGCGAGCTGCATCGGATTGGTGCTCATGGAGCGATCCAGGGCAGACAGGAAAAGCCCCACACTAAAGGCGCCGGAGACCTTGCTCGAGGTGAAATCCAGACTCCAGCCGACACCACCGTCACTGATTTTTTGAGCTTGATCGAGGGGCGGTTCAATGCTCGCTTCCAGATCATCAGCCGGCGTGCCTTGCCACACCAGCGTTGCCTGCAAACCCACCAGCGGACTCAAGGCTTTGGGCAGATAGCGCAAGGTGTGTATGGCGCCAATGCACGGGAACAGTGTCTGACTCGCGGCAGTGGCGGTCACCTGATCCAGCATCAGCGTCAATTCATCCATCAGTTGCGTGGAAATCAACCGACCAAACAATTCCCGGGGCGATGCAAGCCCCGGGGTGCTCAAGGCCAGACTGAACAGGCTGCTGGTACTCGACGCGATCTGCGAACTGAAGCGCCATTCCAGCCCTGATGGCTCAAGCATCAGCGGCTTGCCGATATCCGAGACGGTCAAGCCGATCCCCGGCGGCTCGCCACGCCATTGCAGCGTGATCATCTGTCCAATCAGCGAACTGCCGGGCGTGGGTTGTATCCGCAGGGTGTGCGGGTCTCCGCGCCAGCACAGCAGGCCCAATTCGGTCAGGTCAACCTCATTGCCGTCAAACAGGATGTTGATTTTGCCTTTCCAAGGGCTGCTCTGCAGTGCCTTGACCGCAAACGGTCGCTCCATCGGCACCGCTTCGTCATGCGCCCGCACGCGAGCATTCACCACCAGCTCACCGGCGCGGCTCGGTTGATACAGCACGCTGGCCCAGCCACCGATCCCCGATCGGGTGGCAATCGTGCCTTCGGGTGTCTCCCAGTCCACCCGTGCATTGTTGACCGGATCACCTTCGCCGCTGGCGACCACATGCACCACTTGCACACGCAGCAGCACGCTCTCGCCTTCGTCCACCACGGGAAACTTGTTGGCCTCCTGAACGTCGCCAATGCGCACCAGATTGCGTGCCAGTGACATCGGTTTCCTGTCTGAACGCAGCAGTAACTTCGAGCACGACAGCTGCAACTGGAAACGCCCGTCGAGCTCGTCCCGGCAGACCAGTTCCCAGTTGAGATCGGCGGTACCGACGGGGACAAATTCTTCCAGCTCGGGACGTACCTGTACGCCTAACTGTGCTGCGGAATCCCCTTCCCAGTGCATTGCCAATTCGGTATCGCGTAACACTTCAGGCACTCGCACGCTCAGTAGATACGTCGAGCCACGATTGGGATAACCGGTCTTTTGCGCCCAGGGCAAGGCGTTGTTTTCTACCACCGCCAGTAGATCCTTCCATGGATCAGTCGCCAGCACCAGAACGTCCAGCGTCGTGGTCTCGACCCCACTGGCATAGTAGAGGCTTGCCACCGAAGCCTGGATAGCGAGTTTGCCAGCGACCGTTGGCAGGTAATCGAAATACGCCCAGCCCTCGGCGTCGGTCGGTGTCGTGCTCAGCACCCCCAGCCCCTCACTCGCCCAGGTCACCGTGCGACCGGCCAGATACTGACCGGTGTACCAGGAGGCCACTCGCACCCCCAGACGCACCGATTGCGTCAACTCCAGCACCGGAAAATACGCGGCCTCCAGTACCTCACGGAACACCAGCCGGTGATGCCCCAGCGAGACTTGCATCGAATACGGCTCGGCGGTGTACTGGTTCACCAGTTGCACCGTGAACAAGTAAGGATCCTGATCACCGATCAGCGGGCACTGCAGGATCCACGGTGAATCCAGCGGTTGATCGACGCCCCAGTCAGGCGTCGCAGTAACCGCGCCTCGTGGATTGTCATCGCTCACCAATGCCGCTTTGGTGTGCAGCCAGGGGCTGTCGGGGTCGAGTACGAACGCGAGCTGGTGCTGGAAGCTCCCGTCCACGCCCAGGCAGAGGTAAACCAGCTTGCCGGGTGACAACTGCTCCGCGTCTACCTTCACCGTCTGCATCCGCGCGGGCTCAAGTTCCACGTCCAGGCGAATACGAGTGCTCAAAACCTTCAGGTGATAGTCCTCTGGATCAGCATTACCCGGAGCGACCACTGTGACGCGAATCCTGTCCTGGCGCTGCAAAGGCAAATCGAGCGCGGCGTTGTACTTGATCGGTCTGAATTCCAGCGGCAACCCAAGAGTGATCCGTGCCTGGTCCTCTTCAAGGTTACGAACGCTGCCGGGCGGTAACGGGATTTCTTTCAGCGTGATCCCACTTTCATCAGTGAATATCATGCGGCCCGCTTCGGTATGCCGCGTTTCATACAGGAAACTCAGCACATACCTGGCTCCGGCGCCCGGCGTTACAGGTACGGTCATTTCCTGAAAGGCAGAGCCAAGGTTTCCTACTGAAAGCATCCTGATCTGTGTACCTTCGTACGGCTCGCCCACGACCGTAACCCAACGGCTGTTAACCGGCCCCTTTTCCCAATGGCTCAAGGCCTCGCTGAAGTCACCATTGAGCACCAGACTTTCATTAGCCTGAATGACGGGTTCAACCATGATGGCCTGCTCCTTTGATATTGCCTGACTGGCGGGACGTCAGCGCCCGGGTGACCAGGTCTTTGACAGCGAGGGTAAACGTCGGCTCACCGGCCTTGGCCGTGTAGCGGACGCGCAGAATGATGTCGGTGAGTGATTCGAGCATCGGCGCTTGCCGCTCGCTCTGCGGCCAGGGAAAGTGCAATTGCCAGCGTGATACCGCGCCGGTGTTCTCGAACGGGTTGAGCAAGCCTTCGTCCGGTTTGCCGGCGTTCATGCCGGTGTCGGCAATCCCCACCGATAAACCGATCTGCTGGCCGCTGCGCAGATTGAACAGCACCTCGACCGGCGCCACTTTGCCCGCCGGCTGATGCAGGTACTCGACCGAGCGCGCCGAGGCCTGGGTAGCAGTCATGCTGCCGACCTGCAGCAGCGTCGCCTGCACATCCTGATAAGGTCCAAGCAGTACGGGCAGGTCGACCTCGACCAGACTGAGCAGCCGGCAATACTCGCCCGGGTGATCGCGATCGAAAGACAACTGCGTCAGCTGGAATTCCAGCATGCCCTTGTCGATCAACTCGTCCCGTGCCTGGGTCCAGTCGGAGAATCCCGTCTGCGGATCCACCTTGTCATCGAACAGCCGTCGCAACGAAATGGTCTTGACCCGCTCCAGGCGGCGCTCATGACTTTGCAGGTACAGGCGATCCATACGCAGCAGGTATTCACGCAAGTGTTCACCGGCGGTCAGCCCGTGACGGTTGTCCAGCCAGACCTGCGGCAAGGCCTCAGCGGTTTCGTAATCGCCGGTTTCAGCACTCAACGACGACCGGGCACTCAGGCACAGACTGACCACCGCATCGTAAGCCTGATAGTGCAGGGCCTTGAGCTGGCCCAGCAGCCAGCCGAACAACTCTGCATTGGTCGCGCGTTTCTTCAGGTAGTTGTAGAGCACCAGTGCCTGACCGTTGGCCCGCAGGGTTTGCTCCAGACTCGTCCTGGCCGCCTCGAGGGCGAATGTCTGCGCGGTGATCTGCTCGGCGAGCGCCCCGACTTCGGCCAGTGCCTGATCCCGTTGCAACTCCCACTCCCTGCGGCGCAGGCGGTAGCTTTCGGTGATGGCTTGTTTATCCGCGTCGATCTGCAGCAGCATCGCGCCGATTTCCAGACCGAAAACCACGGCATCAGCAATCTTTTCTGGACGATGGCCACCGTTGGCCATGCCGAAAATGCTCGGCAGGGCACCCACGACCGCGCCTCCAGTCTTGATCGCGTGCGTCCCGGCATTCATCCATTTGACGGCCTGCAGCTTTTCCATGACCTGGTATTCGGCATCGCTGATGTGTTCGTCGTACCAGGCCTTGTATCGATCGGCCCTTTGCTGGGCCATGGCCTGACTCTGGCCCAAAGCTGTGAGGCTCGCTTCAAGCTGGGTAATGGATTGTTCTTGAGCAGTGCGGGCGTAGTCGCCCAGTTCCTTGAGGTGCTCTTGCTGCAGTTCTTCCTGTTCGGCCCGATCGCGCTGTTCCAGCAGGCGCAATACCTGGCTGCCGTACTCCTGCAGTGTCTGCACGGCGCGCAACGCCGCCTCGTAGCTGACGCGCCAGCGAAAGGCGCCCACCACCAGACGTCCGCCCATCGGTCGCGGCATACCCACCCCGCCAGCGGCCAGATCGCGCAACAACTGGTTGGGATCGGTCGGCGGGCTGAACAGCGGAACGTCCAGTGGCTTGCCGTCCAGGGTCAGGTTGTTGCGCAAGTTGTTCAGGCGCTGTCCCGGCCAGTCGAACAGGTCAAGCAACTGCTCATTGATCGGCAGTTTGAACGGCTCGTTCGCCAGCAGGCCCATCAACGGTGACGCCTCGGCAGCGGGAGGAATGTCAGCCAGGGAAAACCGCAGTTTCTGCTCGAACTGCTCGAGCGCCGGGCGGCTCGCGCTCTGTTTCATCAAGTCATCTACCGTCTGTGCTTGCCAGCGGGTGACTGCCCGGGCAGAAGGCGGCTTGCCCATCAGAAACTGCGCCTGCACATAACACAGTTTCGCCGCCACCAAGGCATCCCGGGTGAGCTGACGGTAGTACCAGTCGCCCCACGCCACCAGGTTCTTCACGTATTCGGTGAACACCAGAATCTGGTAATGCTGGGGTGCGGCATAGGCGATCGCATCCGGGTCGGTCGGCATCAGGGCTTCGTGCCCCACATTCCCGGCGCTCGCCAGAGGGCGGCAGCGCCAATAACGCGGTTTCTTCGGCTCGACCGACGTTTCGATCGCTTGCGGATCGAACACGTAATGCAGCCAGTTCTGCGCTTCCAGGTAGCGATCCTCGGCCCGCAGACGGGTCGCCACCAAATGCGGCAGATGAAAAAACAGCTCCCAGAAATACAGACCGTTGGCCCCGTCGAACGCCCCGTTCGGCTCGGCGATAGCCCCCGCGGCCGGAGGCGGTTCCGTCAGGAACTGGGTGTCCCAGTCCAGTACCGCATCCACGGAAATATTGCTCAGCTGCACCAGTTCAGGACCAAACAGTGAATTCAAGCGAGCGCGCTGCAACATTCCGGGCTGCCTGAAACCGATGAACTGTGCTGCATCCAGCGCGTTCTTCTCCAGCGTCGGCGGTGCGAAACGGGTAATCCTGGTCAGCAAGACTGTAAAGGTCCTGCTGCCTTGGCCTGTGCCACGCAAAGTGAACTCGACCAACCCGGTGAAACCGCTCTTCGTGCGTTTCAGTTGCATCCAGTTGGTGGCCCATCCGCCTGCAAGCGGTTTTGATGCCTTTAGAGGTACAGGGTCGCCTTCGGCGCCATTCATGAGTTCCAGCTCGAACTCGGCGGATCCGCTGACCACTCCGCTCCTCGCCCGGCACAGCCCCCTGACCCACAGATAATCATATGTACCAACCTCCGAAAACACCGCCTGCAGCCCGTAATAAGCCGTCAGGTTCCCCGAAGTCTCGCTCTTGATCGCGACCACCGGCTGATTTTTCGGCGTCAGTGGATGCTGCAAGGTCAGGATATCGGTGAAGCGATGAGTGGCCAGGTGATCAAGCCAGCTGCCGTCGTCTTCGGCTAACGGGCGAAAGAGCACATCACGGGTTGCGCGCACCCTCAACGCAGCCGTGCCGGTCTTGTCATTGGTGAGCAATACACCCAGTCGTCCCTTGGGGTGAATGAGGTCATCGGCCAACGTCGTCGCGAGCAACCGGGCACCCGCGCTGTTGTCGCTGTCCTGGTCAGCGCTATACAAGCTCAGCGGTGCCGACCATTCTGTGTTCTGGCTCATGAACGCCAGATTGATATCCAGCTTGTGGGGCAGGTAGCTCTCGTCATCCTTGGCACGCACCTCTTCACGCCATTCAGCCCACACCAGACACAAGCGTCCGCCCCAGAATAACGGCCGCATATCCAGAACCCGGCCCCCCACCGGAATGTCGACAGGTTGCCACTCACTCCATGCCGCCGGGTTGACCGGATTGCCGGAAGCGGTGAGTTCGATATCAGCCTTGCGCCAGAAATACTGAAATGGCTGCACCCGCTGCCGGCCGACGAAATAGTAAGTTGCACGGCTTTCCGGATTACCATCCAGACAAGCACTGATGACATCCAGGTTGCAGGTCTGCTCGAATACCTTGAGATATCCCTGCAACGCACGCTGCACCGAATCGCCGGTCAGCCGCGTTTGATTCAGGTCATTTTCCAGAGCCTTGAACAAACGGGTCTTGCGCTGCCGCACAAAGGGGTTGATGAAGTTTTCCGGATAGACCGCGATCAACGCCAGCGCCGCCCAGTCGGGGTAATTGCTGTACAGCTCCCAGAGTTTCAGGTCCTGCGCTGGAAAAGTCGTGTTTTTGTAGCCCGGCTCAAGCTTGCGATACGCCGCATGAATGAATTGCTGCGCGCTACTGGTCGCCTCGGCGACCCACGAACTTTGCACCGGGTAGTTGTCCAGCGGGTCCATGCGCAACAACTCGAACAGATCCTGCGGCGTTTTCACGAAGGCGTACTTGTGCCTGGCAACCTGACCGATGCAGTAATCGACCAAGGCTGTGCGGCGTTTTTCCAACAATGGAGCCAGATTGCGTTGAGTCATGATCTTGTCCTGCATCCTGAGGTGAACACTGTCTCAACCAACACCGTCATTAGTGAGTCAGCAATCCGTTAAAGGTGATAGGGTCGTCAAAATCTATTTCGCGGTCATTGGCCTCGCAACGCACGCTGAAATAGAACGTGCCGCCGGACGTGCTCGACACGTACACCCGTGTAACGCCCTCGAAGTCGGCATGATTCTGCTCGGGGCGAATCACCGCCGAGCCGCTGCTGCCGCTGGCAGGTTTGAAGGACCAGCGCACCAGACGGTTGCGCCCGGGGTTTCGATATTTGTCGAGCAGCGTGGCGTACAGCTCGACCTCCTGCCCCGCCGGAACCGGCTCCAGCGGCACCTGGGCCTTCAAGGGGGCGGGGAAGTCCAGCGTCTCGGCGTCATCGGAAATATTGATGGTCGGAGCCTGTTGCGCGTCGATCAGGTCAAGCCAGAACAGTGGCGTTTCCTGCCCCATGACCTTGCCCGGCAGATACTCGACCGTCACCGTTCCATCGACTTCAGTGGCCTTGGCCACAATCGTGCCGAGGCTCACTTGCCAGTACACATTGACGCCACTTAATGGCTGGCTGTCGGCGTCCTTGAGGGTCACGGTCAACAGGACTTTCTCGTCGGGTTTACCGGCCACCACCTCGGTCTTGTTCACATCACAGGTCATGGTGACCAGCGGTTGCGTCACCTCATCGGCGAAGGTCACGACCGCCTCGCGGGTGTCCGAGAGGCTGAGCAACGCGCGCTCGGCGGCGGTTTGATAAGCGGCCTTGTCTACGTCCTCCGGCAGATTTCCCACGAGAAAAATCGTCAGCGCATCCATGCCGCTGTGCCGGGCCAATACGCGGATACGCATCAGCAAATCGAGCTGGGGCAAAGTCTTGAGGATCCTCAGTTCAGGGTTGATGCGGCCGACGCACTCGCGCACCTCCTGCACACTCCAGTCGAAAAACGCCGCCAGCCGCAACGCTGCCGCGTCCTGTGCCAGCCGCAACGCATGGCCTGTCAGAGGGTCGGGCAATGCGTTGACCTGACGCAGGTAGTCGAGCAGTTTGCTCGCCGGCTGCTCGCTCAACTCGAAGGCCCGACCCAGCGCGCTCAGGTAATACAAGGTGCGGATCGACAGCAGGTGCCGGTCGCCCTGAGCCATCCAGGCCTTGTGGCCATATTGCAGAAAGTCTTCGAGCAACACCGCAGACAGTTCCAGCTTGCTCGCCACAGCACTACGGCGGCGCACATCAGCCAACAGGCTCAGCAGCGGGTCGGGTTGCTCTGCGGTGCGTGCAGCGGGACTGAGTGCCTCAGTTGCATCGGCACGCGCGCTGACCTGCGACAACAACTGATAAACCGTGGACTGCGCCCAGATCAGCATCAGCAACCCGCGTTCGGTATCAAGGCCGGTGTACACCGCCAGACACTCCCGGGCGACCGAGACCTGCGCCTCCCGCGCCTTCAACAGCACGCCGAGCATTCGCTCGACGAGAATGCCCCGCACACTGGCGTCGTTTTCGCCCAGCCCCTCCCTGATTGCCTGGTCGAACTTTAGCCGGGCAAGGCTCAGGTAGTCGGTCTCGGGTAATTGCAGGTCGATGACCAGACCCGTCGGGTCGACCAGTTCGGTCAACAACCGCAGCCAGTCCAGCCCCTCCAGCGAGGGAACGCCAGCCATCGACAGCCCGGCATTGTTGAACAGCGCGGCAGGCAGCAGGTTGCGGATCTGTTCGAACAACTGCTGCTCAGCCTGCGTGGCAACCGCCAGGGCCTGCAGCGGTGCCACTTGCTGCAGCATCCACAGCACGGGAATCTCGCGATCCTTGCACCAGGACACGCAGGAGTGCAGGGCATAAATCAGATTGAGCACGTCCGGTGTGGTTTCGCTATTGAGCCGTGAGTGCACGCGCGGCACACCTGCCAGCCCGTCGACCCAGCTCTCGCCGCCCAGGAGGGTCAGCATCAGCACGCCTTCGACCGGAGTAATACCCAGCAGCCGTGGCAACTTCACCAACCGGTAAAAACTCGAAATGACTGCTGTGGTGCGCTCCAGCGTGCCGTTGAACTCGTGCGCCCGTTCGATCGCTACTGCCAGGTAGACATAAGTCTGCAGATCGATGCCCAATCCGCTGCACAACTGGCTGATCGTCAACTCCGCTTCACCCTGCTCCGGCAGTGTCGCAAACGTTCCGCGGTCCAGCACCAGGGGCTGGCGATAATTGCCCTGGCCATTGAAGGTGCGATCGAACAGTGACAGCGCATTGGCACGACCGTATATCGAGATTTCATCGATAAATGCCGAGAAATCCTCTGCCGAACAGCCATAGCGTTCACGCAGCGACTGAAACAGGCCCAGCGCATGCACCTGATGGGTGGAAATCCACCACGGATTCGCCAGCTTCGCAGGACGGGCCTCTGCCCTGATTGCCGCCGTCAACAGCGCATCCACCTGCTCGCTGGGCAACTCCAGCCATCGATCCAGGCGCAACTTGCGATTCATTCGTTCGTAGCGGTCAATGACGTCCGGGGCTTGTGTCAAACGATGCAGAAAGGCTTCGCTGTCTTGCCGGTAATCAATGTCGAGCGCCGGGCTGGTCGCGGCGTTGAGATAGACCGAGCCGGATCGCTGGCTCTCGCCTGCGCCCGGTTGCTCGCTGTCATACACGCTGACGTTGGCCGAACGTGTCGGGGCGAATTCGCGAATCGACAGCAACGCCTCGACATCCCGGGTGTCCAGCCCCGTTCGCTCGCCAAAGAATTTCACCTGATTGAGATTCACCCATTCCAATCCGCTCGCGCCGAAGTTGCGTGCGTAATAGGCGTCCCTTGCGTCTGTATCGTCAGGTTTTATCGGAGCCTCCGTCAGCAATTCACGCTGATAAGGTCCCAGCCGCGACGCATGGGTAAAGGCGCGCCCGGCATCGTTGTCCCACGCCTCGGGCTGCAGAAAGTAGGGATAGGCCAGATCCACCATGTGGGCGATATTGCCCACCGACAGGCCATGTTCGCGGGCGACAAAATCCAGCGTGACCCAATGCTGGTAGTACGGCAGGCCGTTGGGGTAACGGGTCTGGATCAGTGCCTCTTCGAGGTCTGTATCGCTATCGTTTTCCTTGATAAACGTTTCGAGCACCGGGACGACGATGTCCAGCGCCGACACCGCCTGATGCACGGCATTGAAGTCGACCAGCAGCTTTTTCAGATCCTGCCGACGCTCATGCAAATCGAGCTTTTCGGCACTGCCAACGGCGTGGATTTTGTCCTCGATCCAGCGCAATAACTCGATCAGGTAAGCCACCGGGGACGCGATTGACTCCAGGGCTTGCGGTGGGCATAACCCATCGAAATTGGTCGAGAACAAACTCTCGTAGCTCGGCCCTGCGACCATCGACAACAGACCGCTGTCGGGACGCTTGACCGGGGCCTGCGAACCGCGCAACGCGTGTTCGATGAACTGGCGCCGGACAAACACAGCCAGGCTGTTGGCCCTGCGTAAAAAGGTCTGCGCGTCGTCGGGATTCATCCGGTAATGGCTGACAAGCCCCTGAATGCCTTGTTCGACCAACGGGAAAATCGAACCGCCGTTTTCAAGGTAATTACAAAAATCGGCATAGGTTTCGCGCTGTTCATCGCTGAACACTTGCCGCAGCAACTGCTGCACTGGGCGGATCACAGGCTCGGTCATGGTCGGGCTCCCGGTGGAATCGAAGTCACCTCGAAACGTTCGCTTTCGACCCAGTCAGAAACGGTCGAGCCATCCGCAGCGTCGGTGATGGTCTGTTGGAATCGGCACCAGTGGCCGCCAGGAAGCAGGGGGTGCGTCGCCTCGCCGCGCCAGCCTTGATCGGTGACAGCAATGTGTTCGAGCAAGGTTTGATCAGGGTCGTACCAACTCACCACGCGCCCCACGCCCGTGCGGCCCTTACCGGCGAAGCGCAGCGGATTTTCGACCCAGTGTCCCGGCGCCGGCTCATCAATCCCGGGCATGTAAGTACCCAGTTCCACTGGATGTGCAGCCGAGGCGGCGGACTCGAACCCATCACGCGAGGACACCGCCACCAGCTGTGCAGTGCCGCCGGACTGCCCCGTTTCAAGCGTCAGCGACCAGGTGCGATTCTCGAGCACCGGAGCGCTTGCGCGTACCGAGCCCTTGCTGCCCGTCAGCGTCACCAGCACGGTGTCACCGGGGTAGCCGAAGCCGGACACAACAACCCGACGACCGACATGCACGCCTCGCCCGGGGCTTTCGATAACCGGCGCGGCGGGCACCACTTTGTAAGTGCGCGGGGGGCTTTCCTTCGATTCATGAGTGTCGAAAAATTGCCGGGCCTTCAGGGTGTAGTTACCGACCGGCAGCGTTACTTCGGCAAACCAATCACCCTTGGCGTCTATCGAGACTTTCTCGCGCAGGATTTCGCTCGGACTTTCACGCCAGATCGTTACGTGCCCAAGGGGTTCGCCGGTGCCACGAAGCGTCGAGGTGCGCGCCAGCGATTGATGCTCCTCCGGCACCGTGATGATCGGCGGCACCAGCACGGCAAAAAAACTGCGCACGGCACTGGGCTGAGAGGGTCTGCTGGCGATGGTTTGCACGGCATCGATCTGGTATTTGCGGAACTCGAGTTTTTTCAGTTCGATGAACCAGGCGCCATGGGCCGCCAACTGTTTTGGCGCCCCCAGCGGCCGGTCGAATTGCGCATCCCGCAGCTGCAACGTGGCACCGCTGTAGCCGTTATCGCCGCGCACGATCATGTCGTAGTGGGTGTCTGCGTTTTCATCCGGCTCGGTGATGACCGGTTTCTCCGGGCTGACCGAGAACGGTTCCGAGGCCGGCGGTGACGGTTGCCCGGCAACGGTCTGAATGACCGTCACCGTGTGCACTTTGTCTGGAGCAAAACCAGCTTCGCGCTTGAAGGTCCAGGTGCCGCTGGTTCCATCAGGTCTGTGCTCGGTCGCACTGTCGCTGTACTTCAGGCTCAGTGTCGCGCCGGGCCAGCAGGTGCCGGAGATTTTCGGTGAGAGTCCATCGTCTTCGATGGCAGTGATGACGGGGGCCAGCAGCCGAACGGTGATGGTCATTTCCACCGGATCTGAGGCTAAAGCGTCTTTGGACTGCACCACCAATACGATTCTGGTTGTATTCGGCTGCCAGGGTGTCAATGCCACTGCCGTCCAGCCCTGGCCCGTCACGGGCGCGGGTGGTGCAATGGCGGCGCCGGTCTGCTTGTCCGTCACTTGCACTGTGGCGCCGGCTATCCCTCTGCCAGTGATCCGCGGCTTGTAGTCGACAACGGTAAAAGCCAGCTCGGTCGGCGGTGGGAAACGGTCGATCTTGATGACCAGCTCAACAGCGTCCGACACGGCCGCATCGAGCTTCTGCACCACACGCACGGTGCGGGTCGAACCCGGTGCCCACGCCTCGAAGGCACGGGTCGACCAACCCTGAGTGGTGACCTGAGCCGATGGAGCGAGCGCAGCGCCGGTCTGCTTGTCGGTGACCTCGACAGATGCCCCTGCAATTCCTTCGCCGATGAATGTCGGAGTGTATAGGTCATTGGTGTATCTCACTGCAGAGGGCGGTGGAAGTTTCGATGAAGCCTTGAAATTAAATTCCTGCGAGGGAATCCAGCCTCCGGCGTTATCGGAAACCTTCTGCACGACCTTCAGATCGTAGTCGCCGATGGGCCAGTTCTGTGAAGCCGTTCTCCAACTGCCTGCGGTCACGATTACGGAAGGTGGCGGTGTCGCACCTGCAGGACCTCGGACAATCGTGATTTCGACCGTGGCGCCGGTAAAACCTGCCCCGGAAAACTCGATGGTGGTGAGGGTTGGGTAGGTGATGTTGACTCTGGTCAGTGCTGGGGGGCGGACTTTGAACATTCGCGCCAGGCTGCGCTCCGACTCATGATCGCCTTTGAATTGCTTGGCAACCAGAGAAACAGGCCCGGGAAGTAAGGTGACGGACGTGCTCCATAGTTCTCCAGTCAACACATTGCTCTGGCCCACTTGGGTGGAACCCAAGTCTTCAAACAAAACAACTCTGGCTCCTGCTTCGCCCTTGTTACCTGACACAGTAAAGGTCGTTGCTTGCGTTGAAGCATTCGCGGGAGAGGTTATTGCAGGTATGGCCGGTCGTAAGTCGACCGTCACCGGTACCTTGTTCGAATACCCAATGCGCGTACCTTGGAAGCTCGATTCAGCATGAAAAACAATACGACCTTGGGGCAAATCCTTAGTGAGCCTGACTATCCATGAGCCATTTCTGACGGTTGCCTGACCGTAGGAACCACCCACCGCGCCTTCTCTGTAAACCGTGACCGTTACACCGTCGTTGGGCCCTGTCCCAGAGACTTCCGGTCTGGGTTCACGTATCACATCATTTTCTTTAGGCAGCGTGATCAGCGCAGGATCATAGACGACTGTAAAGGGGTAACTCGTACGCCCCTTGTCTTGCCCATCCCAAGGGATGGAGTACTCGACAGAGACGGTGTGCGGCCCCGGATTGAGGTCCGTCGTACGTTGATAAGTCCATTGACCTGGGGTTGGCACAATTGCGCTATAACTCGAACCGTTATCAAAAGAAACCAGAACAACCGCTATAGCCCTGGGGTCTTTGATACCGCTGACAAGTGGCCTCGCCCCAAACTCGGCGCCACTCTGGAAAGACGTAATCTGTGGTTTGGTTGCGATGTCAAACGACACGAACCCCCATGGTTGCCATTCGTTCCTGATTCTCGCTCGGAAGCCGAAAAAGCCCCTGCCGTCACGGCTGGCGGCTGGCACGCTTCTGAACAATACACCCAATTCATTCGTATTCCCCGTATACCGCTGACCACCATACTGATCGTCCAACTGGTATTCGTGAGTACCCCTTTCGCCCGCCTCAATATGAAAATACACGGGGGTTACCAGCGCGTAACCTTCCCTGGGTGTACGAAAAAGAGGCGACGGTCGCGCCATCAAGGGTTCATCGACATCAGCCGCTGGAGTGATTTCGGAGTTATTGCCAAGGCCGGGTTGTTCATTATCGTCTGCCATGAGAGCGCTCTCGGGTTTTGCCAACATTGGTACGGCGTAAAGAATTGATACGCCTCAAGCGCCTGTTCGCCTACCTGTAAAATCTGACAGTGCCGACGAACGGTAATGAGTATTTCGCGGTATTTCTTCAGTGTGCCGAGAGGCTACAACGCCTTGCGCCTTTGCCTACAGATCCGCCAGAATCCGCCGGCTTGTGCGCCTTGCCGATGCCCCGTAACGTGGTTCGTGCCGCTGCCAATCAGTGGTCGGGTTTAGTCGCCCGGGGGGTATCGCCAATGTGCATAAGCGTCATCAAGTCGGGTATTCCCTATCCCCGCACTCGATGGTGGCTGTTCGCAGGGCGCCTTCGGGCGCGCCGGTTTTTGGTGATGCTTTCCCCCGGTCGACTAACCTGCGTTCAGCCGCCACCCTCTCGTTTAGTCGCGAGATCGTGCTGGCATCACTTAAGGGAAAATCACCATGTTCAAAGCAACTCCGAATCCACCCGAAACAACCCCTGCCGATACCTCGCCCTACGAATCTCCCGATTCAAAAAAACTCCACGAAGCCGCCGAGCGCGCCCTCGATCACTACCTCAAACCCGAAGCGCCCTCGCGCAACTCCGTGGACCGTGGCATGCAGATGTTCCGGGTCGCGCCCGACATCAATCCCGAAGCGATCGCCATCCAGACCTACGAAACCTTTTCGTCGGTGAGCATTCTGCTGCTGGATCTGGCGGACAGCCTGGAAGACAAACCACGGCATCTGGCGATGGCGATTTATCAGTTGAGCGAGATGGGGTTGTTGCTGGCAGAGAAGACGCTGGACAGTGAGCGGGCGATTGCTGTGGGTTAGCCTGTAGATAGACGTTGTCTGGGCTGACGCCTTCGCGGGCAAGCCCGCTCCCACAGGGATTTGTGGTGTGCACAAATTCCGTGATCAACCCGGACACTGTGGGGGCGGGCTTGCCCGCGATGGCAATTATGCGAGCGCCGCTGAAGTCAGGCCGAAGCCGGCAATGGCTGGAAGCTGAAGTACTGACGCAGCGCCTCGACCAGTTGCCCATATTCCGGGGGTGGACGCTGCAGGCTGAATCCGGCGTCGTAATGCAGGGGGGTAGCATCTTCCTGACACCACAGGCAGCACGCATTGAGGTCGATGACCTGCTGGCAACCATCGCTGGCGGGGATTTTCAGGCGCAGATGGAATTCGGCACCGATCATCATCGGCAATTGGCTGATAAGCATCAGCCCGTCTTCGGACACGTTGCCCAGAAAACCGATGGGTTTGTCGGTGACGCTGTTGTACACCCGGAGGAAGTACGGCAACTGGTGCCGTTCGATTCGACGATCGGTAAACATGCGCAGTACGCCATGCAAGGCTCCATCACAGAGCCGCACCTTTGCTTCGGAACGGGCCTGCCTCGCAGACGCGCTCTCCCCGCTTCCGGTGGGATGGTCGCCAATACGCCATCACCTCAACAACGACCAGTCGCAGGTGTTGCCCCGGTTCAGAGTCAGGCCCTGAACCGGATCACTGGACTATAGCTCAGCTTGTACAGTCAGCCAGCGTTTGTATGACACCCAGCATCAGAAGCGTTGCGGACCCGGCGCTGCCACCGCGCTGCGCGTCGGGTAATGACCCAGGCTCTGCAGGGTTTCCAGACGCGCGCGGGCGCGGAAGGCGTATTCGCTGTTGGGGTACGAGGCGATGATGAACTGATAGGTCTGCGCCGCATCGATGTACATTTTTTGCCGTTCCAGGCACTGGCCGCGCATCATCGACACTTCCGGCCACACATACGGGCGGGCCCGGCTGGCGCGTTCGACCTTGGACAGTTCGAGCATCACCTGCTCGCAGTTGCCCCGGTCGTAGGCGCTGTAGGCGTTGTTCAAATGATGGTTCATCGACCAACGGGTGCAACCCGTGACGGCGAGGACGCTGAGGGCAAGGGCGGCAATGGGCAACAATCGCATGGGGAGGTTCTCCTGTCTTGAGCTCTGTATCGACCTTGCGCGAAAAATCTTCAATGCCGCCCTCGTCAGCGTGGTATCAGTGCGGGGCATCCTCGGGAGGGTTGGCATCGCCCTTCGGTGCAGATGGGGTTGACTCCAGATGGATGGTCACTACCGGTGACCTTGGCGAAACCGTGCCGTCCGGGCTTCTTTCAACGACATAAAAACCGAATTGACTCAGATCCAGGAACGTATTCCATCGCCGGTTGCTACTGATCAATTGGCCAAACAGCGGATTCAAGGGATCCCTGGTGCTGTAGGCGAACGCGGAATTTCCGGGTGTTCCTGTTCCCTCCACTCGAAAACGGACACCTGGCTTGTCACCATCTTTTGGGGTTTCAATCACTGGCGGTTCCAGCGCCTGGTGTGTTTCTTTTTCAGCTGTCATGTCGTTAGCCTCACAGCCCCGCCACCATTGGCGGGATTCAATCTGTATATCGATCGAAAAACTGCGTGCCACCTGTAAGAAATACCAGTACCGACCAGCGGTAGCGGTTGCCGGTCACAGTCGTTGAAAAAACCACGTTCAATAAAGAAAACGATAAGTAGTGCATTCGAACAATGACTACACCCTCGGAGCATAGTAGCCTTCGCTGGCGCTTGAACTCAGGAGTCTTTGCATGTCCGTCCGTCGTACCAAAATCGTCGCTACCCTTGGCCCGGCCAGTAACTCGCCGGAAGTTCTCGAACAGCTGATTCTGGCTGGTCTGGACGTCGCCCGTCTGAACTTCTCCCACGGCACCCCCGACGAGCACAAGGCTCGCGCGAAGCTGGTGCGTGACCTCGCCGCCAAGCACGGCCGTTTCGTCGCCCTGCTGGGTGACCTGCAAGGCCCGAAAATCCGTATCGCCAAATTCACCAACAAGCGCATTGAGCTGAAGATCGGTGACAAGTTCACCTTCTCCACCAGCCATCCGCTGACCGAAGGCAACCAGCAAGTGGTCGGCATCGACTACCCGGATCTGGTCAAGGACTGCGGCGTGGGCGACGAGCTGCTGCTCGACGACGGCCGCGTGGTGATGCGCGTCGAAACCGCCACCGCCACCGAGCTGCACTGCGTGGTGACCATCGGCGGCCCGCTGTCCGACCACAAAGGCATCAACCGTCGCGGTGGCGGCCTGACCGCACCAGCCCTGACCGAAAAAGACAAGGCCGACATCAAGCTCGCCGCCGAAATGGAAGTCGACTACCTCGCGGTGTCCTTCCCGCGTGACGCGGCTGACATGAACTACGCCCGTCAACTGCGTGACGAAGCCGGCGGCACTGCCTGGCTGGTGGCGAAAATCGAACGCGCCGAAGCCGTGGCCGACGACGAAACCCTCGACGGCCTGATCAAGGCGTCTGACGCAGTGATGGTTGCTCGTGGCGACCTCGGTGTGGAAATCGGCGACGCCGAGCTGGTAGGCATTCAGAAGAAGATCATTCTGCACGCACGCCGCCACAACAAGGCGGTGATCGTCGCGACCCAGATGATGGAGTCGATGATCCAGAACCCGATGCCGACCCGCGCCGAAGTGTCCGACGTGGCCAACGCTGTGCTCGACTACACCGACGCCGTGATGCTCTCGGCCGAATCCGCTGCCGGCGCTTACCCGCTGGAAGCCGTGCAGGCGATGGCGCGCATCTGCGTCGGCGCTGAAAAGCACCCGACCAGCAAGACTTCCAGCCACCGCATCGGCAAGGAATTCGAGCGCTGCGACGAGAGTATTGCGCTGGCGACCATGTACACCGCCAACCACTTCCCGGGCGTCAAGGCGATCATCGCGCTGACCGAAAGCGGTTACACCCCGCTGATCATGTCGCGTATCCGTTCGTCGGTGCCGATCTACTGCTTCACCCCGCACCGCGAAGCTCAGGCGCGCGCAGCGATGTTCCGCGGCGTCTACACCATTCCGTTCGACCCGGCTTCGCTGGAGCCGCATGAAGTCAGCCAGAAGGCGATCGACGAACTGGTCAAACGCGGCGTTGTGGAAAAAGGTGACTGGGTCATCCTGACCAAGGGCGACAGCTACCACACCACCGGCGGCACCAACGGCATGAAGATCCTGCACGTGGGCGACCCACAGGTCTGAGTGACGCCCTGAAAAACCAAAGCCCCGGCATGTGAGTGCCGGGGCTTTTTTATTGCCCGCTAACACCTGTTGGGTGGCTCTACAACTGTCAGACCTGACAGTTGTGCCGGTGACGATGGAAGCTTCTAATCGAACCCCGTCCGATCATTAATCTTCAGAGTTTTTACGCTTTTCTATCGTGCGATGAACTGACGACCTGCTTTTTCTGCAATTGCACGAGGTAGAAAAAATGACGAGTCAAAAAACTTACGGCGGGATGCTCGATACCGATTTCGGCGACAAAGGAATTGTGACGATAGTCAACGGAAATCCGGACTACGGAACTATCATTATCAAACAACTGCTGGTAACGGATTCCTGGATCTATTTCGGCGGGCATACCTCCAAAGGCAACTTCAGCTACTTCACCCTGGGCCGCCTGGATTTAAATGGCGATCCTGATCTTGATTATGGCGAGAAAGGTTTATTCCAACACCCACTTCCCGAGTTTGCCGGCCTTTCCTCGTTTGCTTTGCAAGATGGCAGGATTATCGTTCACGCCAAATCTGCATCGTCTGTTTCTACCAACTTTTCGTATTTTTATCGATTGGAAGAAAATGGATCACTGGATAAAACGTTTGGCGAGGATGGCCAGGTTTGTATGAAACTCGGTTCGCTTTCAACAAAACCAATTGAAATTCTGGAAAGCTCCGCCGCTGACCAGACGGGCATGGTGATCCTGCGTGACGGCAAGATTCTCACTACTCATTACTATGGATGGATCATACGCCTGACGCCGGAGGGAGCTCCGGACACAACATTCTCCCCTACAGGCTTTATCCATATCAAAAACCCTCATAATCCAACGAGTCTGTTGCGGAGCTTGCTGGTTGACGAGGAGGAAAAGAAATATGTGGTTGGAGGCTTGACGCTCGCCTACTCAGGTCACCATGCCATGCTTGCCTGCTTGCACGAGAATGGCGAGCTTGATAAATCGTTTGGCAAGTTGCGAAACGGTTTCGTGGTGTTCGATGTGCGGGTTTCAACTTTCGAACAGCTTGTCCGACAGAACAACGGACGGATTCCCGGCGTTGGTAAAGCGGGCGCATTTCCAGATGTTAAAGCGTTGCTGATCAGCTCCGAGCCCAATGGTGAACCGAACATTCAATTCAATCAGGGTCAGCCATTGCTGACGGCCCTGGCCAAGGAAACACAGTGGGAGGCCGGTGCATTCCAAAAGGACGGCCGGTCTGTCGTTGTGGGGTCGACAGGCACTTTCACGCCCATGACTCACCGACTTGTTCTGGCACGTTTCAATAGCAATGGGACACCGGATACCAGCTTCGGAAACGGCAACGGGTACGTCCAACAAACTCTGCCATCCGACGGAAAAGGAAGGTACAAGGCCATCATTGCCTTGCAGTCCGATGAAAAAATCCTCGTGAGCGCCATTCCCTTTGTGCTTAGAGACGAGGAACCTGGATACCCTATGATCTTGCGGTATTTACCCCGCTGACGGGCATTCCCCGCTGATGGCAATTCAGGCAGACAACCTGTTGCACGCGGGTTATTGTCTTGCCTCATCAAAGCCCCGCCATGTGAATGCCGGGGCTTTTTGTATTCTGAGCCTGAAGATGTATTGGCTGATCCAATGCTATCGCGAGCAGGCTCACTCCTACATTTGAAATGCGTTCCCCTGTAGGAGTGAGCCTGCTCGCGATGCGGGCAGTACAGCCACCCGAAGACTCAATGCCGCTTGATGAATCCGGTCAACGCCGCCAACGCCTCCGGCGAGCGCAACCGCTGGGTGAACAGTGCGCCCTCCTGCTCGATCACCTTACGGATCAATTCGCGATCCGGCGCCCTCATCAATTGCTTGCTGATGCGTACCGCCTCTGCTGGCAGTTCATCGAAACGCAACGCTATCTCCCGCGCCTTGTTCAGCGCCGCTTCGCCGCTGCCCAGCGCTTCAGTGGCAATGCCCCATTGCGCCGCCTGTTCACCGCTGAAAACTTCGCCGAGCAGCAACAGCTCCGCCGCTTTCGCCTGCCCGAGGAGACGCGGCAGGATAAGGCTGGAGCCAAACTCCGGACACAACCCGAGATTGACAAACGGCATGCGCAACCGCGCATCGCGGCTGACGTAGACCAGATCACAATGCAGCAGCAACGTGGTGCCGATGCCCACCGCCGCACCGGCCACGGCGGCGATCACCGGTTTGCGGCATTCGAGCAGGTTGAGCATGAAGTGAAACACCGGGCTGTCGAGGTCGCTCGGCGGTTGCTGGATGAAGTCGGCAATGTCGTTGCCGGCGGTGAAGCACTCGGCGCTGCCGGTGATCAGCACGGCGTTGATGTCAGGATCGTTGTCGGCCTGCTTCAGGGCCTCGGCGAGGCGGCTGTACATCGCACGGGTCAGGGCGTTTTTCTTGTCCGGACGATTGAGGCGCAGGGTGAGCAAACCGCGTTCGCGTTCGAGCAGGATGGCTTCGGTCATCAGCGTTACTCAACATTTAAAAGGCTGACAAAGATTTTTTGTGGTGAGGCTGGATTGCTGTGGCGAGGGGATTTATCCCCGATTGAGTGCGCAGCGCTCACAAAACTGGGGGCCGCTGCGCAGCCCATCGGGGATAAATCCCCTCGCCACAGGAGTTCACCTTCACATCAGATTCAGCGCTCAACCGCGGGTCAGAAACACATCCGCCAGCAGTTGATTGCGCGGCAACCCGGCCAGGTACAGACGCTTGGCAAACGCATCGACGCTGGCAGTCGAGCCGCAGACTAAGGCCAGGGTTTGCCGGGAAACAAGGCGCAGTTGCGCCAAAGCGGCGGCTGACTCGGCCGCCGTCCATAGCTCGATGCTGAGGTTTTCGCGCTGCGCGGCAAGCGCCGCCAGAGGTTTGGCCAGATAGTGTTCGCGCGGGTCATGGGCCAAGTGAATGACGCGGATGGCGCCTTGGTGATCCTGACGCAAGGCTTCGCGCAGCACGCCGAACAATGGCCCCAGCCCGGTGCCGGCCGCCAGCAGCCACAGCGGTCGGCTGTGCCAGTCCGGGTCGTAATGCAGGGCGCCGCCGCGCAGTTCGCCGAGGCGGATCGGGTCACCGATCTGCAGGCGCCGCGCCGCATCGCTGAATTCGCCGGGCTGGCGGCAGTCGAGGTGAAATTCGAGAAAGCGCTCTTCCTGCGGCAGGCTTGCCAGCGAATACGGTCTGGCGATCTGGTTTATCCACAACACCAGATGCTGCCCGGCGGCGTAGCGCAGTGGTCGTTGCGGGGTCAGGCGCAAACGCAGGACGTTATCGCTGAGCCAGTCCAGCGCCTCGACCACGGCCGGACGACCGTCGGTGACCGGGTCGAAGGTGTGTACCTGCAAATCTTCCGTGACCTGACACTGACAGGCCAGCCGCCAGCCTTGCTGGCGCTGTTCGGCGCTCAAGGCATCCGGGCGACTGTCGGCGGGCAAGCCGTTCACGCACTGCACCAGACAGGCATGGCAACTGCCGGCGCGGCAGCTGTAAGGCACCGCGACGCCGTTCTGGTTGAGGGCGTCGAGCAGGTTGCTGCCCGCCGCCACCGACCATTGCCGGTCACCGACGCGAAGTTCAGGCATCCACATTCTCCCATGCCGCTGCACAGCGATTGCGCCCGTCGCGCTTGGCCCGGTACAGCGCCTGATCGGCACGCTGCAAAGCGTCGTCCAGATCGTCGCCCAGTTCCAGCAGGGTCATGCCCGCCGACAGGCTGAGGTTACGCACGTTCAGGCCCATCAGTTCGACATCGGTGAAAGCAATGCGCAGGCGTTCGCAGCAGGCGGTCAGGCGTTCGGCATCGCAGTCGGGCAGCAACACCACGAATTCTTCGCCACCGTAACGCGCCAGCACGTCGCCGTCACGCAGGCAGGCACCCGCCACGCCGGCGAAAGCCTGCAACACCTGATCGCCGGCGGCATGACCGTGCAGATCGTTGATACGTTTGAAGTGATCGAGGTCGATCAGTGCCAGACCATGCACCACGCCCGGTTCCATCTCCGCCAGCTCCCGTGAGGCCAGACGCAGAAAATGCCGGCGATTGAACAGTCCGGTCAGTTCATCGGTGGCCACCAGATCTTCGAGTTGGCGCATCATCCCGCGCAGGGTGTCCTGATGCGCCTGCAAGGCAAACCGGCGCTGGCGCATGCGCTGCCGTGAAACCTGGACGAAGCGTGCGTAAATCACCAGCCACGCCAGCACCATCGCCAGAATGCACACCTGCAACGCCGCCAATGCCGGATCCGGCAGACGGAAGTGGTAGCCGTCCCAGAGGGTGATCGCACAGAAACTGAAAAACACCAGCAGCGCGCAACGAATGAACGCGCGCCGGGTTAAATGAAACAGGCCGAACAGCAGGATCAGCACGTAGAACACCAGAAACGCGCCGCGTGCTTCATCCAGATGGGCGATCAGCCAGGTCTGCCAGCCAAGCCCGAGCAGCACTTGCGCCTCGGTCAGGCTGGGGTCGGCGAAGCGCTGATTGCGCCCGGACCAGAACAGCGCAAACAACGTCGCCTGGCAGATCACCACCAGCGCGCTGCCGATGGCCACGCTGTTCAATGATTGCGGGTAATGCCCGGTGAAAAACGCCAGCCACAGCAGCAGCAAAGCCAATCCATAGGTGGCTGCAGCGAGTGCAAAGCGTTTGAGCAAAAGACGTTGAATAGCGTTATGGGTCAATCGTTGACTCACCGTGCGATAGGAGGCTGACCGAGTGTCCTACTCTACAGACCGGATGCCACTTTAGAGGGGCGGTCGATAAATGACCACCGATTTTCGGCGCCAAAAATTGACGTCAAATGCATGACCCGATTGTCGGATTGACGCCGCCTTCTGTGGCGAGGGAGCTTGCTCCCGCTGGCCTGCGCAGCAGGCCCAAATCCAGCCAACTCAATATTTCAGTTCTACCGTGTATACCGATTTACGGCTGCTGCGCAGCCGAGCGGGAGCAAGCTCCCTCGCCACAGGGGCCAGCAGTGTTCGGTATGCGACCAACGAATGACTGCCGGCGCGTGTATGCCCTGCAGAGGCGCGGTATACTGCCGCGCCTTTTTAGCGTCGCGCCAGCAGCCCCGGCGTGCCTTGAAAGGTGCTTGCGACCGACCGATGCACCCAAGCCGCAGGCACCTTATTGAATGTTCCCGTCTTTTAGAGGAGCGCGACTCATGACCGTGATCAAGCAAGACGACCGGATTCAGAGCGTTGCCGACGCCCTGCAGTTCATTTCCTATTAC